>JAEZFK010000010.1 GCA_023437715.1 Bacillota bacterium | reverse complement strand
AGGCAGACATTGGCTCTGTCTAATTTTAATGCAAAAAAACAGCTGAAAGAATGAAAAATCACCCTTCAACTGTTTTTTACCGTGAATGATCAATAGCCCGTTTGACTTAACTTATTGACATTGGTTGCAGCACCCTCTTTTCCTAAAGACATACCAAACCATCAATACCGGTAAAATCAACCCTTTCTCTTCCGTCAAATGCAGATAATTCCTCCATGCTGAAGTCGGAATCCCCATCTTTTGTAAGATATAAGGCAATCAGGTATTCCGATTTATCATAGAATTTTTCTCTTGTATAGGAGGCGTACAATAAACAGGACCTTTTTGACACCGCATTAACGTCCTCCCTGAAACAGCAGGAAAGCTTCTGCCATCCCGAATACAAAACGATTGCTGTCTGTAAATTTTTCGTTTTTGCGATTATGTAAGGAAGACTCCGTTTTTCAAATTCAACGCTCCCCTCTTTCACTTCCAAAATTCCATCTTCCACAGGAAGTCCGAAATGGCCTAAAGTCAAAGTAAAAGGCCTGTCATTGACCCTTACCCGGTCTACCCGAAGCGTACCGTAAGGAACTTCCAGATCCGCCATATCGACTTTTCTGGTCCTGCTTTTTAAGATATCAAAAAAGGCCGTCCTGTACAAAATACCCGCCTCGTCTTTACAAAAAGCGACGGATGTGGGCACATCCTTTCCATTTAGTTTATAAGCCATGGCTTCTGCCGGGCCATCTGTCATTTTCTCCCATGGAAGTACGGAAGAAAAAGCAACCCTTCCATAGGCCGGAAGGTAGTCTGATGACCTGTCAAATATGAATTTGGACGTTTTTATTTCCGTAATGCCGCTTTCCCTGTGATTAACACACCGAATCCCCGGCGCCTTAAGGGTATGGACAAATTCTTCTGTCTGATCCCATGAATTTTCCTCTTTTTTCGTCCAGAAAGGATGGTTCTTTTCAAGAATCAGACATAAAAAGGCCTTGCTGCACCAAAAAGGGCTGGTCACACAGGAATAAGACTGTACCATTGGCAAAAACGGGCCATAAAATCCCAGGCAGGGAACTGAATGGATAAACATTTCTTCCTTCGTGATAAACTGCAGAAGATTTCCCGACATCAGGCGGCGGGCCGAGGGGAAGCTGAGATCAGAAGGACTGCCATAATTTTCTAAAAATCCTCCCGCGCAAAGAGCGGCGGATGCGCAAAAACGGTAAGTCCCGCTCCGGCCCCACAGGATGCTTTCGCCCTTTTCACCGAACATTCTCCAATAGGTTGATAAAAACAAACGGATATTCTTCTCAAATACAGCAGCGGCTTTCTTTTCATATTTGTAACCGTAATATTTACACCAGATGGCCGCGTCCAGGATAAATTCCCAGGCGCTGTAATAATCAAAGAGATTTCCGTCCCGGTACCATCCATCTCCCGCATACAGGGAAAGCAAATACTCCAGGTGGTCCTTATACAGCACTTCATCCACCTCATAGCCTTCCGTTTTTAAAAACGTAAGCGCCAGCAGGTTAAAAAAGCGCCAGTTGGAATCGTGTGTCCGGTAATGCCCGTATTCGGATAAAAATTTTGCCACAATCTCTTTTTCCTCCGGGGCATATCTGTCCCAGATCACAGGCTTGGAAATGAGAAGACTGATTCCCATAATCCCGCATTCTACAGTCTGCTGAAAGGGACCTGGGCCACCCTCTTCTTCTATGAGCTCCTTCAGCGTCCCAAATCCTGTTTCAGTGCCGGCGGTCATGCCTTTTACAATCTGACGGGCATAATAATCCCGTACAGGGATTCCATTTAATCTCAGGTTTTCCTCTTCCAGGATCAGGGGAACCGCCAGACACAGAGATCTTGCCAGGCCTTCAAACCGCGCCGCGCCTATGCGCCCCCTTCGGTCGCCGGAAGCCGGATAGCTTATTTTCTCTTCATTTCTAGGAGGATCAATGGGATCATCCATGGATTTTATATGGGAAAACAGTCCCCCAAGCAGAAATTTTCCCGCTTCCAGCCAATGACTCCGGTCCATTCCGCTGAAAGGGCTTTGTTCATAATTGGGATTTACAACTTCAAATTTCATAAAAAACCTTATCCTTTATTTTCTTCATTAACCGACGATTTCTTTTATAAAAATAAGATTATTTTTAAGCTTCTCACCCGAGCTTTCTTTGCCTGAAAAGTCCTCAAACGTCACATAACCGTCATAGCCTGTGGTTTTTAAAGCTTTAAAAAACTTGGGGAAGTCCGCAAAGCCATCGGTGAAAGAGGCCCAGTCCGCTTCGTATTTCTCTCCCTTTTTCAGCCAGCAGGCGTTTTTAATATGAACCAGATCTAGATATTCTCCCAGGATTTCCAGAGCCATCTGGTATTCCTCCAGACCTTCGTATATGATATTTCCCGTATCATAGATAACGCCTATATATTGGGGATCAAAGTTTTTAGCAAGGGCATAAGCCGCTGATGCGGAAGGAGTGATGGTTCCGTGGTGCATTTCAAAATGGGCTTTGATTCCGTTTTCCCTTGCTTTTTCCTCTACTCTCCGAAAGCCGGCAACCGCCTCTTCAAGCACCTGCCGATAGCCTTTTTCAGGGTCATATTTCGGGGCGTTCACCCGGATTCTTCCGGCTCCCATCTTCTTTGCGGCTCTCATAACAGAAGCGATTTTATCAATGTCGTCCGTACAGGTCAGATAAGAGGCAAAGGCATTGATCTCTAACCCGTATCGGGCCGCCAATTTCTTTAACTCCTCCGCCTGTTCCTCTGCCCTGTTCACATCCACGGTGCAGTAATTATTTCTCCAGTAGGACGGCGCTTCCCCGGCAAACTCCGGTTTTATCTCCGTCACCCGGAAATCCACGCCGTCATATCCGTACTCTTTCATTTTTTTAAGAGCTTCCTCAATGGTCATCTCCGGAAGTCCCACCGTAAACACAGAATATTTCATTTTGCTCTCCTTTCTCCTAGCCTTTCAGCCCGCTGGTGGCAACTCCCTGCACAAAATACTTTTGCAGCGAGATAAAAATAATGAACACCGGAATAAGGGCAATCACCGCTGCCGCCATCATCCAGGCGTAATTGGTGGAATACATGGTGTTAAAGAGTCTGATCATGAGCTGGATGGTCTTTTTCTCGGTGGTGCTTAAATAAATCAGGGGCCCCATGAAATCATTCCATTCAAACACAAAGGAAGTAATGGCCATGGTGGCAATGGCGGGCTTTGAAAGGGGCAGCATGATCCGGGTTAATATGCCGTATTCGCTGAGTCCGTCTATTCTGGCCGCCTCCAAAAGCTCATTGGGAATCCCCATATAAAACTGCCGGACCAGGAAAACGCCCATGGCCGTAAAGGCGTGCATCAGGATGATGCCGATATGGCTGTCTACTAAGTGAAATTTACTCATCATGATGTACTGCGGAACCATATAGACCTGCCACGGAATGGCAATGGTGGTGACATAGGCCATAAAGAGCGTATTCCTGCCCTTGAAATCAAGCTTCGCAAAGGCATAAGCTGCGGCGGAAGACGTGGTGATCTGCAGAATCATGGTACAGAAAGTCAGCTTAAAGGAATTGACAAAGCCTATGGCCAAAGGGAATTTCTCCCAGATAACCGTGTAGTTTGACCATACGGGATTTTTCGGTATCCATTTGATCGGATAGGCAAACACATCCTTTTCCAGTTTTAAAGAAGCGGATATCATCCAGGCAAAAGGCGTGAGCATGATGAGGGCGCAGAATATCAAAAGCCCATAGATGACGACCATTTTTATGGTCCTTTCGTATTTTTTCATAAGCGCGCCTCCTATAAGTCATTGGTGAACTTTTTCTCTACCTTAAACTGCAGCAGGGTAAAGGCAAGCACAATGAAAAACAGAACAATGGAAAGTGCAGACGCATATCCGAAAGCATTATCCTTAAAAGCCTTGTTGTATATGTGGTAGGCCAGGACCTTTGTCGCCGTGCCGGGACCGCCCTGGGTCGTGATGTACATAATGTCGTAGGACTTAAAGGTGGAGATGGTAAGCATCATAACCACAAAGAAAGTGGTTGGCGTAACCGTGGGCCAGGTAATATTAAAAAACTGCTGGAGTCTGGAAGCCCCGTCGATTTTAGCCGCCTCATAAAGCTCTGACGGTACGCCCTGCAAGGCCGCAAGGTAAACAATCATGTAATATCCCACGCCTTTCCAGACCGTAAGGCCGATGATCGTGGGCATGGCCCAGTGTTTATCCGCCGCCCATCGGGGTGGATTTGCGATTCCTATGGAACGGAGCACCGAGTTGACCGGACCTGACTGGGGGGAAAACAGAGCCATCCACACAATGGCAATCGCCACTAAGGACGCCACATAGGGGAAGAAAAGAACGGAGCGGAAAAACACTCTTCCTTTCAGGTTCGAATTCATGAGCATGGCCAGAAGCAGAGAAAAAAGCATGGTTAAGGGAACTGTGACCACGGTATAGTAAAGGGTATTTATGAGAACCAGAGAAAATTGGGAATCCTTCGTAAACATATGTATAAAATTCTTAAAGCCTACAAAATTAACTGTCTGACCAAAGTTCCATTCACATAAACTCATGACAAAGGTCAGAATGATGGGGATAAAAGTCAAAATAAAATAGCCTATAAAATTAGGCAGTATAAAAGAATAAGCAACCAGGTTTTTTTTGCGTCTGTAACTTTTCTTAAGCATAAGCCATACCTCCGTCCATATTTTGAAAATGGCGGTCAGGTTTCGACCGCCATTTCACGCTTTCTAATTTTACTTCGCTCCGGCTTCTTTTGCCCTTTCTATGGCCGTTGCAATCCCCTCATCCACAGAAACGCTGTTGGTCATGATATCAGAATGCATTTCTTCTATTACTGTGTTGATCGCCTTTGCGTTAGGATCCATGGGCTGCTCCACAATATAGTTGGGAGGTGTGAGGAACTTGGAAAGTCCTTCCGGTGCGTTGGGGAAATTCTGCGGTATCTTGTCAAAGATGTCTAAGATGGACTGGCCTTTCCAGCCGGGAACAATTCCACGCTCCGCAATGACTTTTGCCCCTTCTTCTCCGCAGACATAGTTTAAGAATTCCCAGGCTTCGTCCGGATGCTCCGAATATGCGCCGATGGAACAGGGGGTGATTCCGCCTACCATATTTTCATAGGTGTATCCCTTGGTGTTGGGCATGGTGACTGCGCCCCATTTAAAATAGTGCTCACTCTGGGGTGTTACGTTGCCGGTAAGCATTTCAATATACCAGGAACCGATCTGAAGCATTGCAACCTGCTCATTATAGAAAACGCCTGAATAGTGGATATTTCCGGTCTTTAACTCGCCGTAATCCTGAACAGACTTATCTTCGTTCTGCATGGCTAAAATGGTTTCATAATAAGGCTTTAACGCGGTATAGGTTGATGTGTCTAAATAATTGAATTCATCAATGAATCTGGAATACTGGTAAACGTTTGACGGCCAGGTATGTACATGGGTGCCGTATACCTTTTCCGCGCCTTCGCCGGAAGTCATCTTCTTTGCAAGGGCTCTGTATTCCTCCATGGTCATGCCGTCCTTGGGATACTCAACTCCTGCTTTATCAAACAAATCCTTGTTGTAGAAAATCATATTGTTGTCTGTACGGAAAGGAAGACCGTAAACAACGCCGTCCAGGCTTAAGGACTTTTCCGCTCCGCCGTATGGCGCCATATCAAGATTGGCAATTCTGTCTGTCAAAGGCTGTAAATGTCCTCCTGCGATCAAAGCGCTCATTTCAGGCAGGCCTTTCATAAAGACCACATCATACTTTTCTTTTGCGCCCATTTTCACAACAATGGTGTCTGAATATTCCGCTGCTGAAAACTCCACGATGTCAACCTTGATATTGGGATGGGACTTTTCGAAAGCTTCCACCATAATGGGATAATAGGCGGTGTTGGAATAATCCCAAAGGGAAACCTTGATGTGCACCGGCTCGGCGCCCGCCGCCGCCGTATCCGCCTTAGCCGCAGCCGTCGTACCCCCGTCCGTAGCTGCCGCCGTCGTACCGGCAGAACCCGTACCGGCAGAACCTGAACTTCCCCCGCAGGCTGCCAGACTGGCTGCTGCAAAGCCTGCAAGAACCAATGCTGCAATTTTTCTTAACTTCATAAAGCTCCTCCTTTTGCTACATTATGTATGTTATTTGATCTGTAACCAAGATTATTTTAGTATATTTATACAATACATTCAAGGTAAAATCTTACAATTTCGTGTAATATCTTACTAAGACGCAGCCTGTATACTTGACTTTTTTTATTACAATCCTATAATAAAAATATGAAAAAGAATAAATTATTTTATAAAACCCTTACATTTAAATTGCTGCTGTATTGTTTTTGCTTGGTTTTGCTTCTGACCTCTGTTTTTTCCTGGCTGTTTTACTCTTCTGCAAAAGAAAAATACGAAAGGGAGGTAAAGGAAAGCGCTCTTATGCTGCATACCAATGCCAATTACGGCATAGAAAATAACTTAGCCCAGGTTGCCGCCTTAAATACCGTTTTTTCCGCCAATAAAAAAATCACCGCATTTCTTTCCGATAACGGAAGCGACAGCATACGCAACATGTCTTTTGCGTTATCAGCGGTCACGGAAACAAAGATGCTTTTAAACACGACTTCCATACCCGGCTATGTTCCTAAAATGCTCCTTGCTTCGGACCAAAACTCCAGGTATATACAAATCGGTCTTTTTTACGGCCAGATCATTGACAGAGCAATTTTTGAAACATTATGCCCGGAAGAATCAGCCGGACCTTCTTTTCCTTATCCTATAACTGAAAATCCTTTTCACCCGGAATTTTACGGTCAGTATAAACCGGAACAGATCCTTCCTCTCCGGTTCCCCGTAAGCAGCTACGCAACAAGCCGGAAAATAGGAACGTTCTATATCGCCTTGGATACCGCTATACTTGCAGATCCTTTGAAAGGTCTGGAAGGATCCTTTATTGTTCTTGGCGATCAGCTTTACAAGTTTGAAAGCACACATTTTACACCCCTGGATTTTGATGTGAAGCAGTTTGATGCCATGGCTCTGGATTCTTATTCCGTATCAAAGAAATACAAAGACCTTTACAACGGCACCGTATTCATTACAAAATCCAAGTCAGGCATCATTTTGATAAGCCCCTTAAAAGCCCTTCATGAAGACATATTCATGCCTGATTTTAAGATTTTTTTCCCGGCGTTTTCCCTGCTCTTCTTTCTGATATTCTTCTGGTACCTTTTATTAAACAGACTTGTGAATAAACCGGTGAAGATCATTTATAACCAGGTGTCAAAGATGATAAAGGCAGATTATGAGGCTTCCCCTGCCTTTACGGGCATTACGGAATTTGAGGAAATAAGCACTCATATCAACGAACTGGCTGAAGCTTTCCAACTGGCTTTAAACCAGTTAAAAGAGGAAGAAGCACTGAAAAGGAATTATAAATTCCGCCTTTTGCAAAACCAAATCCATCCTCACTTTATATACAACACCTTAAATTCCATCCGGTGGCTGGGGCAGATGAATTCCGTTCCTCCCATCGTGGATATGACAACCTCCCTCTCCAATATGATGAGAGCCGTTTTCAGGAACGATTCCGAATGGTTCCAGGTAGAGGAAGAACTTAATTTCATAAAAGAATACATCCATTTACAGTCTTTCCGATATGCCGATATGTTTACCGCGGTCTTTGACATTCCTGATCCGGAAGTTCTGGAGGCTTCTGTTTTAAGATTTACCTTGCAGCCCTTAGTGGAAAACGCGCTTTTTCACGGCATAGGACCTGCAGGCAGGAAGTGTGAACTGCTCATAGGAATATATAAGGAAGGGGATGACTTATCTTTCGTGGTAAAGGACAACGGAGTCGGTTTTACGGTCCGGTCTTTGGAGGAAATTACAAGGGAAACAGAAAAAGCAGACAGGCTTTCCGGTATCGGAATCCAAAACATACACCAGAGAATCCAAATGGAATTTGGAGAACAATATGGGCTGGACATAGAAAGCGTTCTCGGTGAATTTACAAAAGTCACCGTAAAAATGCCCCTGATCCATAAAAAACCGTAAAATAACACGATCTTTTTATGAAAGAGGAGGAATATGAAATATAAGCTCTTGATTGTTGACGATGAACCATTGGCCCGCATAGGACTTTCAGGCCTTATTCGTGGAAACTTTCCTGATTTTGAGATAGCCTCTACTGCCGCAAACGGCAACGAAGCCATCGAAATCCTAAAAAAAGAGGCTTTTGATCTGATCATAACAGACATAAAAATGCCTGCGTCGGACGGATTTGATATTTTAACATATATTCAAAACACGGAAGATAAAAATTCTCCCTTGTGTATCCTCTTATCCAGCTTTGAAGAATTTGAATACGCCCGGACTGCCATGAAGCTCAATGCCTTTGATTATCTTGTAAAAATGGAGCTGAACAAGGAAACTCTTGAAAAAACCTTAAACAAGGCAAAAAAAGTTCTGGCTGAGAGAAAGACAGAAACCGGCAGAAATGGGCAGGATATCAATCTGTTCACAAATCTCTTTCTCTACCACCTGGTAAGCGGCAGCTACACTTCTGAAGAAGAGATTCTGGATTTCATAAAAATGTACGATCTGGATTTAAAAGCGGAGTTTTATCAGCCCCTGACCGTAGACCTTCATTTTGAAAAGGAAAGCCTAAACGCAGGAGCTTACTCCACCTATTTAAATATCTTAAATACCGTAAAGGAATGCATCGGCCGTTACACAAAAAGCGCAGTGATCGCGTACAGCTATCAAAGGATCGCGTGTATTCTTCTCTTTCATGAGGCAGAAGAAATCGAAGCCCTGACGGATACGATTTCTGAAGACATCCGGCAGCTGGTAAAAATATTTTTCAATATCAGCGTTTCCATAAAGCCGGGAAAAACCACCTCTTACCTTAATGAGATTCACCTGTGTTTTGAATTTAACCGGGAAGAAGCTCCATGCCTTTGTGAAACCTTTGACTTAAATGTTTTCAACAAAAAACTGATCGAATCCCTGGAAAATTTCAATCTTGCCCTTTTTGACCAGACCGTTCAGGTTATGGAAAACGCCATTGATACCCTGCCCTTTGAAGAGCTGATTAATATTGTATCCTTTATGATTCATCTGGTCATAAACTATATTTATGAGGGAGAAAAGATACTTTCGGAAAGCTATAAAAAAGAGGTGAAATCCTATCATGTCTTATATACCTACCATAAAAAATCTGAAATTGTGCGATATCTGGATATATTTAAAGCTGCGGTAAAAGGCGCGATGCAAAACCAGTTGAACGATCCGAAATACAAGCTGGTGATTCAGGCCAAGGACTATATTAAAAATCACATTTTCATGAAAATCAGCCTGGCGGATACCGCGTCTTTCATTAACGTCAGTCCCAATTACTTATCCGCCCTTTTCAGACAGTATTCTGACCTTGGCTTTTCTGAATACATCAATAAAATGAAAGTGAAAAAAGCCCAGGAGCTCCTTGCAAAAAGCAACTTGAAGATTTATCAGGTCAGTGAAGAACTGGGATTTGACAACTCCCAGTATTTTTCAAGAGTATTTAAAAAATATACGGGGCATACCCCTACAGATATGGGAAGATGGGCCCTGAAACAGGAGGAAAATTAAATGATACTCACCTTTCAAACAAATTCAGTCAGAAAAATTTCCGAACTTTCCGAAAAGCTTTGGGACTTCACCCCCTTAGACGGAACCTTGAGAGGAACCCATTACAACGCCTGCACGCCTTTTGAAATCTCCCGCCCCGCTCCAGTAATTCCTGCCTCTCATTCCAGGAAAATGTCCTCCAGCCGCCGGATCGTGCCGTCATCCAATGATAAGACTGCCCTTGCATATTTTCTTACAGAACCATAATCCTCAAAGATTTTATTGATAGATGCTTCGATATACTCCGGCTTTGTATCAAAAAGGGAAAACAGGTAATCCGCAACTCGTTTATCTTTAGCCAGTTCTAAATATTTTTGATAATAACGGAAATTTTTTTCCGCTCTTGCTCTCTTTGTGAGCATATAATCATAGATCATAATGTCTCTCGGAACACCCAGAATCCCTTCCAAAAGCATGACTCCGAATCCGGTCCTGTCTTTTCCTCCCCTGCAGTGCTGAATGCTGGGATTGTTTTCCGGCTGGGCCAGGAGCCTTAAGCTGGTTCCAAAGGCTTTCCGGCTTTTCGGTGACAGAACAAAATTCAGCTGCTGCTGCATCATCCTTAAATCCCCTGCATTGGGGTTCTCCTCTACGGCGGCTTTCGCCTGCTTCATAATGGCCTCTTCCCCCCTAAGGTCCTCGTTATTATGAAGAATGCCTGCGTCCATGGCTGTATGGGCATCCGGATTACAGACATAAGTGGTCACGCCGTCTCCCAGCTCCCGGTTGGGACTTCTCTTTATCTCCCCCGGGCTTCTGTAATCAATAATGGTTTTAATCCCAAGACTTTTTACATATTCCAGACCCGTGTCTTCCAGGAAAGCGAAATAATCGGACCGGAAGCCCACGCCCCATTTTATTCTTCTTCCTGACTGGGTCATGTATCCTCCTATATCCCTCAGATTATACATGCCATCCACAGGAAGAATCCGGTATCCGAACAGCAGGGGGGCCTGATTTTTCCATTCAGCGATAAAATAAATCTGTTTCCTTTTTTCAGGCGTAACATCGAAGATCAGATTTTTTTCCCGGGAAGAGAGAAGAAAATGACGGTTTGGGGTAAAGGCATCCTTTTCATAGGTCCAGTATAACCGGTATTCCTCCAGGACTTCCGCATCCGCAGCAATGTTCAATTCTGTTCTGCCGTTACCAAGAGGAAAGGCCTCCATATATTTTATTTCCATGGCGTTACCTCTTAAGCTGTTCTATTTTCTTCTTCATATCCACAGGAGCATCATAGGCCGCGACCTGATATTCGATTTTGACTCCCATATCCAGCAGCCGTTTAAAATCCTCCTCTTCCTTTGGGGAGAAGCAGATAATATGGTCATAGGATATGGTCCTTTCCGGAGTCGTCCTCATCCCTCCGAAATTAATGTGCTCAATGGGCACGCCTCCCTCTTTCAGCCTTAAAGCATCGCTGAAACTTCCCATAATTAAAAACGTATTTTTCTTAATAGGATTGTTTGCATATACCCGGATAAACTTATCCACGCCGAACACATGGACCGTATAGGCAGGCGCCGCCATTTTCAGTACCTGTACCTGCACAGGGTTTTCCACTGCAGCATCGCTGATGCAAATTACCTGTTCTGCTTTGATGTGGCTTAACCAGGAGGTTGCCACCTGACCGTGAATCAGCCGGTCATCAATACGAATCCATTTGATCGCCATCTTCTTCTACCCCCTCTTTCAGCTTGTCGTTAATGCAGACCAGGCCCATTTCATAAGCCCTTTCCAATATAGTCCCCGCCTCCCCCAGTCTTTGGGGCCGTGCAATGAACAGTTCCATCAGAACCGGCATGTTAAAGCCGGAGTACACCAGAATGTCAGGCTCTGTCAGAGCCAGATAGGCAGCCGCCTTAGCCGGTGTTCCTCCATAGATATCCGTTAAGATCAAAATCCCTGATCCTTTGTCTTCATAGGAAGCATATAAATCAAGCAGTTCTTTCAGACACTGGTCATAGCTCTTATCAGCCGTCACAGAAATAACATCCACATATTTTGCAATATCTCCGATAATCAATCCGGCCGTATTTAAGGCCTCCCGGGCATACAGTCCATGGCTTGCCAAAATTATACGAATCCCCATGTTTTATAATTCCTCTCCATTTGTTTTGATTACCTTCCGGAACCAGTAAAAGCTTTCTTTCCTGCTCCGCTCTCCGGTTCCCTTTCCCTGATTGTCCTTATCCACGTAAATGAATCCGTAGCGCTTCTCCATCTCTCCTGTCCCTGCCGATACCAGGTCAATACAGCCCCAGGGCGTATATCCGATCAAGTCCACGCCGTCCTGCTCCACGCATCGTTTCATTGCTTCTATATGAGCCTTTAAATATTCAATCCGGTATCCGTCATGAATCATTCCGTCCTCTCCCGGCTTGTCATAAGCCCCAAAGCCATTTTCTACAATAAACAGAGGAAGCCCGTACCTGTCATACAGCCAGTTCATGGTGTAGCGCAAGCCTTCCGGATCAATAGGCCAGCCCCACTGGCTTGACTTCACATAAGGATTCTCCACCCTGTCCCTGCTTTCCCGGTAGTCATATTCCGGATTGTCGTCTCTGTGCCTTACGGTAAAGGACATGTAATAGCTGAAGCCGATATAATCCACGCAGCCTTCCTTAAGGGCTTCTAAATCCTCCGGTGTTATATCCAAAACCAGCCCTTTCCGTTTCCAATAGGCCTTTATAAACTCGGGATACCTCCCTCTCACATGGACATCTCCAAACCAATAGCGCTTCTGCATGGCAGACATGGACATCATCATGTCTTTCGGGTCGCAGGAATAAGGATAAACGGGACACACAGCCAGCATGCATCCGATCTGAAAATCCGGATTTATCTCATGACCCGCCTTTACTGCCAGAGCCGATGCCGTCAGTTCATAATGGGCTGCCTGGTACATAAGGCTTTCCCTGTCATCCCCGTCCTTAAAGAAAAGCCCGGAGTTGGTAAAGGGTGCAAAATCCCTGTCAAAATCCGCCTGGTTGTTGATCTCATTAAAGGTCATCCAGTAGGTCACCTTATCTTTATAGCGCTCAAAGCAGGCTTTGGCAAATCTCACAAACAGTTCCACGCATATGCGGTTTCTGAAACCTCCATACTTCACCACCAGATCGTAGGGCATCTCAAAATGGGACAGGGTCACAACCGGCGCAATCCCATGTTTCCTGCATTCATCAAACAGACCGTCATAAAACCGGAGGCCTTCCTCGTTGGGTTCTTCCTCCTCCCCTGTAGGAAAAATCCTGGTCCATGCAATGGAGGTGCGGAAGCACCGGAAACCCATTTCCGCCAAAAGTCCCACATCCTCTTTATAATGGTGGTAAAAATCAATTCCCTCATGGTTGGGATAATATTTTCCCTCTATAACTCCCTGGGTAATCTCCCGCTCCTTTCCATTGGCACCGGCTGTCATCACATCGGCAACGCTGACGCCCTTGCCCCCTTCTTTCCAGCCGCCTTCCAGCTGATGGGCTGCTACCGCACCTCCCCATAGAAAATCCTTTCGCAGCATAAGCCTGCTTCCTCCTTTCATTTTCTGTCAAACCAGTATACCGGCCATTGCCAGCAAAGTTCCTACGATCAAAATGCCAAAAATAAGCAGAATTAAATATTTTCTCGGCATCCGGCTGTGAAGCTTATAAAGGCCGATGGTAAACAGGAAAGGAAGCAGCTTGGGCAGAATCCCGTCCAAAAGGGACTGAATATTTACAACGGTATCATTAATGGTAATTTCCGTGCCCACATTGATTTTCACATAGCTCCCTATGAGCGCTCCCAGTACGATCACGCCCACCATGGTGGAAATATTTATGATTTTCTGGATTACTTTTGCCTGCTCCCCGCTCCGGACAAATTCAATTCCTTTTTCATATCCCATAATGGTTCCAAAATATTTAACCCCTATGTTAATGCCGTTATAAATCAGAAACATCAGAATGGGGCCGATTAAATTCCCCTCCAGGGCGTATGCCGCGCCGATGCTGCCTGCAATGGCCTGAATGGTGATTTTAAATACACTGTCGCCGATTCCGGCCAGAGGCCCCATCATTCCCGCTTTTACGGCAACCACCGCTTCCTTTTCGTCCAGCTCCGTGGTTTCCTCAATGGCTGTGGTAATTCCCAAAATCATGCCTGTAGCCGTGTTCTGGGAAAGGAAATAGGCCAGATGCCTCTGCATTGCCTCTACCCGGTCTTTTTTCTCCGCATCTTTATAAATCTTTTTTAATACCGGCGACAGCGCGGTAATGAATCCGATGGCCTGGGCATTGCTTGAGGTTATGGTGATCCCAAGGCCAAAAATCTGAAGACGCCAGTAGACCGCATTCAAATCCTTACGGGTTATCTTTATGTAACATCCTTTTGCCTGGGTATTGGGGTTATCCAATCCGGCTGCATTTTCTTTTCCAGCGCTCATAAGTCATAACCTCCATCCTCATCCTCTTCACGTGCCGGGGCAGTCACCGGCTTTTCATTCTGACGGTCCTTGATCTCCATCATGACGGAATACAGCATTGCAAATGCCAGGGAAATTAAGGTTACCGGCAAAATCCCAAGTCCCAGATAGGTGGACAGCACAAAGCCGAAAATCAGGAAAGGCCACATGAAGCCTTTCATCATCATGGTCATTAAAATGGACAAACCGACTGCAGGCAATATTCCGGAGGCAGTGCTTAAGCCCTTTAAAACATTGCTGGGAATGACACTTAATACCTTATCCACGATTCCTGATGAAAAATAAACCACCAGAAACGTGGGTACTGCACGGATCAGGAACTGAAAGGCGATGGCTACATAATTCACCAGTAAAATGCTGTCAAAATTCCCGGTCAGCGCCAGCCTGTCAGCCCATACCGCAAAGAACTGGCGGACGAAGTCAAAGATCAGAAGCAGCTGCTGGGATAAAACAGCCACCGTCGTAGCTGCCGCCACGCCTGCTGCGATCCCCTCCGCAGTTGCGCCTGTGCTTGTGATGGAAATTGTGGTTCCCACAATGGTTCCGATAATCATATCCGGCGTTTTGTAACCGGCCATGTTTCCAAGTCCCATCCACATCAGCTCCAAGGTTGCAGAAATAATCAGTCCCGTCTTCACATCCCCTAATATGATTCCCACCAACGGACCTATGAGCAAGGGCCTTCGGAGCATTTGGGGGCCCTGATCGTCAAACGAACAGTATCCGGCCCATACCGCTATAAGTAGCGCCTGCCAAACTGCCATAATTGTATACCTCCTTAGTTTGATATAAAAAAAATATCATAAAACCTTTGTCACCTCAACGTCTTCTTTCATTATTGAAAGCGCACAAATTTAGCAGGAGATATCTGCACTTTTCCGCGCGGAAAAATAGGGAAAGGCAGCCTTAATCAGCTGCCTAAATAGTGACGAAGCTCGGAGTCTCCGTTCTTAACCTCTACAAGCCCTTTCCTTAAATCCAGGAGAATAAAATGAATTTCTTTTACAGGCGCTTCATTTAACAGGATTTCCTGGTGCAAACGGAAAATATAATACTGCCTGCCAGGCTCTGTTCCTGTAAAAATATTGATGTACTTCTTCTTTTCCTTCGCCATATAATTCGTATGGAAAACGGCGCTGTGCATTAATTTATAAAAACCCAGCTTCGTATAGCTCGGGGCCAGATTTTCCGACCAGAAATATTCCGCAATGGTTTCTGCCAGATTTTCTTTCCCACAGTCCAGAGGAATGATATCCGGGGATGCCATGTAGTTTAAAACAGCACCGACTTTCCTCTTTTTTGCAATCATCTTTGTCCAGATATCATAGGAAACCTTATTAAAAAAATCATATTGATAGATGGGAATAGGAAAATTATCCGGTGCAAATTTCATTCCGACAGGCAAAAATACGTAATCATATCCTGAATAATCCAGGTTTTCGGCCTCGTATAAATAATGGGAATGAAAATGAACATTCAGCTCCTCCTCATTCAGTCCCAGCCTCTTTATGACCGTGGGATCTGCCGCCCTTCCCATTTCATTGATCAGGATGATATTGGTGGGCTCATATTGGTTTCTGATATGATATACAAGATTATAGATTAAAATAATCAGTTCATAATACATCATGTCCTGAATTTCATCCGTTCTCTGTCCCGGAAGCTCATTGTAGATATAATTTGCCAGAGCCTGGGAGGAAATCATCCGGTTCGCCCTGCATTTTATGGAGCAGGGGTACTCCAGTTCCACAATACCAAACCGGTTCCTCAGCTGCCATTTGTAAAAGAACAGGAGCAGACGGCTGCTGACCTCCTGATAAGACGAAATATCTAAAAATATTCTGTCCTTTAAAAGTCTCATAACCCTTTGATAAGACTCTAACCCTTCCGGAACTATTTTCCCATAGCTTTCAACTGTACCGTCTTCAAATAATTCCCGGTTAGCCATAAGAAAAACCGCCAGGAGATAATATTCGGAAAGCTTTTGGCCGTCCCCTAAGATTTTTTGTGCCACAGAAAATTCTTGAAGCTTCTGAAGCTGAGGGGGGAAATTCTGGGGATTCATTTGCTCAGAACCTGATCTTAAAGGCAGAACCGCCAGGTAAAGGACCAATCGGTTAAATCCCGTATCCGGCACCCTGTATCCGGTTTCATTCAAAACCTGCTTCAGCCTTGTAATATGCTCCCTTATATCCTTCATGGAAATGCCGTATTCTTTCAAGCAGTGGAAAAGAAAGAGGTTTTGCTCCGAATAGCTGTAAATATCGCAAAAATCAATCAGGCAGGAACGGATGGCAAGCTCTTCTCCCACCACCTTCATCCCGTGATAAGGGATAGAAATGATCTGGATCTGATACAGCAGCAGGTATTTCCTTACTGCCCTCATATCCTTATTTAGAGTTGCAATGCTGACGTTAAGCATGCCGGCCAGCTCCTCCGATTTCACACCGACAGAAGAGGAGAGAAGGCTGCGGATAATATGCTGCACTCTTTCCTTACGGCCCAAAAGCCGATTCAGCGAAAGATCCAGATATCCGCAGCATGAACGCTTCAGTTCATCAATCCAGACCTTATCCCCTGCCGAATACTCCAGGAAATATCCCTTTCCCCTCTGATTACGTATCCTGACATTCAATTTCCCATTTTGTTTCAGCTTATTATTCAGCGATGCAATTTCTATTTGTACCGTGCGCAGAGAGATGTCAAACATTTCCATAATCGTCTCATTTTCCACATAGCTGTTTTCCAAAAGCATATTTAAAACACTGATCTCTTTGAAATTACAATCAAGCATAAGCAAACCTCCGGCCCCCATCATAATCCTCCATCTCCCACAGCCTTCATAAAACGCCGGGCAATTTCCAGAGGTCTTGTGATGGCTCCTCCCACCACTGCAGCAAAGGCGCCTGATTTTAAAACGGCCACCCCATCCTCAGGGGAATGAATCCGCCCTTCTGCAATCACCGGAATATCCAAAGTCCCGGACAGGCGCGCAACCAGCTCTCTGTCGGGTCCATCCGCCTTTGGGGAGTAATCCGTATATCCGCTCATTGTTGTGCTGACAAAGTGAACCCCGGCCCGGGCGGAAAGCACCCCCTCTTCATATGTCGATATGTCCGCCATAAGCATCTGGTCCGGATACCGTTTCCTGACCATCTGGATAAATTCATAGGGAGTCCTTCCGTCCCCCCGCTTCCGGCCGGTGCAGTCCATGGCGATCACCTCCACGCCTATTTCATGGAGCTGATCCACCTCTTTCATAGTGGGCGTAATGTATCCCTCATACCCGGGGTAATCAATCTTGATGATTCCGAAAATGGGAAGCCCTGTTTCTTTCTTAATCGCCAGGATATCCCTGACGGAATTAGCCCGGATCGCCGGGGAACCCGCCTGCTTCGCCGCCCGTGCCATCAGGTCCATTACGGTACGTTCTTCGCAGTAAAGAGGCTCTCCCGGCAAGGCCTGACAGGAAACGATTATCTTACCCCTGATCCGTTCTTTCAGCTCTTCGTATGTCATATCCCCGCCTCCAATTCATTCGATTCCAATTCATTTTAATTCATTCCAGTTCATTCATAAGGAAATTGTACCATGATATGCTCCTTAAGGCGATCCAATTTTTCGATTATCAGCCTTTGCAGCGAAGCAGGCTGTATTGATAAAAGGCTTTCTCCATAACCGATGAAATAGCCTGTAATAAAATCTTCCTCCCCCCGATTATAAAAGCCTCTGATAAAATATCTGCCGTCCTCTGAGTACAGCTTCATGGAGGGGTAATTCTCCTTATAGAACAGGTCCACAGCCTTTTTTGATACTTCAATTTCAAAATCCGCTGCATCAGCTGCCTTAAACAGCTTATCCGCAGGCTTTGAGAAATCAGAAAGGGGCCTTGGCTCATATTTGCCGCTTTCCCTGACCTCCGAAATCCTATCGCAGCGAAACACCTGCATGCTGCGGGATTCAAAGTTATATCCCGTAGCATACCATTGGCCGTAAGCAGAGGAAATATCGAAAAACTGTATGCTGTACCATTTTTCAACCTCTCTCTTTTCATACCTGACCTCACATACCCTTTCCTCAATGGCAAACTGTAAAATATCCTTTAAAAAACGGCAATGATTGTTATGGGGAACAGCGCCTAAACGAAATACCTTTTCAATTTTGCGAAGCATCTCAATTTTTTCGTCGGACAGGCAGTTTTCAAATTTTTGCTTCAGCTTTTCCACACTTAAATGAAAAGGGGTGGTTTCATAGGCCCGCAAGGTAAGCATTGAAAAATACAATGCAAATACTTCGTCAACAGTAAACACAATGGGGGATAGCAGCCGGTTCCGGAGAACCCCGTAATATCCGTTTCTCCCGGGCTGGGAGTATAAGGGCATACCAATTTCTTCCAGGGACTGTATATCCCTTAAGGCCGTACTTTTTGAAATAGAATACTTATCCATTAAATCTTTCAGATGAAAGGAATTTTTATCGTTTAAAAATATCATCATATCATTTAATCGTTCCGATTTATTCATAACAGGTTCCGTTCCTTAAAATTGAATTTAAATAAAAGGTATCACAATATGACACCTTTTTATAGTATATTCTAATTATACAAAAAAGAAAAGGAGAACTATTTATGAACACCAAACAGGAGTTTTTACGGATTATGGATACACAAACCCAGATTGCCCTGGCTACCTCCACGGAGAACCAGCCCAATGTGCGGATTGTCAATTTTTACTTTGACCCTATGACAAATACGCTGTACTTTACAAGCTTTGAGAAAAACAATAAGGTTAAGGAATTTGCAGCCAATCCGCAAATTGCTTTTACATCCATTCCCCCCTATGGCAATGAACACGTAAAGGCAAAGGGAACCGTAAAGAAAAGCAGCCTTACAATTTCCGATGTGGCCGAGAGATTTATCAGTAAAATACCGGAATATAAAAATACCATTGAACAGGCAGGAAAACATCTGATTCTTTTTGAAATCAAATTTGATAAAGCCGTGGTAGTATTAGATATGGAAAATATTGATACCATCAATACCGTATAGTGAAATGGGGACAAACTTCCCATTTAATTGAAAGTCTTCAAAAAACGGGATAAGCTCTTCTTAAAAGCCTATCCCGTTTTGTACTTTACAGGCCCGAGGCCCGCATCAGCGCCTCATCAATACACCCTGCAATATTCTCTCTTCCCACAGTATCCAAAAAACCCGCCTTTTCCATAATCGACATGGGCTGTTCATTGACATGGGACAATACAAGCACCACGTTCTTTCTCTGTAAATTCTGGTAAAGCTTTTTCAAGCTTTTCAGAGCCGTGGCATCCATGGCGGGAACGCTCCGCATGCGGAGAATCAGGACCCTTTTTCCTTCTTCCAGAATCACCTGGGAAATCTTGTCGGCGGCTCCGAAGAACATGGGGCCATTGACCTCAAATACGGCCACATGTCCGGGAACCGGTCTTAAATCAATGGAATCCCCGTCATTTTCTTCATCCTCCAGGTACCGCCAGCCGCTTACCTCCGCCACATCTGCCATCCGCTTCATAAACAGCAGGGACGCGATCACCAGGCCCACGCCGATGGCCATGACCAGGTCAAAGGCCACGGTCAGGACAAAGGCGATGAGAAGCACCGACCAGTCACTTTTGGGAGCTGTTTTTACAATAGAAACAAACTCCCTCCACTCGCTCATGTTATAGGCAACCATAAAAAGAATGGCCGCAATGGCAGGCATGGGAATCAGGGCCGCATAAGGCATGAGAAAGATCAGTATCAGCAAAAGGACGGCTGCATGGACCATTCCTGCAACCGGGGTTCTGCCCCCGTTTTTAATATTCGCCGCTGTCCGCGCAATGGCTCCTGTGGCCGGAATTCCTCCGAATAAGGCGGAGAAAGTATTTCCCACGCCCTGGGCGATCAGCTCCATATTGGAATTATGCCTGCTGCCTACCATGCCGTCAGCCACCACACAGGAAAGCAATGATTCAATGGCTGCCAGAAGCGCGATGGTCATGGCATCAGGAATGACTTTGCTTACGGAAGCCACAGACAGATCCGGCATATGGAATGCCGGGAGGCTGGGGGAAATGGTGTACAGATCCCCGATGGTATTCACCGGCAAGTCCAGTATTTTCACCAGTACTGCCGTCAGGATTACCGCAATGAGAGACGGCGGTACTTTCTTAAAGTATCTCGGCCATATGATGAGCACGGCAAGGGCAATCATCCCCACCGCAAATGCCATGAAGTTAACGGTGCTGATGCTGCCGAATACCTGTCCCAGCTTTCCCATGGTATCCACCGGAGACTTTTTAAAGGTGAGCCCTAAAAAGTCCTTGATCTGTCCGATAAAGATGGTCACCGCAATTCCCGTGGTGAAGCCGGTGGTGATGGTATAAGGAATAAAACGGATCAGGCTTCCAAGCCGCAAAAATCCCATGACAATCAGAATGATTCCCGCCATAATGGTAGCCACGGCCAGGCCGTCCAGCCCCTCCTTCACCACAATCCCTGCCACGATGGAGGCAAAGGCCGCCGTAGGACCTGCAATCTGCACCTTGCTGCCGCCTAAAAAGGAAATTACAAAGCCTGCAACAATAGCCGTGTAAAGCCCCTGCTCCGGGGTCACGCCGGAAGCAAGGGCAAGGGCGATGGAAAGAGGCAGGGCAATGATGGCCACGATAATTCCGGAAATAAAATCCTTCACAAGCTGCTCTCTGGTGTAATTCTTCATTGATAAAAAAAACTGAGGTATCGTATCTTTCATTTTTCCTGATCCTTTGTATATTATAAAATTTTTCTAAACATTTTATAATATAACTTTGAAAAGGACGGAATGCAAGCGGATTTCTCATGTTCTCTAAATTATACAAAGTTCTACCTCAGGCTGGCAGCCGCCAGAGCCTCCAATCCTTTCTCATCCAGAAGCTCCACGCTCCCCCTGTTAAGCTTCACCAGACGGTCCGTCTGGAACAGCCGCAGCAGGCGGGTCACCACTTCCCTGGCCGTGCCCAAGTGGCGGGCAATCTGCTCATGGGTGATGGAAAGCTCCCTGGCCCCCGTAAGTCTGGCTTCCTCCAAAAGGAAGGCGGCCAGACGGCCATCCATTTTCTTGCTGAGGACCTGGTCCATCAGCCACATTACATCAGAAAACCGGGAAGCCATCAGCTCATTGGTAAAATTGGATACTGCTGCCGACTCTTCCATCAGCCCCTTATAAACCTCCGGCGGAATCATGCAGATTTTAGAATCCTGCTCCGCCTCCACCATCACGTCAAACTGGAGATTTCTCACCATGCAGGGCCCTGTAAAGAGGCAGATATCCCGGTCCAGCAGACGGTAAAGGGTCAGCTCTCTCCCCTCATCCGATATCATGAAGACCCGCAGCTGTCCCTCGGCCACCAGCAAAAGCCCGCTGCATCCATCCGCTCCGCCATGGACCAGCATGCCCTTTTCAAAGCCGGCTTCCTTAGTCTTTTCTCTCAGAAGCACCCTCTGCTTTTCCGTCAGCCTGTTCCAGAAAGGAAGATATTCTTCCAGCATCATATCCATTCACCTCCATTTCATTCCCTCATATTTTCTCATATTTTCTTATATTCCCTGATCTCAGCCAGAATTCTGCTGCTTTCCTCACTCATTAAAGAGCCGTAAAGCCCAGGGCCTCATGTTCCTCCTCTGTTCCCCGATCTCCGGGCTTTTGAGCGGAAATTGGTCTTACGGTGATTCCATTGATTTCCACGTGCTCGCTGATTCCGATTACGATACAGGGACGGCCGTCGATCATCCGGTTTTCCACCAGATAGGTTTTATCAGGCGCTACCTTTATGCTCACATCGGGCGTTTTTATCTCAAAGCTTTTGGTATTGACCACATTGGCGGCCACAAAGGTGGGCTGAGGGCCTTCCTGAGGCTCTGCGTAGCGCTGCTCAAACTCTTCCAGCTTTTCCTGGCTGGCTCCGTTGGTTTCCAAAAGCTTTTTCATCTGATACGTATCCAGGGTAAAGGGAGCCGGCTCGTCCTTTGTCTCTTCCAGAATCTCATTCAGGCTTTCGTGAATGCTCTTGACCGTCTCAAAATCGCAGTTTTCCCCCAGGGTTTCCTCTACAATGGCCTGAAAAGTCTCTTTCTGGCTCTTGGCGGACATGGGCGCAATACAGCCTAAAAGCTCGTCAATCAGCCGCTCCGGCATCTGCTCCGGGTTTTTGGAATAATATAAAAGCCCGTGAATATCCGTATTGCGGTCCGTAAATGCAGGGAATAAAAATCCTGTGTCCGGAGCCTCCACCAGCCAGTCCCGGCTGCGGTTTTCAATGGTATTGGCCTCTGAATTATAGCAAAGGCCTGCCTTGGACAGCTTTACGGGACATATGGTGCACTGGATGAATTCGTAAACAAAATCAGAAGCATCCTCCATTTCCAGGCCGTCCGAGGACCTTGCAGGAATATCATAGGCACAGTGAATCAGGATAATGTAAAAGTTTTCGCCGTAATCGTAGCCGGCAATCACCCTGTCGTAAAATTCCTCAATGAGGGCATCGTCCTTCAGCTGGCTGTCCCTCAGCTTTAAGAGAAAGTTCTGGGTGCCCCCCTCTTCCTCCGTATGTAATGGAAATTCCATATTGACCATATTTTTTCCGATTGTCCCGGAAAGGGCGCTTCTGAAAATAGCAAAATACTTAAAGGCCTCTTCCTCAGGAAGAGACAGAAAAGCCTCCTTAAGCTCGGTCCTTTTGTTCTTTTCCGCGTCCACATAGCAGCCGCAGATACGGCTGATGGCACAGTTTGCAGGGGTAAAAAGTTTCTTTATTTCATTTGCTTCTTTCTTATTCATCGTCTGGCATTCTCCTCACAGCTTGTTTTCCTCTCAATTTTATCATTTGTATCCGGAGGTTTCAATCGGAAAAAATAAAGAGTGCCCATCCCCCGGAGAGTTTTTATCGTATAGCGCGAACTTTCCTATACGGATTAGGGTGTCAAAAGGTCATTGACCTTTGATATAAATTTGTACCTTGAAAACTTAACACGATATTAAAATCTACCAAATTTTTTGGTATAATAGAATCATCAAAAAATATGAGGTGATTCTATGGCATTTGCAGCAAATAACAATCAGCAGTTAGCACTTACGGACAACACCTTTTCACTCACAGAACGCGAAAGGAGCTTTCTTGAAAAGTCATGGGCAAAGGTTTTTGCTGAAACGATTT
>JAEZFK010000034.1 GCA_023437715.1 Bacillota bacterium | reverse complement strand
GCCGCAAATTTTCACTGATTTGTCAAGTGTTTTTTTTGAGTTATTACAAAAAAAGGGCAGTACATATATTTCTACATGTACTACCCTTAAATAAACGGATTGGAGAGCTTAACTTATTGACATTGGTGCTGCAACACCCCCTTTCTTTTACTCACCGGCCAGCTGATCCAAAGATTTGAACTGATAGCCCATTTCCTCCCACTTGGTCAGCAGCTCATCTAAGATCTGCGCATTGGTACTGGAGGTGCTGTGCAGGAGCACAATGGCACCGGGATGGATTCTGCCCAGAAGCTTTTTAAAGGCCTCTTCCTTTGTAGGCTGTTTATCCTGATACCAGTCAACATAGGCAAGACTCCAGAAAAATGTCTTGTAGCCCATGTCCTTTGCCATCTGTAAATTGGCTTCGCTGTATTTTCCCTGGGGCGGGCGGTAATACTTTTTCATGGTCTGGCCTGTAGTCTTTTCATACAGGGTTTCCAGATCACCTATTTCCTTTTCAAAGGCCTCCTTTGAGGAGATTTTGGACATGTCCGGGTGATGGTAGGTATGGTTGCATACGTTATGGCCTTCCGCTGCCATCCGTTTGACCAGCTCAGGTGCGGTTTCTATGTAATTGCCGACCACAAAAAAGGTCGCCGGCGCATGGTGCTTTTTTAAAGCATCCAGAATGGGAGCCGTGTTCCCGTTTTCGTATCCTGCGTCAAAGGTCAGGTAAAGGACCTTATCCTGGGTTTTTTCCGCATAATAGGCATCAAACTGCTTTAAATAATCCATGGTGGCATTGGCCACAGGAGGCTGGCCTTCCTGCTGGAAGCTTAAGCCCCAGTTTCCGTCTGCGGCCGCTTCCGCGGCCCTGTGATGCTCCGCAAGCATGGCCGTAAGATGTCCGGCAAGAAAGGCGCAGAGGAAGAGGAGAAATATCATAATTCCTTTTTTCCCCGTTTCCGGGCGGACCGAAAGACTTCTGATATTTTTGGGGATTTTCAATTTTGGCAAAAACTTCATGGCTGAAGCTCCATTTATTCCTGTTTGCTTCAATATATGAAAGTTCTGTCTGTCCCTATTCAAAAAACGGGCATCCTCTCATACGGGAAAAGAACCCTATGGGAGAATGCCTGTTTCATGTTTTTTACGATTTTATGATTCTTCGATAATTGTTCCGGCTTTCCCCTCCAGGCTCGCTTTCGCCTTTTCCAGAGAGGTGATGATGGCTTTCCGGTTTCTGCCATGTTCGATGAAATCCACAGAGGCTTCGATTTTTGGAAGCATGGAGGCAAATTCAAACTGCCCCTGCTGTATGTAGGCGTTGGCCTCCTCTAAATTCATGTGGTCAATGGGGCGTTCCTCCGGAGTCGCAAAGTTTAAAGTGACCCGCTCCACGCTGGTGAGGATCATGAGCACATCGGCATCGATCTCCTTTGCCAGTAGCCCGGCAGCCCTGTCCTTCTCAATGACAGCGCTGGCTCCCTTTAAATGGAATCCCTGTTCCATGACCGGGATTCCGCCTCCGCCGCAGGCGATAACGATCTGGTCCGCATCCATGACAGCCTTTATGATATCGATTTCCACAATGGATACGGGCTTGGGAGAGGCCACGACCCGCTGAAAGCCCTTGCCGGGAATTTCTTCCACGTAATTTCCCTTTGCTTCCTCCTCCTTTGCCTCCTCTGCCGTCATAAAGCGGCCCACAGGCTTTATGGGAGTATAGAAAGCCTCATCATAAGGGTTTACCATCATCTGAGTCAGGATGGTGGCGGCTGATTTATAAATGCCGCGTTTTACAAGCTCCGCCCGGATTCCGTTCTGCAGATCATAGCCGATGTAGCCCTGGCTCATGGCAGAGCATACGGACATGGGAGCGGAAGTGTAGCCGTTATGCAGCTTTCCGAATTCATTCATGGCGGTATGGATCATGCCGACCTGAGGAGCGTTGCTGTGAGTGACTGCCACCTGCCAGCCCGCTTCAATAAAATCTGCGATAACGGCTGCTGTTTTGGCAACCGCTTTTTTCTGTTCCGGAAGATTTGTGCCCAAGGCATTGTGTCCCAAAGCTATAACAATACGTTTTTTTGCCATATCAGTTCCCTCTCAGTCCGATGTAATTTAATTGAAAAATATAAGGACATTATATTATTGGGCAGAAAAAAAAGCAACTAAAAAGGCGGGGAAATATAATTTAGAAAGAATTAAAAAAATTTTGGTGGATATCCTGAAATCAAATGGTATAATATTCAAGGAGAAACAGAATATGAAAGGAATCTTTATTCATGATATCGATCCTCCTGCATCTGATCTGCCCTGTGCTTTTTTATACCGCGGTAACAACGGTCCTGTTTCAGGAATTTGGTCTGGGGGCTCTGGAAGCCACCGCCCTGTCCGCCCTTTTAACCTCGCCCTTTCTTTTCTATTATTACGTAAAAGACCGGAGAGGCAGGGGAGAAAGTCAGACGGTCCGTTTAAGGCTTTCCGGCTGTCTGGCATATATTGTAGTGCTTGGCGGGGCTCTCTGCCTGTTTGGCAATTATATGGAAGACGCCCTTGGACTGGCCCAGCGGTCGGCGGCTTATGAGGAGGCATCTAAGGCCCTGTATTCCCCGCCTTTTGCTCTTCAGCTTCTGGCCTCCGGCCTTGTGATTCCCTTTGCGGAGGAACTGATTTTCCGGGGTCTGGTCTTTGCCTCCCTGCGGGATAAGCTGCCCTTTTTTCTGTCCGGCCTGCTGTCTTCGGCCCTGTTCGGACTCTATCATGGAAATCTGCCTCAAGGGGCTTACGCCTTTGTGGTGGGTATCGCGGCGGCATGGCTGTATCAGACTTTCAACACCCTGCTGGCCCCCTTTCTGCTTCATGTGTCAGCCAATTTACTTTCGCTTCTTGTAACGAATACGGCGCTTTTAGGCGTTCTTTCCGGCTCGGAAAACAGAGCGGCTCTGCTTGTAAAAGCGGCCGTTTGGGCGGCTGTTTCCGCTTTCTGCGCGATCCGGATTTATAGGAAAAACAACTTAAAGGAGGATGTTGTGTGAAGCTCTTATCTGTAGCAATTCCATGTTATAATTCAGAAGCCTATATGAGGCATTGTATTGACTCTCTCCTGCCGGGAGGAGATGAGGTGGAGATTCTCATTGTGGATGACGGCTCCACAAAGGACCGGACGGCGGAAATCGCCGACGAATATGAGAGAGATTATCCCGGCATCTGCCGCGCCATTCATCAGGAAAACGGCGGCCATGGAGAGGCGGTCAACGCCGGTCTTCGAAACGCTTCGGGAATTTATTTTAAAGTGGTGGACAGCGACGACTGGGTGGACGAGGCTGCCTATATGGAAATTCTGGACACCCTGCGGAGCTTTGTGTACGGGGAAAAAACCCTGGATATGCTTGTCAGTAATTTCGTTTATGAAAAGCAGGGCGCAAACCGTAAAAAGGTCATGAATTACCGCAGGGCCCTGCCGGAAAAAGAGCTCATCGGCTGGGAAGACGTTAAGGTATTCCTGCTGGGGCAATACATTCTCATGCACTCCGTTATTTACCGGACTGAGCTTTTGCGCCAGTGCGGCCTGGAGCTGCCGAAGCATACGTTCTACGTGGACAACATTTTTGTGTACCAGCCTCTGCCTCACGTAAAGACTATCTACTATTTAAATGTGAACTTTTACCGGTATTTTATCGGAAGAGAGGACCAGTCCGTCAATGAGTCCATTATGATCGGACGCATTGACCAGCAGATCCGGGTGACAAAGCTGATGATCGGCTATTACGATGTGACAAAGATCAGGCAGAGAAAGCTCCGCCATTATATGGTGCGGTATCTGGAAATCATGATGGTCATATCCTCTATCCTGGCAATTAAGTCAGGAACAGAGGAAAATATGGAGAAGAAGAAAGAGCTGTGGCAGCATCTTCGAAAGCAGAATTTAAAGCTTTATTTAAGGCTTCGCTGGGGCTTTCTCGGCCAGGGCGTCAATCTGCCGGGAAAAGGCGGGCTCAAATTCCCTATTGCCATTTATAAAATGACACGGAAATTTTTCGGATTCAACTAAAAATAAAAAACCCCGGAACCCGGGGTTTTTTCTCTTAGCTGATAGCTTTTTCGGAAACTTTCTTTCTGTCCAGCACAAAGGAATCGGCGTAAATAAAGTGATACATGACATAGGCCATAACCAGGGAGCCCAGCCCGTCAAAGGCGGAATGCTGTTTTAAGAAAACCGTTGCCAGACAGATGGAGATCATCAGCAGGAACGATCCTGTCTGCAGCAGCCGGTATTTTTTCAAACGGGCGCTGCGGCTCACCGCAATATGCACGCATAAGGAATTATAAACGTGGATGCTGGGAAATACATTGGTACAGGTATCGGTGGAATAAATAAAAGCAACTATGGCCGAGCAGATGTTTTTGTCCGGATCAATGACCGGACGGAAATCCGTGCCGTTAGGGAAAATCGTGCAGATCACCAGGCTGATGGTCATTCCGGTAAACAGCATGATGCACAGCTTGTAATAATCCTTTACATCGGTGAAGAAAAAATAACCGATGGCAGCTGTTACATAAGCAAACCATAAAAGATATGGTATGATAAAATGTTCATTAAATGGAATAAGGTCATCTATGGCAACGTGCATGATATGGTAGTGGTTCGTTACGGTTTTTTCCAGGTAAAGGAACCATGGAATGTAGATAAAGGCGTAGCTGAGAATCCAGACATGCCTGTATCTGTGAAACAGAGTTTTCATATGCGTCACCCTTCTCCGTTCTGGTGGTCAAGATAATTTTTATTAGCTTTGGAGGATTATATCATACTCGTTTTATCAGTACAAGAGTATTTCAAAAATGTTAATATTTTTTCAGAAAAGATTTGTTTTCTCCGGATTCCTGCTATTAGGTATATGCCGGTTTCAGCCTGCCCTAATACCTTTTTTTCCGGCCCGGCCATCCATAATTTGGCAGATAAAATGTGTTTTTGAAAAATAATCTTTTTATAAAACAGTTGATAGCCGGCCCATCTTTGTGTATAGTATAAGGGCAGGCTTTTATATAAAAATCAGCGGGATTATTGCAAGGAGCGTACAAGCCGGCGTTTTAAAAAACGCTTTGGCCGCCTGCTTGATGTTGATTTTAAATCCAGTATTTTAGCCATGAGGGAAAGCTTCCCGCCGGTAAAAAATTATGGAGCTCACCGGCAGAAGAGCTCCGGGACTGTTTTCGCCCATGGTATTCTAAGATTCTGGTAGGAAGAAGGGCAGAATGGAACGAAAGAATGAAGAGGGGCTGACGGAAAAGGAGTTTCTCGCACAGTATCGTCCGGGAGATTATGAACGTCCGTCGGTAACGGTTGACATACTGATCTTTGCCGTGGATCAGGACGGGGAGGAAGCGGAGCTTTTACTCGTCAGACGGAAAAACCATCCCTGCATCGGCCAGTGGGCGATTCCCGGCGGTTTTGTAAACCTGGATGAGTCCCTGGAAGAGGCTGCGGCAAGGGAGCTTTTGGAGGAAACCGGTTTGGACCACATCTGTCTGGAGCAGCTTTATACCTGGGGAGATGTGAAGCGGGATTCCAGAACAAGAGTGATCTCAGTATCCTACATGGCTGTTGTGCCGAAAAACCAGCTGGTCCCCCAGGCTGGAGACGATGCAAAAGAGGCCCGCTGGTTTCAGGTAAAAAAAAAGAAGCTGTCTGACCTGGAAAACGGCTCTACTTATGCACTTACCATTGAAAATGAGGACGAACATATTTTTATAAGCTACCGCGTCACAGAAACCTACGAGCGCCAGGGTCTGATGTGGAAAAAGGAAACGGAAACAGAGCTTTTGCCTGCCATTGATATGCTGGATCAGGAAAAGCTGGCCTTTGACCATGAGGAAATCTTAAATCTGGCCATGGACAGGCTGGAGGAAATGGAAAAGGAATATAAGGAATAGATGTTTTAAAAGGAAGCGTACAGTCTGGTGATATGCTCATGGAAAGGACGGTACGCTTTTTATAATATATGAATGCCGGGCGTTCCGCCCTATAGAAATATTTACGCATGTCTGAATAGTAAGAAATTTTTAATCGGAAAATTGCAAAATATGTGGTATACTGTTGGAAGAAATTTCACTTGAAGGAAAAAGTATACAGGAGATTACAGGACATGATGAAAAAGTTACGCAGATTTTTAAGTATGGCAATCACTTTCAGCCTTCTTGCGGCAATCCCATCCTATGGAGCCGTCCCGGTAGTGCAGCCCTTTCCGGAAGCTGCGGAAACAACAGGGGCATCCACAGCTCCGTCTGCAGGAACAGCAAATGTCACCGGCCCGGGAGCTGGGATCTCCCAGGGACAAACCGGCGGCCAGACCGGTGAGGGAAGCCAGACCAACACGGGAAGCCAGACCGGCGGAAGCACAACGGAATCCAATGTGGCAAAGCCCGAGATCCAGTCTGAGGCGGCAGTTCTTTTAGACGCGTCCACCGGGAACCTGTTATTTTCTAAAAATGGGGATACAAAATACTATCCGGCCAGCATAACAAAGCTGATGACAGCTCTTCTTGTAGCTGAGAAATGCAGCCTGTCCGACAAGGTAACCTTTTCAAAGACAGCCACCACGAACCTGGAATCAGGGGCAGTGACCCTGGGGCTGGTGGAAGGGGATACCCTGACCGTGGAGCAGAGCCTTTACGGACTGATGCTCAAGTCAGCCAATGAGGTTGCCAACGGCCTGGCGGAGCATATTTCGGGAAGCGTTGCGGCCTTTGCCGGCTTAATGAACGCACGGGCAAAGGAGCTGGGCTGTACGGGCACAAATTTTGTCAATCCCAACGGACTTAATAATTCCAGCCATTATACCACTCCTCACGACATGGCTCTTATTGCGCGGGCGGCATTCCAGAATGATACGGTGAGAAAGGTGGCCTCTACCTTGTCCTATCAGATACCGGCCACAAAGAATGCAGGGGCCCGGACCGTTACCATGGGCCATAAGATGCTCTATCCCTCGGACTCCAGATATTATGCCGGAATCATCGGAGGGAAGACAGGCTATACCTCTCTGGCGGGAAACACGCTGGTCACCTGTGTGGAAAGGGATGGCGTCCGGCTGATTGCGGTCATTATGAAGAGCAAATCCACTCACTATGGAGACACCAAGGCTCTCCTTGATTATGGCTTTGCCTTAAAGGCGGCGGGCCAGACAGGGACAGAAGCTGTTTCTGCTTCCTCTTCCCGCGGCTGGGTGCAGACAGGGGGTAAATGGTATTACATAAAGCCGGATGGAAACAAGGCCGGAAACGAATGGCAGCAGATCGACGGAGTTTACTACTGGTTTGACTCGGATTCCGCCATGGCTACGGGCTGGAGGGGATTCACCAACGGGGCATGGTATTATTTCCGGTCCAGTGGGGCTATGGCCGTGAATTACTGGGTGGAAAGCAATGGGAAATGGTTCTATTTGGGATCAGACGGGGTCATGCTTAAGAACACGGTAACGCCGGACGGATATAAGCTGGATAATTCCGGCGCATGGATTTCGTGACGGACGGAGACGGAAGCTATATGATACTGTATAATATATAAAGCACCTCTTCGGAGGTGCTTTTTTCATGTTCTGGAAGCCGCAGCTTCCAATGCCGTTTTGCCGGCGGCCTGAAAGGAGACAAAGGCCTATTCCCCGGTCTCTTCGATGACATCCGCCCGGTATTCCATAATATCCTCTATGTTGCATTCAAGAATCTTGCAGAGCATGTCGATAGTATGAGTAGAAACAAAGCTGTTTTTCTTAAGCCGTCCGATTTGTCCGGCACTGACGTTGAAGTACCTGATCAGACGGTATTGGCTGATGTTTTTCTTTTTCATGGTTTCCCACAGTCTATCATAGACAATCATGTTTTATCACCTCTTTACTCAATTAAACCGTGATTATCCGATATTGCATATTATCCATAATTGACGTATATTATATGTAAGGAGGAATACATAAATGAAAAAACTACTTTTAAATGTAATATTTTATCTGATTTGTTTCTATCTTGTTTACCGGTCCGTCTATGGACTTGCATTTACTGTACCGCCTGTTCCGGGAAGCCCCGGCTATAAGGCGTTTTGCTTTCATACGACGGTAATGAGCGCCTGCATCGGCCTGATGATTGTTGTGCCGAATCTCATTCTTGAGTATCTGAAGAAGGACTGGCTCTAATAGCTTGCAAAAGCACCACCGGGGTGTTACACTTAAACCACTGCCATTGTGGTGCGGCCCTGCCGGGAAAGCGTGGACAGGGAAAATGAAAGAAGAGGAAAAAACGGATGTGGTTTGCTGCCGGAGCCCTTTGCGCCGCTGCAGGTTTGCTGCTGCGGTCTGAATATGAAAAAGAACAGCTTTCCGTGGAGAGAACACTTGTGGAAAGCGATAAAATCGGAAAGGACTGCACAATGGTGTTCCTTTCCGATCTTCATGAACACCGGTTTGGAGAGGAAAACGAGAGACTTCTTGCCGAGGTGGATAAAGTAAAGCCTGACCTGGTGCTGGTGGGCGGAGATATGATAGTCAGCAAGGGAAAAGCCCAGACACAGGTCTCCCTAAAGCTTATGGAAGGGCTTGCGTGCCGGTATCCCGTATTTTACGGCAACGGCAACCATGAAAACCGGATGTGCTGGGAACGGTCTGTCTACGGCAGCCAGTACGAAGCTTATGTGGACCGTTTAAAAAAGCTGGGAGTGACGGTTTTGGAAAACCGGACGGAGTATTTCCGCAGGGATGTGGCTGTCACCGGCGTTGATTTAGAGCCTGGCTGTTACCGGAAGTTCCGGCCGGACGATTTAAAATCGGAAGATATCAAAAAAAAGGTGGGGAAAGCATCTGAAGAAAGATTCCAGATTCTCCTTTGCCATTCCCCCCTTTATTTTTGTGCCTGCAGGAATTGGGGGGCGGATTTAACCCTTTCCGGCCATTTCCACGGAGGCACCATAAGGCTTCCCTATCTGGGCGGCGTCATGACTCCCCAGTATCAGTTTTTCCTTCCCTGGTGCGCCGGAGAATTTGAGGAAGACGGAAAATATATGATCGTAAGCAGAGGCCTTGGAACTCATTCCATCAATATCCGGCTCAATGACAAGCCTCAGGTGGTGGTGGTGGATTTAAAAAAGAAAGCATAGGAATGTCTCCGTGACTTTTGGGACTTCCATATATTTACAGATGGGGCAGGATTTGATATACTAATCAATAGCGTGTTTGAAACTGCTTTGGAGGGAAGTATGGGAATCTCTTATAAACTGGACAATTTCGAGGGGCCGCTGGATCTGCTGCTCCATTTGATCGATAAGAATAAGGTGAATATTTACGACATTCCCATTGTGACGATCACCGAACAGTATCTTGATTATGTAAACCATATGGAAACCGAGGATTTAAATATAGTCAGCGAGTTTCTGGTCATGGCGGCAACCCTCATTGACATAAAGGCCCGGATGCTGCTTCCAAGGGAGGTAAACGAGGAAGGGGAAGAAGAGGACCCGAGGGCAGAGCTGGTGGCCCGTCTTTTGGAATATAAATATTATAAATACATGTCCATGGAGCTTAGGGACCGGGAGGTAGGAGCGGACAGGCTTCTTTACAAGGTTCCCACAATCCCTCCGGAGGTGGCAAAATACGAGCCCCCGGTGGATTTGGACAAGCTTCTTGACGGCCTTACTCTGGCAAAGCTCCAGGAGATTTTCCGCTCTGTCACAAAGCGCATTGAAGACCGGGTGGACCCCATCAGGAGCCGCTTTGGAAATATCAGAAAAGAACCCGTAAGCCTGGAGGACAAGATTAATTCGGTCATGGATTATGCCAGAAAGCACAGAAAGTTTTCTTTCCGGAAGATGCTTGAAAAGCAGGCAGACCGGGTGGAGGTGGTTGTGACTTTCCTGGCGCTTCTTGAGCTCATGAAGATTGGAAAGATACAGTTAACCCAGGAATATTTATTTGACGATATGATGATCGAAACCCTGGAACCGGAAGGGGAAGAGGGAGAGCTGGATCTGTCGGAATTAGGGGATGACGGGGAAGGATTTAAGGAAGAGGTAGAAAAGACAGATGGATAAGGAAACTCTTGCACCAGAGGAGCCGAAAAAGAGTTCGAAGGAAGAAAAGACATGGGAGGCCGTGATTGAGGCGGTCCTTTTTACCATGGGTAATTCTGTTGAATTAAGCAGGCTGGCGGCGGCAATCGGCCAGGATGAGGCCACGGCCAGGGAAGCAGTTCTCCGGCTGATGAAGCGCTACGATACGGGAAAACGGGGGATGCAGATCATTGAGCTGGAAAACAGCTTTCAGATGTGCACCAGGTCCGAATATTATGAGAACTTAATCCGGGTGGCGTCTGCGCCGAAAAAGCAGGTTCTCACGGAAGTTGTTTTGGAAACCCTGTCCATCATCGCCTATAAGCAGCCGGTGACAAAGCTTGAGATAGAGAAGATCCGTGGCGTCAAGTCCGACCACGCGGTCAATAAGCTGGTGGAATATAATCTGGTATATGAGGTGGGCCGCTTGGACGCTCCGGGCCGCCCTGCCCTTTTTGCCACCACAGAGGAATTTTTAAGGAGATTCGGCATTGGCTCCACCCAGAATCTTCCTACAGCGGACCCGGTGGTGGAAGCTGAGATCCGCATGGAGGTGGAAGAGGAGCTTTCCGAAAGCGGAGAATTAATTTCAGCAGGAGACGGAAAAGACGACACCATTCAGGAGGAAACATTGTGATAAAAACCATTAAAATCAAATACTTTACAGATAAAATTGACCGCCTGTGCTATATCGACGGCAAGTCAGACTGGATTGATCTGCGGGCGGCAGAGGAGATATCCATGAAAGCCGGAGAATTTAAGCTGATTCCTCTGGGAATTGCCATGGAGCTTCCCGCCGGATACGAGGCTCATGTGGTTCCCCGCAGCAGCACCTTTAAAAATTACGGCGTAATCCAGACCAACAGCATGGGAGTCATTGACGAGACCTATTGCGGGGACAATGACCAGTGGTTTTTCCCTGCCTATGCCCTGCGGGATACGGTGATCCATGTCAATGACAGGATCTGCCAGTTCCGTATTATGGAGCATCAGCCTTCTTTAAGCTTTGAGGAGACGGAGGTTCTGGGACATGAGGACCGGGGCGGCCATGGAAGCACGGGAAAACAATAGTATCAGATAATAGGATTCATAGCTTTTATAAAGCTGGAGATAATAGAATGAGAAGAAAGACTGGATATGGGGCTGCTGCCATAGGACTGGCCCTTATACTCCTTATGGCTCCGGGCTGCGGAAAGAAGGAAAATAAATATTCCTACCGGGATGCCGGAATCGAAGCACTTAACGCCGGGGATTATGACGGCGCCATTGAAGCCTTTGACCAGGCCATTTCCACCTCCAAGGGGCTGGTGGGAAAATTTGATATGGATGTATTAAAATACCGGGCCGAGGCTGAGTATTTATCAGAGGATTATTCCGCTGCCGCCGATACCTACGGCATCCTCATCCAGGTGGATGGAGAAAAGGCGGAGTATTACAATATGCGCTCGGTTTCAAGGGCGGGAGCAGGAGATTTAAACGGAGCTCTGGAGGACTATAAGAAGGGCGACGAGCTGGATCCGGGAAAGAAAGCGCCCGGCAGACTTAAGGCCTTATTGGCGGCGGGAGCAGCCATGGAAGAGGCCAAGGAAGAGGATCAGGCCATGGCTCTTTACGAGGCCGCTCTTGCAGAAGGAGAGGAGAGCGCCGAGCTTTATAACCGGATGGGCTTATGTGAGATGGCAGCCGAAAAATGGGACGAGGCCATCGGGTATTTTACCAAAGGTCTTTCTTCCCCTGACGGTTCCCAGATTCCCGAGCTTCTGTTTAACCAGGCTGTGGCCCAGGAGCACAAGGGAGATTTTAAAACAGCCCTGGATTTGATGCAGCAGTATGTCTCTGCCCACGGTTCCGATGAGGAAGCGGAGCGGGAGATCACTTTTTTAAAAACAAGATAGGAAAGATTAATGGCTGAACTGATTGAGTTAAAGGAAATTGAAGAGCGGGTGATCCTGGTGGCGGTCAGCACCGGTGATGAAAAGGACGCCAAAGCATCTCTTGATGAACTGGAAGAGCTGGTGGACACAGCCGGGGCTGCGACCGTGGATAAGATCATCCAGAACCGGGAAAGGGTTCATCCGGGAACGTACCTGGGCAAGGGAAAGATCGAGGAAATAAAGGAGAGAATCTGGGAGCTTGACGCTACGGGAGTGGTTTGTGACGATGAGCTGTCCCCGGCCCAGATGAGGAATTTGGAGGAAGCCCTGGATACCAAGGTCATGGACCGGACCATGGTGATTCTGGATATTTTTGCGGGAAGGGCAACCACCAGAGAGGGCAAGATCCAGGTGGAGCTGGCCCAGCTCAGATACCGTTCCGCCCGCCTGGTAGGACTGCGCAGTTCCTTATCCCGTCTGGGCGGAGGAATCGGCACCCGTGGACCGGGAGAAAAGAAGCTGGAAATGGACCGGCGTCTCATCCACGACCGCATCGGAATGCTGAAAGCGGAATTAGAGGATGTGAAGCGCCACCGTGAGGTGGCCAGGCAGCAGAGGGATAAAAACCATGTGCCTGTTGCGGCCATTGTAGGCTATACCAACGCGGGGAAATCCACCCTGTTAAACCGGCTGACCGACGCAGGAATCCTGGCTGAGGACAAGCTGTTTGCAACTCTGGACCCTACCACCAGGAATTTAAGCCTTCCAGGAGGGCAGCAGATTCTCTTAACGGATACGGTAGGCTTTATCAGAAAGCTGCCCCATCATCTGATTGAGGCCTTTAAAAGCACCCTGGAGGAAGCCAAATACAGTGATATCATCCTTCATGTGGTGGACTGCTCCAATCCCCAGATGGACATGCAGATGTATGTGGTATACGAGACCTTAAGAGAGCTGGAAGTCCATGATAAGGTGGTAGTGACGGTGTTTAATAAAATTGACGCCGCAGGGGCTGATGTGATTTTCCGGGATGTTTCCTCAGACTATCAGGCCAGGATATCCGCAAAGACAGGGGAAGGGCTTGAAGAGCTGCTGAATCTTTTGGAAACCATTCTAAGAAGCCAGAAGGTGTATCTGGAAAAGGTATACCCTTACGGAGAAGCAGGAAAAATCCAGATGATCCGCAAATACGGCCAGCTTTTAAAGGAAGAATACCAGGAAAATGGAATACTGGTCAATGCCTATGTGCCTTCGGAAATGTTCGCCGCCCTGGCGGGCAGTGCCGATGCTTTTGACGAATAAAGAATAAGACACAATATATGGATTTGATGTTAAAAAATCAATCTACATATTGTGTTTTTCTTTTTCCTCTGCTATAATATCTATGCGATAGATAGTTGTGGATTTCATATAATACACCCAAAAAGCTGGAAAAAAAAGGAAATACCCTGCGGGTATATCTGTACGCCCGATAAAACGAGGTGGACCCTGCCAAAAAGCAGGGCTGGGAAAAGGAAGCACCCTGCGGGTATACCTGTATGCCCAAAAAGCAGGGCTGGGAAAAGGAAAGGAGTTAAGTTCTTATGATTCAGGTAATTAAGAGAGATGGGGAAAATGCTGAATTCAGCCTGAATAAGATCACGGAAGCGATTAAAAAGGCATTTAAGGCCACGCAAAAAGAGTATAATAATGAGATTCTGGAATTATTGTCTCTCCGTGTAACTGCAGATTTTCAGGGGAAGATGTCAGGGGATAAGATTACGGTAGAGCAGATTCAGGACAGCGTAGAGCATGTGCTGGAGCAGGCAGGATATACAGATGTGGCCAAGGCCTACATTTTATATAGAAAGCAGAGAGAAAAGATACGGAACATGAAGAACACCATCCTGGATTACAAGGATGTGGTGAACAGCTATGTGAAGGTGGAAGACTGGCGGGTCAAGGAAAATTCCACGGTCACCTATTCCGTGGGAGGGCTGATTTTAAGCAATTCCGGCGCGGTTACGGCCAATTACTGGCTTTCTGAAATTTACGACCAGGAAATTGCAGACGCCCACAGGAATGCGGACATCCACCTTCATGATTTGTCCATGCTCACCGGCTACTGCGCAGGCTGGTCCTTAAAGCAGCTTCTTATGGAAGGCTTAGGCGGTATAGCGGGAAAGATCACCTCTTCTCCTGCAAAGCATTTATCCGTGCTCTGCAACCAGATGGTCAATTTCCTGGGAATCATGCAGAACGAATGGGCAGGGGCCCAGGCCTTTTCCTCCTTTGATACATATCTGGCTCCCTTTGTGAAAGCAGATAATTTATCTTACCGGGAGGTAAAGAAATGCGTGGAAGCCTTTATTTTCGGCGTGAATACCCCCAGCCGCTGGGGAACCCAGGCTCCTTTCTCCAACATCACTCTGGACTGGACGGTTCCGGCTGATATGGCAGAGCTCAATGCCGTCGTAGGCGGAAAAGAAGTGGACTTTAAGTATAAAGACTGCAAAAAAGAGATGGATATGATAAACAAGGCATTTATCGAAACCATGATCGAGGGGGATGCCAACGGAAGAGGCTTCCAGTATCCCATTCCTACGTATTCCATCACAAAGGATTTTGACTGGTCGGATACGGAAAATAACCGCCTGCTTTTTGAAATGACTTCCAAATACGGAACTCCTTACTTTTCCAATTATATAAACAGCGATATGGAGCCCAGCGACGTAAGAAGCATGTGCTGCCGCCTCCGCCTTGATTTAAGAGAGCTGAGAAGAAAAACCGGAGGCTTCTTCGGTTCCGGCGAAAGCACCGGGTCTGTGGGCGTCGTGACCATCAACATGCCAAGGATCGCCTACCTTGCCAAGGATGAGGCTGATTTCTACAAGCGTCTCGATCACATGATGGATATTTCCGCCAGATCCTTAAAGACAAAGCGTGAGGTCATCACAAAGCTTTTAGACCAGGGACTGTATCCTTACACGAAACGGTATCTTGGAAGCTTTGAAAACCATTTTTCCACCATCGGTCTCATCGGCATGAATGAGGTGGGCTTAAATGCAAAATGGCTGGGAGCGGATTTAACGGATTCCAGAACCTTACAGTTTACAAAGGATGTGTTAAATCACATGAGAGAAAGGCTTTCGGATTACCAGGAGATGTATGGGGACTTATACAATCTGGAAGCGACTCCGGCGGAATCCACCACATACCGCCTTGCAAAGCATGATAAGAAGCGTTATCCCGACATAAAGACCGCGGGAAATGAGGGGGATACCCCTTATTATACCAACAGCTCCCACCTTCCTGTGGACTACACCTCCGATGTCTTTGACGCTCTGGAGATTCAGGATGATCTTCAGACCCTTTATACATCAGGAACCGTATTCCACGCGTTTCTGGGGGAGAAGCTTCCTGACTGGGAGGCAGCGGCAAAGCTGGTGAAGACCATTGCGGAAAACTTCAAGCTGCCCTATTACACTCTGTCGCCCACCTATTCCATCTGCGCGGAGCACGGATACCTTGCAGGAGAACACAGCACCTGCCCGGTATGCGGGAAAAAGGCGGAGATTTACAGCAGGATTACCGGCTATTACCGCCCGGTCCAGAACTGGAATGAAGGCAAGACCCAGGAATATAAGAACCGGACCACTTATGAGATTTCCAGCTCCAGGCTGAAAAAGGCCCAGGCAGCCGGAAAAAGGGAAGCAGGCGAGGTAAGAAAAGCAGAAATTCCCGCAGGAGCCTACCTTTTCACTACCAAGACCTGCCCTAACTGCAAGATGGCAAAGCAGTTCCTGCAGAATATGGATTATAAGGTGGTGGATGCGGAAGAAAATGTGGAATTTGCCACAAGACTGGGCATTATGCAGGCTCCCACCCTGGTAGTGGTAAATAACGGCCAGATCCGGAAAATCGCAAATGCTTCGGAAATAAGAAAATTTGCGGAAAGCACCTGCTAGAATATACGTGAATATACAAAACCGGCGTCTTTCAAAAGCCTGAAAAGCTTGAGAAAGACGCCGGTTTTTCATCCCGTTCTTTAATTTTTTTGTTCGAGGACATTCTTGTCCAGCCTTTTCTGTTCTTCCACCAGATCCGCAAGAGTAATGTTATCCACAACGCTGGAGATGGCCTCATCCAGCTTCTTCCATACCATGAGCGTGGCGCAGATGTCGGCGCGGCTGCAGGGATTTATCTCATCCTCCATGCAGGACACGGGCACCAGGCTGCCTTCCGCAAGGCGCAGGATCATGCCCACTGTATATTCGGAAGCAGGCTTGGCAAGGTAATATCCGCCCTGGGCGCCCCTTCTGCTTTTGACATATCCGGCTCTGCTTAAAATGGTGACGATCTGCTCCAGATATTTATCGGATATATCCTGGCGCTCCGCCACCTGAATGATTTTCGTGCATTCGTCCGGATGAAGCGCGAATTCAAGCATCATGCGAAGGGCATAGCGTCCTTTGGTAGAAAATTTCATGGTCTCAAAACTCCTTCCTAATTATTCTTATCTGTTTAGTAGGATATAAGTAATATTTTACACGAAACCCTGTGAAAAGTAAACCTCAAATTATGCGGCTTCCCAATTTCTCAAAAAAGAGGTATACTAATACTCATTGAAAGGCTGGAAGCCTTTGGCGTCAAACCAATGAACGGATAGGAGAGTAAATGTGATGAAGCATGGATATATCCGGGTCGCTGCGGCCACCCCGGAAGTGAAAGTGGCTGATCCGCAGTTTAACAGGGAACAGATCTGCGGTCTGATTAAAGCTGGAATTGAAGAAAAAGCAAAAATAATGGTATTTCCTGAGCTCTGTCTGACTTCTTATACCTGCGGGGACTTGTTTGAGCAGGATGCTCTGCTTCAAAAGGCAAAGATGGAGCTAAAGGAGATCATAAAGGCCACAAAGGGCCATGATCTGCTGGTGTTTATCGGCATGCCCTGGGAGCGGGACGGAAAGCTTTACAACACGGCGGCGGCCCTTCAGAACGGAAAGCTTTTAGGGATCGTACCCAAGACCCATCTGCCCAATTATTCAGAATTTTACGAGATGCGTTATTTTGAACCGGGAAATGAGATTCCGGTGCTTGTAAAGTGGGAGGATGAAATGGTTCCCATGGGTACCAATATCCTCTTTGCCTGTGAGGAAGACCCAAGGCTCATTGTAGCCGCGGAGATCTGCGAGGATGCCTGGGTTCCAAGCCCTCCGTCCATCCGCCACGCTACCGCAGGAGCCACCGTAATTGTAAACTGCTCGGCCAGCGACGAGACCACGGGAAAGGATATTTACAGAAGAAGCCTGATTGTGGGACATTCCGCCAATCTGGTATGCGGATATATATACGCCAATGCAGGAGAGGGAGAATCCACTCAGGACCTGGTATTCGGCGGACAGAACCTGATTACGGAAAACGGAACCCTGCTTAAGGAATCCAAACGCTTTGAAAATGAGACGATTTACGGGGATATGGACTTGGAGAGGCTGATCCACGAACGGCGCAGGATGACTACCTTTCCGGGAACAAATAATGAAAATTACAGGGTCGTGCCCTTTTCCATAAAGCAGGAGGACTTAGAATTAAAGCGTTTTATTGATCCAAGGCCCTTTGTGCCGGATAATGAGGGCGAAAGGAACCGGAGGTGCGAGGAGATCCTTTCCATCCAGGCCATGGGGCTGAAAAAGAGGCTGGCCCATACGGGATGCGGCCATGCGGTGGTGGGAATCTCCGGAGGACTGGATTCCACCCTGGCGCTTCTGGTGACGGTCCGGGCCTTTGACATGCTGGGCCTTCCGAGAAACCAGATCCACGCGGTGACCATGCCCTGCTTCGGAACCACGGACAGGACCTACCGGAATGCCTGCCTTTTGACCAATAAGCTGGGAGCAGAGCTTACGGAGGTGAATATTAAGGAGGCCGTCAGCCTTCATTTCCGGGATATCGGACAGGATGCAGAAGTTCATGATGTGACCTATGAAAATTCACAGGCCAGAGAAAGAACCCAGATCCTTATGGACATGGCAAATAAGCTTAACGGGCTGGTCATCGGAACGGGGGATATGTCTGAGCTGGCCTTAGGCTGGGCCACCTATAACGGAGACCACATGTCCATGTACGGGGTCAATTCTTCTGTGCCAAAGACCCTGGTCCGCCATCTGGTCCGTTACTATGCGGATACCGTCCGGGAAGAGGAATTGAAAGAGGTGCTTTTAGACGTCCTTGATACTCCTGTAAGCCCGGAGCTGCTTCCGCCTCAGGACGGGGAGATCGCCCAGAAGACAGAGGACCTGGTAGGGCCCTATGAGCTTCACGACTTCTTCCTGTACCAGATCCTGCGGTTTGGATGCCGTCCCTCCAAGGTTTACCGCATGGCTGTCCATGCCTTTGACGGAAAATATGAAAATGAGACTATTTTAAAATGGCTCAAGGTCTTTTACCGCAGATTCTTCAGCCAGCAGTTTAAGCGTTCCTGTATGCCGGACGGGCCCAAGGTGGGCTCCGTGGCCGTATCTCCCAGAGGAGATTTGCGGATGCCCAGCGACGGGGTGAGCCGTCTGTGGCTGGAGGAACTGGAAAATTTATAAAGAGAGGTACACTATGATAACCAGCAGCGCCAACGGGCGGATCAAGCAGGTGATGAACCTGGCAAAGAAGGCAAAAGCCAGAAAGGAAACAGGCCTTTTTGTGGCGGAAGGACTCCGGATGTTCCGGGAGCTCCCAAAAGACAGAATCGACAGCCTGTTTGTATCGGAAAGCTTTTTAGAGGATGAAAGCCGCAGAAGCCTGCTTTCAGGAACCAGGTATGAAACCGTGTCCGACGAGGTATTTAAGACCATGTCCGACACCCAGACGCCTCAGGGAATCCTGGCTCTGGTAAAACAGTATTCCTATGAGCCTGCGGACTTGAAAAACGGCCGGGAGCCGGTCCTTTTAATGGTTCTGGAAAGCATTCAGGACCCGGGGAATTTAGGCACCATCCTAAGAGCCGGGGAAGGGGCCGGAATCACAGGGGTTCTCATGAATGACGCCACGGCGGATATTTATAACCCGAAAGTGATTCGCTCCACCATGGGCTCCATCTGCAGGGTTCCCTTTGTGTATACCGATGACCTGCCCGGAGCCTTAAAGGAGCTGAAAAGCTGGGGCGTCAGGCTTTATGCAGCCCATTTAAACGGCAGGAATAATTATGAAAAAGAGGATTATACTGTTGATACAGGATTTTTAATCGGAAATGAGGCACAGGGCCTTACGGAGAAAACAGCATCCCTTGCGGACGCATATGTGAAAATCCCCATGATGGGAAAGGTGGAGTCCTTAAATGCGGCTGTTGCAGCCTCTGTGCTGATGTTTGAGGCCGCAAGGCAGCGCCGTCAGTAGTTTTGTCAGAAAATTGTAAGGCTTTTCAGGGCCGGAAATGTTGAGAAATACGGGAGCATGTAGTATGATAGTATTAAGGGATATTTTGCCAGGCAGATTTAACCTGCACAGGCAGGGAAAGGGGAGTGATTGAGATGGCAGCAATCTATTGGCTTATTGCATTTGTGGTGCTTCTGGGAATCGAAGCGGCCACTATGGCCTTGACGACCATCTGGTTTGCCGGAGGGGCGCTGGTTGCATTTATACTGGCTCTGTTCGGAGTCGATATCCAGGTGCAGCTGGCGATGTTTGTAATTGTATCCTTTATTCTTTTATTCTTCACAAGGCCGTTTGCCTTAAAGTACGTAAACCGCAACACGGTAAAGACCAATTTAGAGAGCCTGATCGGCAAAAATGCCAGGGTCACGGTGGAGATCAACAACCTGGAAGGAAAGGGAGCGGCGGTTTTAAACGGCCAGGAATGGACGGCCAGAGCTCTGAAGGATGACGAGATCTATCCGGCAGGTACCATGGTGGAAGTGAAAGATATTAAAGGTGTGAAACTAATTGTGAGCAAGAATCAGGAGGAAGCGTAGTATGGGATTTTTAGCAGTCATTGTTGTTTTAGTCATCATTCTGTTATTGCTGGCGTCCTGCATCCGGGTGGTGCCTCAGGCACAGGCCCTTGTTGTGGAACGTCTGGGCGCTTTTTTGGAAACCTGGTCCGTAGGCGTGCATATTAAGATGCCCCTTGTTGACCGTGTGGCAAAAAGAGTTAATTTAAAAGAGCAGGTAGCGGATTTCCCGCCTCAGCCGGTTATCACCAAGGATAACGTTACCATGAGAATTGATACGGTAGTGTTCTTCCAGATCACGGATCCGAAGCTCTATGCTTATGGTGTGGAAAATCCTATTATGGCCATTGAAAACTTAACAGCCACCACCCTCAGAAATATCATCGGCGATCTGGAGCTTGACCAGACCTTAACCTCCAGAGAGACCATTAACGCAAAGATGAGAGAAACTCTGGATATTGCAACTGATCCGTGGGGAATCAAGGTAAACCGTGTGGAGCTTAAGAACATCATGCCCCCGGCAGCCATTCAGGATGCCATGGAGAAGCAGATGAAAGCGGAACGTGAACGCCGTGAAGCTATTTTAAGAGCGGAAGGCGAGAAGAAGTCCACAGTTCTTGTGGCAGAAGGTAAGAAAGAATCCGCCATCCTTGATGCGGAGGCTGAGAAACAGGCAGCCATCCTTCGTGCGGAAGCGGAGAAGGAAAAGAGAATCCGTGAGGCGGAAGGCCAGGCTGAGGCTACCTTAAAGATCCAGCAGGCCAATGCGGACGGTATCCGCATGATTAGGGAAGCGGGTGCAGATAAGGCGGTTCTGACCATAAAGAGCCTGGAGGCATTTAAGGCTATTGCTGACGGCAAGGCCACCAAGATCATCATCCCATCCGAGATCCAGGGACTGGCGGGGCTGGTTTCTTCCATTACAGAAATACCCAAGGACCCGGAGGCGTAATTTCCTGAATTCGGGAAACCAATACCGCAGCAGGGGGCAGATGCCCTTTTGCTGCGGTTTTCTCACATTGAGAGGCTTTAAGGAGGGCATATGGAGCTGAAGCTGGACCTGACGAAAGAATACGGCCTTGTACTGGAGGGAGGAGGAGCCAAGGGCGCTTATCAGATCGGCGCGTGGAAGGCTTTAAGGGAAGAGGGAGTAAAAATCAAGGGAATCGCAGGGGTTTCTGTAGGCGCTTTAAACGGAGCCCTTATCTGTATGGACGATTTTGAGCGGGCGGAGGAGATATGGAAGAACATCGAGTACTCCCATGTCATGGATGTCAGCGACGATACCATAAAGGCTTTAAAGAGAAAGGATTTTAAAGCCCTGAATCTGCAGGAACTCATAAGCAGAGGGCTGCAGATTGTAAAGGACGGGGGCTTTGACATCACTCCCTTAAAGAACCTCATTGCCCAGGTAGTGGGAGATGAGGAGAAAATAAAGAATTCGGACAGAGAACTTTTTGTGGTGACCTATTCCGTGTCCGACAGGAAAGAGCTGGCGGTGGATGTAAGAAGCGGTGAGACGGGAAGCATTAAGGACATGCTGCTGGCCAGCGCCTTTTTCCTGGCCTTTAAAAATGAGAAGCTGGGAGGCAAACGGTATGTGGATGGAGGCGGCTTTAACAACGTCCCCATTAACGTGCTCATTGACCGGGGGTATGAGGATATCATTGTGATCCGCATCTACGGCTGGGGCTTTGATAAGGAACGGGTGATAAAGATTCCCGATGGAATCCGGGTTTCTCATATTGCCCCGCGCCAGGACCTGGGCGGAATTCTGGAATTTGATAAAAAACAGGCCAGAAAAAACATGACTTTGGGATATTATGATGCCAAAAGGTTCTTATTTGGCCTCTCCGGGCGTATTTATTATATTGATGCACCCAATACAGAGCCTTATTATTTCGATAAGATGATGTCGGAACTGGAATTTTTAAAGGCATATGGGGATGCCCCGCCGCTGGAAGAGGGGGCTGAGGCCTTAACTGGTTACAGGGTTTTTACGGAAAAGATATTTCCTAAGCTGGCGGAAGAGCTTAATCTGAAAGAAGGGTGGGACTACAAGGACTTATACCTGGGAATTCTGGAAGACCTGGCAAAACGGCTGAAAATCAGGCGTTTTCAAATCTATACGGTGGATCAGCTTACGGAGGCCATCCGAAAGAAGCTGCGGGGCCCCGGAGTCTGGGAAGCTTTATTAAGGGCTAATAAATTATAAAAAAAGGAGTTGCATAGATATTCATAATATACTATAATGATGTATAAAAATACATTACGAAAAACGGAGGAAGTAATTATGAATTTAAAAGGAAGAAATTTTATTACCTTAAAGGATTTTACGCCGGAGGAAATCGGTTATTTACTGGACCTGGCTGCTGACTTAAAAGCGAAGAAAAAAGAGGGCATTACGGGTAATTCCCTGAAAGGAAAAAACATTGCCCTTATTTTTGAAAAGCCCTCCACCCGCACCAGATGTTCCTTTGTGGTGGCCGCTGTGGACGAAGGAGGCCATCCGGAGTATTTAGGCAAGGATGATCTTCAGCTGGGGCACAAGGAAAGCGTGGAGGACACGGCAAGGGTCCTGGGAAGAATTTTTGACGGCATTGAATTCCGCGGATTTAAGCATAAGACAGTGGAAGACCTGGCAAAATATGCAGGCGTGCCGGTGTGGAACGGTCTGACGGATGATTACCATCCAACCCAGATTCTGGCGGACCTTCTGACCATGAAAGAGCATTTCGGATATTTGAAAGGACTCCGTTTCGTTTATGCGGGAGATGGGCGCAACAACATGGCCAACAGCCTGATGATCGGCATGTCCAAGATGGGAGTTTATTTCACCATACTGGCTCCTGAGAGCTTATGGCCCAGGGAGGAATTGTTGAATTTATGTCAGGGCTATGCAAAGGAAAGCGGAAGCACCATCACTCTGACGGAGGACACGGCTGCGGTTAAGGATGCCGATGTGATTTATACCGATGTGTGGTGTTCCATGGGAGAAGAGGACAAGGCCGCGGAGCGTGTGGCAATCCTAAGGCCTTATCAGGTGAATCAGGAGCTGATGGGGAAGACAGGAAAGGATTCCACCATATTCATGCACTGTCTGCCGGCTGTCAAGGGAAATGAAGTGACAGAGGATGTCTTTGAATCAGCCGCCTCCGTGGTATTTGACGAAGCAGAAAACAGAATGCACACCATCAAGGCAGTAATGGTGGCAACCTTAGGAGAGTAGGAGTGTTATGCAGGAACGTGGCAGGAACTTGAGAAACGCCTCCATGATGGTGGACTTAGTGCACATTGTGGCAGGGTGCCTGATCGTGGTGCTGGCGGTTGTTTCTTTTTTAAATCCGGAGGATCACATGGTTTTATTTCCGGTTATATTCTTTCTGGCCGGAGCTCTCAATCTAGTAAACGGTATTTTTAAAATCAGATCAGGGGGACGGGAAAAGAGGAGAAAAGCGGCGGGCGTGGCCGTGCTGCTGTTCGGCGTTCTTCTTCTGGCCCTTGCCGTCGTCAGCGCGGTAAGCATCTGGTGGGGGTGAGGCCTTGAAAGCGGAGATTCTTAAGCAGTTAAGACAAGAAGACGGTTATATATCGGGGCAGGAATTGTGCGGGCGCTTCGGCGTATCCAGGACAGCGGTGTGGAAAGCCATACAGCAGCTGGAGGAGGAAGGCTATAAAATCGAAGCAGTCCGAAATAAAGGGTACCATTTGATCGATTCTTGTGATATAATGACGAAAACAGAGCTTGAAAGCCGGCTGGAGGGAACCTTTGGCCGGGAGGTGGAGTACCACGAAACCATTGACTCCACCAACGTAAGGGCAAAGCGCCTGGCAGAGGAGGGCGCGGCAGCCGGAACTCTTGTGGTTTCGGACTGTCAGGAGGCAGGCAGGGGCAGAAGAGGACGGACATGGGTATCCCCGTCAGGGAAAAATGTATTTATGAGCCTTATTTTAAGGCCGGAAATCCTGCCGTCGTCGGCTTCCATGGTAACGCTGGTGGCAGCCCTGGCCGTCTGTGACGGAATAGAGAAAGCGACGGGTCTTTCCTCTTTTATTAAATGGCCCAACGATATTGTATCAAACGGGAAAAAGCTGTGCGGAATTCTGACGGAAATGAGTGCTGAGCTTGAGGGTATCCATTATGTGGTGGTAGGCATCGGCATCAACGCAAATATGGAAGAATTTCCTGAAGATGTGAAGAAAACGGCCACCTCCCTGTTTCTGGAAACAGGAGAGAAAGTCAGGAGAAGCCGGCTGATTGCCGCAGTTATGGAAGCATTTGAAGAATATTATGAAGAATTTATCAGCCAGGGTGATTTATCCGGGCTGATAGGTGTCTATAATAAGCATATGGTCAATGCAGGAGGGGAAATCCGGATTCTGGACCCGGCAGGTGAATACACGGGCCGGGCTTTGGGAATCAATGAAAAGGGCGAGCTTCTTGTAGAAATGGAGTCAGGAGAGGTAAAACATGTGATCTCCGGGGAGGTATCTGTCCGGGGGATCTATGGATATGTGTGAGAATGAATCAGTCACTTTATGATAGTCTACAGGTTTTAGAACCACGAAGCAGAGAGATGGAGCCAGAGGAGCGGTTAAGGGCCATGGAGCGGCCTCTCCTTTCCTGGTATGAGGCTCATGCCAGAAGCCTGCCCTGGCGGGAGAAGCCGGAGCCCTACCGGGTATGGATCTCGGAAATCATGCTTCAGCAGACGAGAGTGGAGGCGGTAAAGCCCTATTTTGAGCGCTTTATGAAAGCCCTGCCGGGGATTTATGAACTGGCGGCAGTACCGGAGGACAGGCTTTTAAAGCTGTGGGAAGGGCTGGGCTATTACAGCAGGGCAAAGAATTTGAAAAAAGCCGCCCAGCTTCTTGTGGAGCAGTACGGCGGAGAGCTTCCGGCTTCCTGGGAGGAGCTTAAAAAGCTTCCGGGCATCGGCTCCTATACCGCGGGAGCCATTGCTTCCATTGCCTATGGGATTGCAGTCCCTGCGGTGGACGGCAATGTGCTGCGGGTTATTTCCAGGGTAACAGGAAGCAGGGAAGATATCTTAAAACAGTCGGTTAAAAGCCGGATGGAGGCGCAGCTGATGGAGATCATGCCAGAAGATGCAGCCAGTTCCTATAACCAGGGCCTTATAGAAATCGGAGCCCTGGTTTGCGTTCCTAACGGAGCCCCTCTCTGCGGCCAGTGTCCGCTGGCGTCTGTCTGTGCCGCAAGGACCAAAGGCCTTACCGGTGAGATTCCGGTAAAGACGCCGAAAAAGGCCAGAAGAGTAGAGGATAAGACCGTCATGGTACTGTGGCACCGTGGACGGGTGGCGATCCGCAAGCGGGAGGATACCGGACTTCTGGCTTCCCTTTACGAGCTGCCCAACTTAGAAGGCTGCCTGGATAAGGAGGCTGTACTCTCTGGTCTGGGAGCAAAAGGAGCGGAAATAGAGCCTCTTCCTGCGTCAAAGCACATATTCAGCCATGTGGAATGGCATATGACAGGCTTTCGGGTGGAGCTTCCGGACGAATTTCCGGACGGGCCTTTTGAAGACTTTCTCTGGGTCACCCCCGAGGAGATCAAGAAAACTTATTCTCTTCCAAACGCATTTAAAGCGTATACAAAGTTGATCAGGTGATTATAATGAAAAGGATGCTTTTTATATTCAATCCGCGGTCCGGAAAGGCGCAGATCAAAAACAAGCTCATGGAAATCCTGAATATTTTTACAGAGTCCGGCTATGAAATACTGGTCCATGTGACCCAGGGTCCCGGCGATGCCATGAAGGCTGCAGCCCTTTACGGAAGCGGCGTGGACTTAGTGGTGTGCAGCGGGGGAGACGGCACCTTAAATGAGACAATCAGCGGCCTTATGACCCTTGATGATCTGCCGGACTTGGGATACGTTCCCGCAGGCTCTACCAATGACTTCGCCTCCAGTTTAAAGATATCCAAGAATATGAAGACGGCGGCTAAGGCAGCGGTTTCCGGAGAGCCTTTCTCCATTGATATCGGCTGCTTCTGCGGAGACAGGCATTTTGTATACATTGCGGCTTTCGGTGCATTTACGGAGGTCTCTTACCTGACATCCCAGGATAGGAAAAATGTTTTAGGCCATCAGGCCTATATGCTGGAAGGGGTGAAAAGCCTGGCTTCCATTAAGTCCTACTCCATGCGGGTGGAATGTGAGGAGATAACCCTGGAGGGGGATTTCATCTTCGGCATGGTCACCAACACCATAAGCGTGGGAGGCTTTAAAGGACTTGTGACCCAGGATGTGGCCCTTGACGACGGTGAATTTGAAGTGCTGCTGATCCGCACCCCCAGAACCCCTCTGGATTTTACAAATATTATTAACTATATGTTTCTGAAGGAAGAACCCAACGAATACGTCCACAAATTTCGGACAAGGTCCTTGAAAATTCTCCCGGAAGAGCCCGTTGACTGGGTATTAGACGGGGAATTTGGCGGAACCAGAGGAGAAGTCGACATCATCAATCTAAAAAGACAGATCCGAATTGTGCGATAACTAAGCCATGCAGAAATATTTGCATAATCTGCGGTTAGTGAGCTCGCTTACTAACCGCAAATTACGCAAATATTTCTATAGGGCGCAGCCCGGCATTCATAATTTGGCGGCCAATACATGTATCTTTTAAAAATATACTTCATCCGCCAAATTATGAATGTGCATGGCTGAACTCCCGCCAACAAACTCATTTTTAGATATCCTAAATTTTTACTTTCACCTTTTTCATCGAAAGATGTTGAAATATGGATTCCGGTAGTATATAATGAAAAGTTGTGTGGGCTTTATGTATACTTCTTAGCGAAAGGACGTTATTAAGTGGAAAAAGATAATTTTTTAGAGAAGCTGGGGAAGCTTGTCGAACTTGCAAGAACAAAGCACAATGCTTTGGACGTAACAGAGATTAATAACTTCTTTATGGGGGAAGAGCTGACTGCTGAGCAGATGGATCAGATTTATACGTACCTGGAGAACCGCGGCGTAGACGTGGTCCCGGTCATTGACGATTCCGTTTTAACTGATGATGTGCTCATATCAGACGACCTGCTGTTGGATGACGATCTTGATGACGGCTTTATGAAAGAAGTGGATGAGGAAGATATTGATCTTGACGCCATTGACTTGCTGGAAGGCATCGGCACAGAAGATCCCGTCCGCATGTATTTGAAAGAAATCGGCACAGTACCTCTTTTAAATGCAGAAGAAGAACTGCGCCTCGCCAAGAGAAAGGCAGACGGCGACGACGATGCCAAAGAACGCCTGATCGAAGCCAATCTGCGCCTTGTGGTCAGCATTGCAAAGCGTTATACAGGCCGGGGAATGAGCTTTCTGGATCTGGTTCAGGAAGGAAATCTGGGCCTTATTAAGGGCGTTGAAAAATTTGATTATACAAAGGGCTATAAACTAAGTACATATGCGACCTGGTGGATTCGCCAGTCTGTTACAAGAGCTTTGGCAGACCAGGCGAGGACGATTCGTGTGCCCGTGCATATGGTAGAGACCATCAATAAGATGTCCAAGATGCAGAGAAAGCTCACTCTTGAGCTGGGCTATGAGCCGTCGGTAACAGAGCTGGCAGAGGCTCTTGACATGTCTGAGGACAAGGTCATGGAGATCATGCAGATCGCCAGGGAACCGGCTTCCTTAGAGACCCCTATCGGAGAAGAGGATGACTCCAATCTGGGAGATTTTGTGGCGGATAACAATGTAGTCACACCGGAAGGCAATGTGGAATCCGTTATGTTAAGAGAACACATTGATGCTCTTCTTGGAGACTTAAAGGAGAGAGAGCGTCAGGTAATCGTATTGAGATTCGGCTTGGAGGATGGACATCCCCGCACCCTTGAGGAAGTGGGAAAGGAATTCAATGTCACCCGTGAGCGCATCCGCCAGATCGAAGCAAAGGCACTTAGAAAGCTGAGGAACCCCGTCCGCAGCAAACGGATCAGGGATTTTCTGTAGGAGGCAAAAAGGCGTGGCTGAAAGGCCTACGCCTTTTATTTGCGCGAGTGACGAGCCGGACGAACATGCCTGCATGCTCAGCCGGCGGCCACCGTGACAGCGAGACGAAACTCTCGAAGCCTGTTTCGTCTCGTTCATAGGGTCGGAAATGGAGGAAGCCATGAATCGGAGAAATTACCAGAAAGAATTGGAAGAGATCATTGCAGAAAACGAGAAGCAGGGAAAGGTTCCAAGGCTGCTTTTGCACAGCTGCTGTGCGCCGTGCAGTAGCTATGTGCTGGAATATTTATCCCGGTATTTTCAGATTACCGTGTATTTTTATAACCCTAATATTTACAGGCCGGAGGAATATGTGAGACGGCTTAAGGAGCAGGAGAGGCTTATTAAGGAGATGAAGCTTATCCATCCCGTGACCCTGGAGGCCGGAGCATATGAACCGGATGAATTTTACCGAATCGTAAGAGGACTTGAGAAAGAACCGGAAGGGGGAGAGCGGTGCTTTAAGTGCTATGAGCTAAGGCTTTCAGAAGCGGCTAAGGTGGCTCAGGCAGGCCATTTCGATTACTTTACGACAACTCTTTCCATAAGCCCTTTGAAGAATGCGGATAAGCTTAATGAGATTGGAGAGAAGCTGGCAAAGGATTACCGGGTTTCTTATCTGCCCTCTGATTTTAAGAAAAAAGAGGGGTATAAGAGATCCGTGGAGCTGTCGGCGGAGCATGGGCTTTATAGGCAGGATTATTGCGGGTGTGTTTATTCTCAGAAGGAGAGGGAAGAGAAGGAAGAGAGGACTGGGGCGGCGGCTGTTTGATGTCATTGGCCCGGTTCGCCATGCATTCATAATTTGGCGGATGAGGCTCCGCCAAATTATGAATGTCGGGCTTCGCCCTATAGAAATATTTGTATAATTGTGGCTTAGTGAGCGAGCTCCCTAAGTCACAATCACACAAATATTTCTGCATGGCTCGGTTTTGGCAAATATATAAAAGACATGCAGGGTTTGTCTTGACACAAATTGGGAATTGTAATAAAATTAACAATACGGAGTATATAAAAATGAGGATAAAGGAGAAGACATTATGTTATCTAAAACATTGACGGTAGTAAACCCATCTGGACTTCACTTAAGACCGGCAGGAGTTCTGTCACAGACAGCTATGAAATTTAAGTCTGATATTATCATTGAATACGGCGAGAAGAGGATCGTAGCAAAGAGTGTATTAAACGTAATGGCTGCAGGCATCAAATGCGGCACACAGATCAATTTAATCTGTGACGGTGAAGATGAGGCTGCAGCAATGAAGACTATGACCGAAGCCATTGAAAGCGGTCTTGGCGAGATGTAATTCATCTGTTCGTGGAGCTTGTTATTTAATTTAATAAAGGCGGAACAAAAGATACGTAAAAAGCCCTGGGAATGAAGTTCCCGGGGCTTTTTACATGGAAAAAAAGAAGGGAAAGCCGTTATTTAAAAAGTAATGACTTAATTATTGAAGGGATATACTTAAAAATCTTAGAAATTTATGCCATCCTCCGTGAGATAGGCGGGAGTTGAACGAAAACAAGGAAAAATGTCGGGATATATTAAGATAATATCTGAATATAAAATTTAAAATAATAAGTTGACGAATTATCTGACAATATCAAAATAAAATCCATTTACAAGGCCGTTAAAATGTAGTATTATCATTAAAAATTTACTTTTACACTTTAACACTCCAAAGAAGAGGGAGAAGTCAGGAAAGGATGAGATTATGGAAAAGAGTTTGCAATCCCCTAATAAAACAGGTACTCCGGGGTTATATGACCCCCGCTTTGAGCATGACAACTGCGGCATTGGCGCGGTTGCCAATATGAAAGGCGTGAAAACCCATAAAACCGTAGAGCAGGCTATCCATATCGTAGAGAACTTAGAGCACCGTGCGGGAAAAGATGCGGAAGGAAAGACAGGGGACGGTGTGGGGATCATGCTTCAGATCTCCCATAAATTTTTCCGGAAAGTGACAAAGGATCTGGGAATGGAAATCGGTGAGGAAAGAGAATATGGAATCGGCATGTTTTTCTTCCCCCAGGATGAGCTTGCCAGGAACCAGGCAAAAAAGATGTTTGAGATCATTGTCAAAAAGGAAGGGCTTGAATTCTTAGGCTGGAGAGATGTGCCCATTCATCCGGAGCTGATCGGAGAGAGGGCCGTGGACTGCATGCCCTGTATTGCCCAGGGCTTTGTAAAGAAGCCGGCGGATACAAAAAAGGGCCTGGACTTTGACAGGAAGCTTTATGTTGCAAGGCGGATCTTTGAGCAGAGCAATGACAATACTTATGTGGTTTCCTTAAGCAGCAGGACCATTGTTTATAAAGGAATGTTTCTGGTAAAGGAGCTTAAAAAATTTTTCCCGGACCTTCAGGATAAGGATTATGAGTCGGCCATTGCGGTGGTCCATTCCCGTTTCAGCACCAATACAAATCCAAGCTGGATGAGAGCCCATCCCAACCGTCTGATCGTCCATAACGGAGAGATCAATACCATCCGGGGAAATGTGGATAAGATGACGGCAAGGGAAGAAAACATGGAGTCCGAGTATTTCCGGTACGACATACACAAGGTTCTGCCCATCATCAACCAGGAAGGCTCTGATTCCGCCATGCTTGACAATGCCCTGGAATTTATGATGATGAGCGGCATGGACTTACCTCTGGCTGTTATGGTGACCATTCCCGCTCCCTGGGAGCACGATAAATCCATGTCCCAGGAAATCAGGGATTTTTACCGCTATTACGCAACCATGATGGAGCCCTGGGACGGCCCGGCTTCCATCGTATTCAGCGACGGTGATCTGGTTGGAGCTGTTTTGGACCGCAACGGCTTAAGGCCTTCCAGATATTACATTACAGACGACGGCCAGATGATCCTGGCTTCCGAGGTGGGAGCCATTGACATTGAACAGAATCATGTCATAAGAAAAGAACGGCTCCGCCCCGGCAAGATGCTTCTCATTGACACTGTAAAGGGCTGTCTCGTCAGCGATGAAGAGCTGAAGGAGAGCTATGCCTCCCGCAAGCCCTACGGAGAATGGCTGGATTCCAATTTAATCGAGCTGAAGGATCTTCCCATCCCCAACAAGGGAGTGCCTTCCATGAGTAAGGAAGAGAGGGCTAAGCTGCAGAAGACCTACGGCTATACCTACGAGGAATATAAGACCATGATTCTGCCTATGGCCTTAACCGGAGCAGAAGCTGTTTCCGCCATGGGTACGGACAGTCCCCTGGCAGTACTGAGCAAAAAGCATCAGCCTCTTTTTAACTATTTTAAACAGCTCTTTGCCCAGGTAACCAATCCTCCCATTGATTCTATCCGGGAAGAAATTGTCACCTCTACCACGGTTTACGTGGGGGAGGAAGGAAATATTCTGGAGGAGCAGGCGGAAAACTGCAAGATCTTAAAGGTCAACAATCCCATCCTTACCTGTACGGATCTTTTGAAGATTAAAAATATGAAGAGGCCCGGCTTTAAGGTAGAGGTGATTCCCATTACCTATTATAAGAACACTTCTCTGGAAAAGGCCATTGACCGGCTGTTTTTAGAGGCGGACCGGGCTCACCGGGATGGAGCCAATATCATCATCCTGTCTGACCGGGATATTGATGAGAACCATGTGCCCATTCCCTCCCTGTTAGCGGTATCCGCCCTGCAGCAGCATCTGGTGAAGACAAAGAAACGCACTTCCGTGGCCCTCATTCTGGAAAGCGGAGAGCCGAGAGAGGTTCACCATTTCGCCACCCTTCTGGGCTATGGAGCCTGTGCCATCAATCCCTATCTGGCCCAGGAATCCATCCGCTCCCTGATTGAGGACGGGATGCTTGATAAGGATTACTATGCGGCAGTAGAGGATTACAACGGAGCGGTTCTCCACGGAATCGTAAAAATTGCTTCCAAGATGGGAATTTCCACCATTCAGTCCTACCAAGGCGCTCAGATTTTTGAGGCCATCGGTATATCAAAGAAGGTGGTTGATAAATATTTCACAGATACTGTGAGCCGGGTGGGAGGCGTCACCCTGGATGATATTGCAAACGATGTGGATACGCTTCATTCGGCAGCCTTTGATCCTTTGGGCCTTGACGTGGACTTAACCCTGGACAGCGTGGGAAGCCATAAGGAAAGAGCAGGGCAGGAGGAGCATCTGTATAATCCTGTGACCATCCATCTTCTTCAGGAGGCGGCAAGGACAGGAAACTACGCCACCTTTAAGGAGTACACCCATGCTTTAAACGGGGAGGAACAGACCGTCAACTTGAGAAGCCTTTTAGACCTTGACTATACCAAGGCAAAGGAAATCCCTGTGGAAGAGGTGGAAAGCGAGGAATCTATTGTAAAACGGTTTAAGACAGGGGCAATGTCCTACGGTTCCATTTCTCAGGAAGCCCATGAGACCCTGGCAATTGCCATGAACCGGATTCACGGCAAATCAAACAGCGGAGAGGGAGGCGAGAGCCTGGAGCGGCTGACCGTGGGAGCGGATGGCTTAAATAAGTGCTCCGCCATCAAGCAGGTGGCCTCGGGCCGGTTCGGCGTTACCTCCCGGTATTTAGTCAGCGCCAGGGAAATCCAGATTAAAATGGCCCAGGGCGCAAAGCCGGGAGAGGGCGGCCAGCTTCCGGGAGAAAAGGTGTATCCGTGGGTTGCCAAAACCAGGCATTCCACCACTGGGGTGGGGCTTATTTCACCGCCTCCTCATCACGATATTTACTCCATTGAGGATCTGGCCCAACTAATCTATGACCTTAAAAACTCCAATACCGATGCCAGGATTTCCGTCAAGCTGGTTTCCGAGGCAGGAGTCGGCACTGTGGCGGCTGGTGTTGCAAAGGCGGGAGCCCAGGTCATTCTGATTTCCGGCTTTGACGGCGGAACCGGCGCCGCCCCGAGAAACTCCATTTACAATGCAGGACTTCCATGGGAGCTGGGAGTGGCGGAGGCCCACCAGACCCTGATTATGAACGGACTGCGGGATAAGGTGATTCTGGAGACCGACGGAAAGCTGATGACAGGGCGGGATGTTGCCATTGCCTGTATGCTGGGAGCGGAAGAGTTTGGCTTTGCCACGGCGCCTCTTGTAACCCTGGGCTGCGTGATGATGAGAGTCTGCAACCTGGACACCTGTCCTGTGGGCGTTGCCACCCAGAATCCGGAGCTTCGGAAGCGCTATAAGGGAAAGCCGGAATACGTGGTCAATTTCATGTATTTCATTGCAAAAGAGCTTCGGGAGTACATGGCTAAGCTTGGAATACGCACCGTAGATGAGCTGGTGGGAAGAACTGACCTTTTAAAGAAAAAGGAAAACTTAAGCTCGGAACGGGCGCGGAAAGTGGATTTTAAAGCCATTCTGGGCAATCCCTATGAGGGCCGGAAGCTTGCAGGCTACGGACAGAAGCAGGTTTATGACTTTGAGCTGGATAAATCCATGGATGAAAGAGTAATCCTTAAGAAGCTGAAGCAGGCCCTTCAGAACGGTCAGAAAAAGAGCCTTCAAATTGACGTTTCCAATACGGACCGGGCTTTGGGTACCATATTCGGTTCAGAGATCACCAGGCTTTATCCCGACGGGCTGCCAGAGGATACCTATACTATCAATTGTACGGGAAGCGGCGGACAGAGCTTCGGTGCATTTATCCCCAGAGGGCTTACCCTGGAGCTTGTGGGCGACAGCAACGATTACTTCGGCAAGGGGCTTTCCGGCGGCAAGCTGGTGGTTTATCCGCCGAAGGGCATCCTGTTTAAGGCTGAGGAGAATATTATCATCGGAAATGTGGCCCTGTACGGCGCTACAAGCGGAAAGGCATTTATCTGCGGCATAGCGGGCGAGCGGTTCTGTGTCCGGAATTCCGGGGCAACGGCGGTTGTGGAAGGCGTGGGTGACCACGGCTGTGAATACATGACCGGCGGCCGCGTGGTGGTGCTTGGACCTACGGGAAAGAACTTTGCTGCCGGAATGAGCGGCGGAATCGCCTATGTGCTGGATGAAAAGAGAGATCTGTATAAGAGGCTCAACAAGGAAATGGTTTCCTTTGAAGAGGTTTCCAATAAGTATGATGTCCTTGAATTAAAAGAAATGATAAAGGAGCACGTGGCTTATACCAATTCTGCAAAAGGAAAAGAGATCCTGGATAACTTTGGAGAATATCTGCCCAAGTTTAAGAAGATCATGCCCCACGACTACAGGCGCATGATGAATACCATCGTCCAGATGGAGGAAAAAGGCTTAAGCAGCGAGCAGGCCCAGATCGAAGCATTTTACGCCAATACGAAAAAGTGAGGAGGAGCAGACAATGGGAAAACCAACAGGATTTTTAGAATATGACAGAGAAACAGGAAAAACCATAGACCCCAGGACCCGGATTAAGAATTACAACGAGTTCCATCTGCCTCTTTCCGAAAAAGAGCAGAAGAAGCAGGGGGCCAGGTGCATGGACTGCGGCGTGCCTTTCTGCCAGTCCGGGGTGATTTTAAAGGGAATGGTTTCCGGCTGCCCCTTAAACAATTTAATTCCTGAGTGGAACGAGCTTGTATACACCGGGACCTGGCAGCAGGCCTACAACCGGCTGAAAAAAACCAACAGCTTCCCGGAATTTACCGCCAGAGTGTGCCCGGCTCCCTGTGAGGCCGCCTGCACCTGCGGCTTAAACGGAGATCCTGTGGCCATCAAGGAAAACGAGTATGCCATTATTGAGCGGGCCTATGAAACAGGAATTGCAGGGCCTGTGCCCCCCAAGATCCGCACCGGAAAGAAGGTGGCTGTCATCGGGTCCGGTCCAGCAGGGCTGTCTGCGGCAGACCAGCTGAATAAGAGGGGCCACAGCGTTACGGTGCTGGAGCGGGAGGACCGGGTCGGCGGGCTTTTAATGTACGGCATTCCCAATATGAAGCTGGAAAAGCATATTATCGACCGGAAGGTGGAGATCATGAAGCAGGAAGGGGTCGCCTTCCTGACCGGAGCCGATGTGGGAAAGAACCAGAAGGCCAAGGATTTATTAAAGGAATATGACAGGGTTATTTTAGCCTGCGGAGCTTCCAATCCCAGGGATTTAAAGGTTCCGGGGAGAGATGCGGAAGGAATTTATTTCGCCGTGGATTTCTTAAAATCCACAACCAAGAGCCTGTTAAATTCAGGACTTCAGGATAACCAGTACCTGTCTGCCAAGGGAAAGCACGTCATCGTCATCGGCGGCGGAGATACGGGAAATGACTGCGTAGGAACATCCATACGCCATGGCTGCGCCTCTGTCACCCAGTTAGAGATGATGCCCAGCCCTCCGGAAAAACGGGCCGAGGATAATTCCTGGCCGGAGTGGCCCAGAATCTTAAAAACAGATTACGGCCAGGAGGAATCCATTGCGGTGTTCGGCAAGGACCCCAGAGTCTATCAGACGACGGTTAAGGAGTTCATAAAAGACAAATCAGGCAAGCTGGTGAAAGCCGTGCTCATAAGCCTGGAACCGAAAAAGGATGAAAAGACCGGACGGATGAATATGGAGCCGGTGGCAGGAAGTGAAAAAGAAATTCCTGCAGATCTGGTTCTCATCGCCGCAGGCTTTCTGGGAGCCCAGAATTATGTGGCCGACGCCTTTGGAGTGAAGCTAAACGGCAGAAGCAATGTAGAGACGGAAAACGGGAAATATAAGACAACTGTGGATAAGGTATTCGTGGCAGGAGATATGCACCGCGGCCAGTCCCTTGTGGTGTGGGCCATAAGAGAAGGCAGGGAAGTGGCAAAGGAAGTTGATATGAGTTTGATGGGATATTCCAACTTAGCATAGGAAAGAACAGAAGCAGGCAGTCCTGCTTCGGGGAAACCCATAAAAAGACACCTTGACCGGTCTGAACAGGACCGATTTCAAGGTGTCTTTTTATCGTGTAGGAGGGGATTGGTCCTGTTCATTCTGTGAAGGCACGAGGGAAGCTGTATACAGTATGTAATTAATGAAATCCCGGAAGCACCTCTTTAAAGCACCTCTTTGCCAGAGGGATCAGAATTCCTCCGGCCAGATTTCCCAGGGAAATGATTACGAGATATAAAAATGCTTTCCCGCTCCACGCGCCGCCCATGGTAAAGTAGAACATGTCCGCAATGCTGTGTTCATAGCCGGAGAGAATGAACACCATAATCGGCAGGGTCAGAGCCATATATTTTCCTATATTGTCCTTAATGGTCAGGTAGCCGGTCACGGAGATACAGACCATGATGCCGCACATGGCGGACATGATAAATGTGCTGAAAGGAGTATCCGATAATTTTCCGCCGACGATTTCCGCTGCATGAGGCGTCAGCCTGGCCAGCTTCGTATACCCTAAAATATATCCGGTTCCAACGGCCCCTATAAAGTTGCCTATGTATACAATAAGCACGGTGATTAAGTAGGAAGGCTTTTTATAAACGATGTAACAGATTTTTCCCGTATAGAGACTGAAATCAAAAACATAGATGGTAAATAATCCCATTGAAAACAGAAATGCGCCGACCATGTGATTGTCGAGAGTTAAATAAATGACGCCTCCCATACTGATGGCAATGCCGGCAATGATTGCTTTCACAAAAGTTTTCATGTTGTAAATACTCCCTTTTCTTTTTATTAAACCTCCGCCCAAGCTGTTAAAAAGGTTTTTTGCATGACCATGTCATATTATAGCATAAGAAAGAGGGTTTACAAGAGCAATCTATTTATTGAAAATATTTATCAGTCTGACGGGCTTTCAAGCGCAAAGGCGTGTTGCGCGGGGAACGAAAAAGGGTTCCCCCGGCAGCACGCCTTAGATGATTCATCATATTTATACGTTAAAACGGAACAGCACCACGTCGCCGTCTTTTACCACATATTCCTTTCCTTCCAGACGTACAAGACCCTTGTCCTTTGCCGCGCTGTAGCTCCCGCAGTCCAGAAGATCCTGGTAATTTACTACCTCTGCCCGGATAAAGCCCCGCTCAAAGTCGGAATGTATTTTCCCTGCGGCCTGAGGCGCCTTGGTTCCTTCCTTGATGGTCCAGGCTCTTGTTTCCGTTGGGCCGGCTGTTAAATAGCTGATTAATCCCAGAAGGTGGTAGCTTGCTGCGATCAGCTTTTCAAGACCGGATTCCTTAAGACCTAAGTCCTCTAAAAACATTTTCTTTTCGTCCTCTTCCAGCTCTGCGATTTCCTGCTCGATCTGTGCACAGATGACGAAAACTTCGCTGTCGTTTTCTGCGGCAAATTCCCGGACTTTCTGGACATAGGCGTTGGAAGCACCGTCGTCGGCCAAATCGTCCTCGCAGACATTGGCGGCGAAGATGACAGGCTTAAAGGTGAGAAGATTCAAGGAGGAAATAAAGTCTTTTTCGTCCTCATCCTCAGCTTCCATGCTTCTTGCCAGCTTTCCGTCCTCCAAGTGGGCTTTAATCCTTTTTAAGATCTCCAGCTCCTTAGCCAGGGACTTATCATTCATGGAGCCCTTTGCGGTCTTGGAAATCCTGCGGTCCAATATTTCCAAATCGGAAAAGATCAGTTCCAGATCAATGGTTTCAATATCTCTTAAAGGGTCCACGCTTCCGTCCACATGGATGACGTTGGTATCCTCAAAGCAGCGCACCACATGTACGATGGCATCCACCTCACGGATGTTGGAAAGAAACTGGTTCCCCAGCCCTTCTCCCTTGGAAGCTCCTTTTACAAGCCCTGCGATATCGACAAATTCGATGACAGCGGGGGTGATTTTTGCGGAATCATAGAGAGCGGCCAGCTGCCCTAAGCGGGCATCGGGAACAGGAACAACGCCTATGTTTGGATCAATGGTACAGAATGGATAGTTGGCAGACTCTGCACCGGCTTTCGTAAGAGAGTTGAACAGAGTGCTTTTACCAACATTGGGCAATCCGACAATACCTAATTTCATAGCAATTACCTTCCTATATTTATTCATATTTATAATTGATTTTTATCTGTAACTAATATAGAATATCATATTATCCGCAAAAATAAAAGTGAAAAACGCAAGAATCGGGACGTTTGTCGAATTATAGACGAATATGTCGGGCGATTCTGTTTGATTTTTGCGTTTTCCCGGGGTAAAATAAAGAAAACATCGAAAGGAGAAGACGAATGGCAAATACGGCAGATATTAGTTTTGTCCATTTGGGAATTACCATTGACCATTTGCAAAACAGTATCTCGATATTTGGGTTCCGCATTGCATTTTATGGGATTATCATAGGATTTGGAATATTGGCAGGCCTCTGGATTGCGGTGAACGACGCAAAGCGGAGGGGACAGGATCCAGATATCTATCTGGATTTTGCCCTGTACGCAATTATATTTTCTATTATAGGAGCCCGGATTTATTATGTAATTTTCGATTGGGCTAATTATAAGGATGATTTGATTCAGATTTTTAATCTCAGAGCAGGAGGACTTGCCATCTATGGTGGAGTCATAGGTGCTGCCATTACCCTCACCGTATACGCTGTGGTGAAGAGGCTTTCATTTCTTTCTTTGGCTGATACCGGCTGCCTGGGTCTGGTGACCGGACAAATTATAGGAAGGTGGGGTAATTTCTTTAACTGTGAGGCTTTTGGCGGGTATACCGACAGCCTGTTTGCTATGAGGATCAGAAGGGCGCTTGTCAATGAGAATATGATATCTAAAGAGCTTTTGAATCACCTAATCGTAAAGGATGGTGTGGAGTACATTCAGGTGCACCCCACTTTCCTGTATGAATCGGTCTGGAACCTTGGCTTATTGATTTTTATGCTTTGGTACAGAAAACGAAAAAGATTTGATGGAGAGATGCTCCTTATCTACCTGTTTGGATATGGTCTGGGACGTGCATGGATAGAAGGACTCCGTACGGACCAGCTTATATTCTTTAATACTGGCATACCGGTGTCTCAGGCACTGTCATTAATTCTGGTAGGGATATCAACTCTTGTGTTCTTCTACAAACACAGACAGATACGAAAAAAGAGCAAAGGAGAATTAACACAATGATATCAAAAGAAGAGTTAATCCGCGATATTGAAGAAGCACGTGAAAGATTAAATACAAGCATCGAGAACGACAATGAAGACATTATCTATAACAGAAGCGTAGAGCTTGATAAGTTAATCGAACAATATATCGCAGCGGGCTATTGATTCAAAATATGGTTCATGTATTTTGCGGGAGCTTTAAGGGAGCACGGAGAGAAACGACTTTCCGTGCTTTTTTGCGTGTTAATTGACAGAAAGCCGGACGTAGGGTAATATCTTAGGAAGGAATTGACGGGGCTCACAAAGGGGAGCCTGTATTTCGGAGGAGACCAGCTATGAAAAGTCAAGTATAAATTAGCAAGAGATTTCTTTTTTATATCGATGGTAAAAAAGGGTAACTTTAATAGAGCTCCCTAAGGGTGCATTTTCAAAATCTATCGATATTGGT
>JAEZFK010000030.1 GCA_023437715.1 Bacillota bacterium | reverse complement strand
TAGGATATAACATCAATAAACTACATGCAAAAATACAAGGAGAACGATGCGGATCTCATTTACATGAGCTAAAAAAGAGTGCATAAATACAAGATTTCTAGGCACCTTATTAAAGTACGCTAAAAATCGGACTTTTTAAAAATATATTTATTATAATTCATTTGAAACTTAGTAATTACAAAAAAAAATAAAAAGACGTGCCGCATCATAGGCAAAAGCCTATTTTGCGACACGCCCTGGTGACTTTGAAAAAATTGGTAAAAATGCAGCAAAAGTTTGGCCACCTAAGGCAAGTTTTTCTTTGCTGACGTAAGAAGACATAAAAAAACTACATGTATATAGAAAATGATGCTGGGACTTATGTCCTGACACCGATTTATCTATGGTCTATAACATTCATTTGACAGTAATGTCTTCAATTAATAACCACTAATAAAAGGTTGACACCACCTGTATTTTTAGTATAATTAGGTTATGCCAATAATTGGAAGTTCCATAATTAAGAACGCTTACAGTATAGAAAATATTGTAAGAAAGAAGTTTTGTTAAGAAGTAAAAAATGAATGTCAGATTGAATAAACAGACCTTTTGGACAAAGTTTAAATGGATGTTCTTTAAAGATGGCAAACAACCCGTGGTGAGAAATAACTCTAAGAGTGACCAGTGGGGAATAGGGGATGAGATAAAAATGAAAGAGAATGTGAACGATGTAGATAATGATAACAAGGAGGTATCAAGTTCTGTTGGCAAAGCGCTTTCTAAAAAAAAGAAACATATCGAACATTGGAAAGTGATTGCTTTATACTTGTTTTTATATGATATCGTTGCAGTTAATTTTTCATACTTTTTTGGCTTGTTGCTGAGATTCGATTTGCGATTTTCAAGCATTCCATTAGAGTATCTATATTCCTTTGTGAGATTTGCACCTTTTTATACAGTATTTGTAGTTATATTTTTTCATGTACTTCACTTGTATAATAGTCTGTGGAGATTTGCCAGCTTCAGTGAATTAAACCGAATATTTTCAGCAACGATTATTACAACATTGTTCCATGCTGTGGGTATAACAATGTTTGTAAAACGCATGCCGATCTCTTACTATATAATTGGTGCGCTTATGCAATTTCTGCTGGTGGTGGCCGTACGTTTTGTGTACCGCTATATTACTTTGGAACGTGTCCGGCGTGAGCAGAGTACAAAGGCAGTCTATAATGCCATGATTATCGGCGCCGGTGCTGCTGGACAGATAATTTTAAGGGAACTGAAAGGTTCTGCGAAGTTGGAGTTTAAGCCATGTTGTGTAATTGATGATAATTCTAATAAATGGGGACGCTTTATGGGAGACGTGCCGATTGTCGGCGGACGGGACAGTATTATGGAATCTGTTCAGAAGTTCCATATTGACCAGATATTATTCGCTATTCCCAGTGCATCCGCAGAGGATAAGAGAGATATTCTGAACATCTGTAAAGAGACAAATTGCAGTTTAAAGAGTTTGCCAGGCGTATACCAGTTGGCAAATGGACAGGTATCTTTGAGCAAAATGAAACCGGTGGTTGTTGAGGACTTACTGGGCAGAGAACCAATTAAGGTTAATATGGATGAAATCTTTCAATACATAAAAGGAAAGACAATTCTGGTCACTGGCGGCGGTGGCTCTATCGGAAGTGAGTTGTGCAGACAGATTGCAGAGCATGAGCCAACGGCGTTAATTATTTTCGATGTTTATGAAAATAATGCTTATGATATTGAACAGGAACTGAAGAGAAAATATTCAGATTTAAATCTGGTTGTATTGATTGGGTCTGTGCGCGACAGCAGAAGAATTAACTGGGTATTTGAAACATATCAACCGGACATTGTGTACCATGCAGCAGCACATAAGCATGTACCGCTAATGGAAACCAGTCCGAATGAAGCAATTAAAAACAATGTAATTGGTACATATAAAACTGCATACGCAGCTTTAAAAAATGGTACGCAGCGTTTTGTTCTTATCAGCACAGATAAAGCTGTCAACCCGACCAATATTATGGGAGCTAGCAAGCGTCTTTGCGAAATGATTATACAGAGCATGGATGCTATCAGTAAAGAGGGAAGACTGGATTTACTGCCTTTACTGCACGCGCATATGGATATCAATGGGCGGGTGGCACATGATCTAACAGATCATGGCATGGGTAGAGAAAAATCCGATATACGAATTGAATGTGTCGAGAATAAGGGTAGAAAGGGTACACAGTTTGTAGCAGTACGCTTCGGGAATGTTCTTGGTAGCAATGGCTCTGTCATTCCGCTGTTTAAGAAACAGATTGAGGCAGGCGGACCGGTTACAGTTACCCATCCTGACATTGTTCGCTATTTTATGACAATTCCGGAAGCGGTCAACCTCGTACTCCAGGCAGGCACCTATGCCTGGGGTGGAGAAATTTTTGTGCTGGATATGGGAGCACCTGTAAAAATTGATACCTTGGCAAGAAATCTGATTAAATTATCTGGTTATGAACCGGATGTTGATATTCCCCTGACTTACATTGGTTTGCGGGCTGGTGAAAAATTGTTTGAAGAACGCCTAATGACTGAAGAAGGCATGAAGAAGACAGCCAATGAGTTGATTCACATTGGACAGCCTATTCCGTTTGATGTTGAAATCTTCCTGAAGCAGTTGGAGGAGCTTGCAAAGGCAAGTTATGAAAATAGTCAGAACATTGTTGAAATTGTTGAAAAAATTGTGTCTACATTTCATCCAGTTGGAAATAAACCTACGGGAGAGGAAAATAAGAGAAGTGAGGTGCTGGAAAAGAAGAAGCTTGCAATGGTTCAAGTAGCTGTAACACAAATTATAAGTTAGAAGGAGAACGCATAAATGAAGATTTTTCGATATTTATATAATAGGGACAACCAGAAGAAACACTGTATTTACAAGGGTTCGACTGCTTAGTCCGAAATCTATTTTAGAATATTTCTCCAAAGAGGGATAAAAACGAGCAGACAGAGTTTTGTAAATATTTGGCTCTTTTGTTGCTCTATTGACCCAAACTTTGGAACGAAATTTAGATAAGAGGAAAGACTAAGCCTACGGATGAAAACACAGGATTTTAGTTACGAAAATGAATATGGGAAATAAGTTAATAAAAAATTTAAAAGTAATAAATCTCATGATGACAGTTTGCAATTGTTTCTGTGGGATCTGCCAGGTTGTTAGAGGCCGTCGAGGATGCTGCAGAGTCATTTTGTGGTACTTACAAAGGAGTATAGACCGGAACCTTCGGTGATGTCAGGGTACCAAGTTGGAACGGTAATAATGTCAGGGCGTCGGAAGTTGATAGTTGGAATGTGATGAAAGTGGCGGAAATATGGAGCTGATTAAGCGCTTATGTAGCTCACAGACTACATTAAATCTCCTACTTCCGATGCCTTGAGTAAGGGTGTCATTGAAAATGGGGATTTATTGGGGTCTACATTTGATACCTCGACGATGGAAAGTGCCTCCGAAGGGAGGTGATAGGTGATATTACGGCATATGAGACGCTGATGGTAATCCTGGCGGTCTTGACGTGCGCCAACTCTGCCGGGATATTGCTTATTTCCGTCCGGTAACATAAAAAATAATCAGACGGTAATCTGATTTTAACATTATTGAAATTTAATATCTGGCACAGGAAATCGGATGGGCACCTTTTTAGAGGATAGAGGACGAGGGCGTATTGAAAGTTTTAGGCTACGGTATTCAAGCCGTATGTGGCATGTGGTGTAAGTTTGACACACTTTCTGTTGTGTGTAAAGTGCATCTGAACATGGACGAGGAGTGGGTGAAAAGCTATATATAGCAAGTCGGTATGGAACTGAGTTTCTTCTGAAGTTTGGCTTTTATCTGGCTACAATCTGCTGTGCCAGAAAGTAGATCAGCGTATGAGAGTAATTGGTTTACAAAAACAGTAGTCACACCTTTGCCACAGCGCTTAGGTATGAATGCAATTGATAAAGAGATTGTCAGGAAAATAGCACATCTTGTGAAGTTATTGTATTGGGATTATTCCTATCTTTGTTCTAGAGTGGAAAAGTAGTAAAAAGTGCTTACGCTGGCCTTATGATTGCTTTTTTAGATGAATCGATACAAGTGCTCACAGGGCGAGGTACCTTGATCACGGATATGTGGATAGACATGATTGGGGTTTTGGTTGGGACGGTCATAGGTCTGGGAGTATATAAGATAAAAAGAAAATAAAGCAATAGTGTCATATAAGAATCATCAAGTGAGAGTAAGGGGAGAGAGGTATGCGTATACAATTTTCACCGCCGGATATGAGTGAGGCAGAAGTAAATGGAGCAACAGAGGTGATTCGTTCAGTCTGGATTACCACAGAACCGAAGACGAAGGAGTTTGAAAGAAGGATGGCGGAGTATGTCCACACGAAGAAAGCGGTGTGTCTGAATTCGCAGATAGCCTGTAGAGAGATAGCTTTGCGGCTTCTTGACGTGGAAGCCCCTCCTTGGACGAGGGGATAACGTAATAATAGGGACAGAAAATTTAGAGGATTAGCCGCCTGAATAAACTGATTTTAAGGTTGTATTGGCTTTCTGATCAGTCAGATGGTGAATAGAGTCTTAAAAGGACTAGTGTAGGATTGTAAAAGCAGCTGCAAAAAATCATGTGAGGAGGCGGATACTTGTTCACACGACAGGAATTTATTCCCAATATAAAGCCGCCGGTGAGGAATACTGGAAGATTGATAATTACGTTTATAAGACCTGCAAGAAACACGACATCACCCTTACGATTTTAAGACCGACTATGATATACGGGAATATTTCTGATAACAACGTGGTTCAGTTCATAAAAATGGTGGATAAGTTTCCAATCATGCCGGTGGTGAACGGTGCGAGATATAAACTACAGCCTGTCCATTATGAAGACCTAGCAGATGGATATTATAAGGTGTTAATGAATGAAAAGAACACTGTTGGGAAAGATTATAACCTGTCTGGCGGAAATGAGATAGAACTGAAAGAAATGCTCACAGTGATCGGGAAGAACCTCGGAAAAGACGTGAAATTCATCAGATGTCCTTTCCCGATTGCCTATGCAGGAGCGTGGGGATCGTATCTGGTGAGTTTTACAAAGAAGGATTACCGAGAGAAAGTACAGCGGTTATGTGAGCCGAGAGTATTTTCATTTGAAGAAGCGGAAAAGGACTTCGGATACAGTCCGAGAAGATTCCAGGATGGGATTGTAGATGAAGTAAAGGAATACAAGAGAAAACACGGGGTTTCATAGAACTTCGTTTGAGGAATATGAGCGTGGAAAAGCATGAGATGACCGAAAAACAGAATAAATACTTTCCGGTAAAAAGAGCTATGGACGTTGTACTCTCCGGTGGGGCAATAGTCATTCTTTCTCCGGTTTTAGCCGGGATAGTTATCGCCATCAAACTGGATTCCAAAGGTCCAGTTCTATTCAAGCAGAAGCGCGTAGGGAAGAACAAGGAATTGTTTGAAATATGGAAGTTTCGGTCGATGTACGCGGAAACACCGAAAGACCTGCCGACCCATATGCTTGATAATCCAGATGCTTACATAACAAAAATCGGCAAGTTCTTGAGAAAGACCAGCCTCGATGAGCTGCCGCAGATTTTTAATATCTTCAAAGGACAGATGAGTATAATAGGCCCGCGCCCGGCACTCTGGAATCAGGATGATCTGATAGCAGAGCGTGATAAATACGGTGCAAATGACATTACACCTGGCCTCACCGGCTGGGCGCAGATCAACGGCCGGGATGAGCTGGAAATACCGGTGAAGGCGAGATTTGACGGAGAGTACGTGGACAAGATGGGATTCTGGATGGACCTAAAATGCTTTCTTGGAACCATTGGATCGGTACTTAGTTCTGACGGCGTTGTTGAAGGCGGCACCAGGGAGATGCATAAGCACGGAGAAGATATAGATGCGGCTGTCAGCCCAGAGAAGCTGAGGAAAAAGATCCGGACAGGCGCAGCGGTGGTTGGGGCATGTTCTGCAATTACAATCACGGCACTTGCGGCGCTGTGGAAGCGCTTGAAAGGAAATGAGAAAAAAGAGTCGAAACATACAGGTTGGAAAATTGCAGGAAGTCTTGCTGCGGCAGTGGCAGCCAGGATTTCGGCTTATGCTGTTCACAATAAAATGAACAGGGTGAGGTGGGATAAGGAAGGAAAATCTAAACAGAAGTCTATAAAAGTATCTTCATTCCAAAGTACGGAGGATGCCGAAGCGACATTGCCTGTAGAAAAGAAAAAGATCCTGTTTCTTTCCAATCATTTTATCACGCTGTTTTCGTTTCGGAAGGAGCTGATCAACAGACTGGTTGAAGAGGGACATGATATTTATATCTCTACGCCGGAAGATTCGGATAATAAATATTTTTCTGACCTTGGGTGCAAGATCATCCCAACACCAATGGATAGACGCGGTGTGAATCCAAAGAACGACATTAAGACGGTCATTGCCTACAGGAAGATTATGAGGAAGGTTAAGCTGGATATCATCTTCTCTTATACGATCAAGCCGAATATTTATGGTTCGCTTGTCTCGAACATTCTGGGTTATAAGCAAGTCTGCAATGTCACCGGCACGGGAGCGACTTTCCTTGAGAAGAATTTTGTGAGCGAGGTCGCAAAGACGTTATATAAAGTCTCTCTGAAACATTGCTATAAGGTGTTTTTCCAGAATAGCGGAGACCGGGATTATTTTGTAGAAAATCATATGGTAAAGGACAATTGGGAGATGCTCCCTGGTTCTGGCGTAAATTTGGAAAAGTACACGGTTAAGCCGTTCCCAACCGATGATGAAATCTGTTTTATTTTCATCGGTCGTGTGATGGAGCTGAAGGGCATCGACCAGTATATGGAAACTGCTGAAGTCATCAGAGGAAAATATCCGAACACAAAATTCCTGATTGCAGGCTGGAACGAAGAAGAGAAATACAAAGCAAAAGTAAAAGAATATGAGGAAAAAGGAAGTGTAGAGTATATCGGATTCCAGAAAAACATCGGAGAATGGATTGAGAAATGCCAGTGTACCATTCTTCCGTCTCATGGAGGCGAGGGTGTACCGAATGTCCTGCTTGAAACAGCAGCATCAGGAAGAGTGTGTATAACAAGTTCTATAAATGGAAGCAAGGATGTTGTCGATAACGGAAATACCGGCTATATTTTTGAAACCGGCAGCACGGAAAGCCTTGTTGATAAAATTGAAAAGTTCCTTGCTTTGAGTAACAGTGACAGGGCACGGATGGGACTTGCAGGGAGAAAGAAAGTGGAAGAAGAGTTTGATAGGGAGATTGTTATTCAGAGATATATGAAAATTGTACATGAAACGGAGGCGAGATTATGAATAAATACATCAGGGCGGCAATCTGCCTGGCTGTTACCGACATAAAGTTTGCGTATTTGAAACTGGTAAATGGCAATCGGTTTCAGGCTTCTTTGTCAAGTTTTTGCTCCCCTTTTAGTGAGTTCCAAATTTCAAGGGGGGTACTGAACATAGGGAAGGGATTCAAAGTGAGGAGTAATTCTCACATTAGAGTACGCAGTAAAGGGAAATTAAAAATTGGAAACAATGTATCGCTTAATTATAACGATATGATTGTTTGCCATGAAAAAATTGTGATAGGAAATAATGTTCAGTTTTCTCCGAATGTGCAGATATACGACCATGACCATGATTACAAAGCGGGTCTAAAAAAACAGAAATTTAAAACAGCCCCGGTTGCGATTGGCAATGAAGTCTGGATTGGTGCGAACAGTATTATCCTGAAAGGATCAACAATCGGCGATAATGCTGTCATTGGTGCTGGAAGCGTTGTGAAGGGAAATGTTCCGGCGGGGACTGTATTTGTGCAGAAAAGGGAAAAAATGAACATTCGTTAGCAGGAGGAGTCAAATGATACGGGTACTCCATATGATTGCGAGCTTGGAAATTGGAGGTTCACAATCGATTATGATGAATATCTACCGTAATATAGATAGAAGTATCGTGCAGTTTGATTTTGTTGTGGATCATCCTGAACAGATGTATTTTGCCGATGAGATTAAATGCATGGGAGGCAAAATATATGTCATGCCTACTTTTCGGGGAACAAACAGCATAGAAATACTAAGAAAATGGGATTCTTTTTTTGAACGGCATAAAGAGTATGGAATATTTCACTGCCATTCAAGAAGTTATGCCTTCCTGTTGCTTCATGTAGCAAAAAGAAATGGATTGCTTGTTATTGCTCATAGCCATAATACGTCGAATGGAAGTGGAGTGAAAGCAGCAATAAAGAAAGTGCTTCAGTATCCGTTAAGATATCAGGCGGATTATTACATGGCATGTTCTAGAGAGGCCGGCAGGTGGCGTTTGGGGATGGAATAGTAAATTCCGATTAATTTACAGTTCTTAAAAATGCTATTTGTGCAGAAAACTTTCGATATGATGAGTCAAGGAGAGATATTGTAAGGCGGAAATTAGGAATTGACAAGGACGATTTTGTAATGTTTTTTTAGGAAGGGTTGTTGAACAAAAGAATCCGTTATTTGTGATAGACGTTTTTCAATGCTTACACAGGGCGAAAGAAAAGTCAAAACTTCTGTTTGTTGGAGATGGAGAACTTCTCACCGATGCGAAAAGCAAAGTTGATAAATATGGACTTCGCAAGGATGTCATATTTACTGAAGCCAGATCCGACGTGGAAGATTTATATTGTGCGATGGATTATTATATTTTCCCGTCTACATGGGAAGGGTTTGGCATTTCATTGATTGGAGCGCAGGCGTCCGGATTACCGTGCCTCTGTTCAGAAAATATTCAGGAGGAAGCGATCGTAACTGATCTGGCGGAACAAATGGATTTAGGTTCCAGAGCTTATAATTGGAGTAGAAAAATAATAAGTATGATGGATTGTTATCAGAGAAAAGACAGGGTTTTAGATATTAAAAAGGCTGAGTTTGATATAAGATGCAGTACGCTTAAGATGCAGGACTTCTATCTCCGAATTTCTTCAAGGGGCAAAATAAGTGATAACTTATGTGTGCGTACCTATGAGGTGGCAGCATGAGTTCCGATGGTGTTGTAAGAGTTTTGCATATGATTGCGAGCCTGGACATTGGCGGATCACAGTCAATGGTTATGAATATTTACAGGAATATAGATCGATCTAAAGTACAGTTTGATTTTATAGTTGATCATCCAGAGCAGATGTATTTTGCTGAGGAGATCAAAAAACTTGGAGGGAAGATCTTTGTTTTACATACATTTAGGTTGATAAATATCGGCGAAGTAAGAAAGGCATGGGCTTCTTTTTTTAGAAAGCATCCGGAATATAAGATCCTTCATAGCCATTCCAGAAGTTATGCATCACTGTATCTTCCGATAGCTAAGAAATATGGGGTTAAGACCATTATTCACAGCCATAGCACTTCTAATGGGAAAGGAGCCAAAGCAATCATTAAAAATATAATGCAGTATCCGCTCAGGTTCCAAGCAGATTACTATATGGCGTGTTCGGAGGAAGCAGGAGAATGGCTTTTTGGGAAAAGAGTTTTAAAAAAGAATAATTTTTATATCATCAAAAATGCAATAGATGCTAAACGTTTTATTTATTGTTTAAATAAACGGAGAGCAGTACGCTGTGAATTTGGGCTTGATGATAATACTTTTGTGCTGGGGGCGCTTGGGAGGGTAATACTGCCCAAAAATCCTGCATTCATAATAGAAGTATTTAGGAAACTTAAAGAGTGGAAAGTCGATAGTAAACTATTATTTGTTGGTGATGGAGACCTTTTAGATGATATGAAACACAAGACGATGGATTATGGGCTATCTGGAGACGTAATATTTACGGGCGCCAGAGATGATGCGGATAGAATGTTATGTGCTATGGATTGTTATATTTTTCCATCTTTGTGGGAAGGGCTAGGGATTTCACTGATTGAGGCACAGGCTAGCGGTTTAAGATGTTTATGTTCAGAAAATATTCCGAGGGAGGCTATTTTCACTGATCTAGTTAAAGTTCTGCCTTTAGGAAAAGGGAGCGAAGTGTGGGCTGGATATATTGCCGATACAGCTGGACAGAAATGCGCAGGCAATACGGACTGTATAGAAGATGGACTTGATATGGATGAAGCATTAGGAATGAGATATAGGCGGGAAAATCAGTATGCTACGGTAGTGAAAGCCGGCTATGACATCGGCGAAAATATCGCATTCATGCAGAAGTTTTATCTTTCACTTAATGAACAGAAATAAGGTTTGATGGAGATGGCGGAAATTGTGAATTTGGACACGAAACTTGATGACCGTGTTAATTGGCTGACAATTGAAGAAAGTACATGGCTAAAGGGGATAGCTATTATCATGATGGTATCGGGACGCCTGTTTACGATGGATTGAAAATGCCGATAGAATTCTTGATATCTACTTATGGGGAAAGCCGCTGTTTGCCATTATCGCTGATGCAGCAAATTTCTGTGTTGCTATATTTGCTTTTATAACCGGCTACGGATTCTGGGGAGGATATTGGAACAAGCCTAAAATCCAAAGAATTTTATGTATGTAGTTCCCTACTGGGTTATTTTTCTGCTTGTGAATTTACCAGGTTATTTGATTACCAGGGTATATCAGACGGGTCAATTGCCGTTGCTGAATATAAAAAACATTCTTATGTCTATATTGGCACTAGATTCGGGTGTTTCGAAGTTTAACTGGTGTGTCCCGTTCTACGCATTTGCTATGATAACGTACCCTTTTTTTGAAGACTTGTTCAAAAGAATGGGAAAAGCCTGATTATTTCGCCGACAGGGATCCGCCGATACGCATTTGAGATCCGACGATTCACGCAATAGATCCACCTGATTTTTCAAGTTATATTTCACGCAATAGATCCACCTTCCGGTTCTTCTTCTGTAAAATAAAGGCAGAAGCGCATGCTTCAAATTTTACAGAGAGGAGGCCTATATTATGGCCAACAAAATCAATGTGAAGCTCATTCTGGAGCTTCGGGCTGCAAACATGTCCAGAAATTCAATCGCAGCAACCAGACACATATCAAAGAACTCCGTCAGCAATGTATTTCACATCGCTGATGCCAGAGGCATCACGTTTCAGGATGTACGGGGACTTTCGGATGAAGAAGTTTACCGCATGTTTTATCCGGAAAAGCATCTCACGGAAAGCGTGTTTCATGAACCTGATTACGGATATGTCCACAAAGAACTCAGAAGAACAGGCGTTACATTAAAGCTGCTTTGGCAAGAGTATCAGACACAATGCAACCCAGCAGATTCCATTCCAATGGGATATACAAAGTACTGTACCGGATACGATTCCTATACGACGGCTAATAAACTAACAAGTCACTTAGAGCATAAGCCTGGTATTATTACTGAAGTAGATTGGTCTGGGCCTACCATGTCCTATGTTGATGTTTCCACAGGCGAAATCGTTACGGTGTTTCTGTTTGTGGCGACTCTTCCATACAGCCAGTACTCTTATGTAGAATGCTGTCTTGATATGAAGCAGGACACCTGGCTTTACTGTCACATTCACATGTATGAATTCTTTGAAGGGGTTACCCACCGGACGGTATGTGACAATCTCAAGGCAGGGGTCATCTCCCACCCAAAAGATGGAGATATCATTCTCAATGACAGCTATGAGGCATTGGGACTCCATTACATGACAGCCATTATGCCGGCAGGAGTAAGAAAGCCAAAACATAAGGCTTCTGTAGAAGGGTCCGTTGGCAAGATTGCTACCTCGATTATTGCCAGTCTGAGAAACGAATCCTTCTACTCTTTTGAAGAATTAAAAACCGCTGTTCGTAAAAAGTTGAACGAATTCAACCGAAAACCGTTTCAAAAGCGTGATGGAAGCCGTTATGAGGCATTTCAGGAAGAAAAGACTTTCCTTCAGGAACTTCCAGCTATCCCTTATGAAATCGCCAAATGGATCTATGGACGCAGTGTAAACCTTGACTGCCATGTGATTTATGCAAAAAACCGGTATTCCTGCCCCTATCAGTATGTCGGTAAAAAAGCGGACTTAAAGGTGACCGATACAAATGTTGAAATTTATATCAAAGGGGAACGGGTCTCAACTCACAACAAGTTTCCTGATTATGCTGCCAACAAGTATTCTACTCACGAGGAAGACATGCCTGATCAGTTGAAGAGAACTGAATGGGATCAGGAAAGAATCACGAAGTGGGCGTACTCAATAGGTCACTATACCGGAGAGGTGATTGATCGGATCTTTGCCGGCGTAAAGATAAAAGAACAGGGATACAACTCATCTCTATCTGTCTTGCGGCTTAGTAAGGCTTATTCTGGGGTTCGCTTGGAAACCGCATGTGAAATGGCTCTGGTAAAAGTCAGAACGCCCAGGTACCACCATCTAAAATCGATTTTGGCAGCAAATCAGGACCTGATATACCTTGAACGTAAAATAAAGCCCGTGAAGAGTTCTTCCGGCACCGGATATGTTCGTGGAGCAGAATACTACGGAGGTGGCCGGAATGATTAATGATGAGACAAAGCGTAAGCTGCGCGACTTGAATCTGACAGAGGTCATCACTGCTTTGGAGATACAGCAGAGGGAGCCAGACTGCATTACTTTGCCCTTTGATCAGCGTTTTCAACGAGTTGTCGATTATCTCTACCAGGAGAAATACAATGCAAGGATACAGCGCTTGATACAGATGTCAAGGTTCCGGCTCCCTAAAGCTGAAATGAACGACATTTATTATGGCGGACGGGGGCTTGACAGAAATGCGATACAGGAATTAGGCACAACGCAATTCATGCATAACAGGACAAATGTTATTTTTCAGGGCTTTACTGGTTCAGGAAAAACATTCCTGGCCTGTGCTCTGGGAAAACAGGCCTGCAAACAACGGGTGCGAACAAGATATATAAGGCTTCCTGATTTACTTGAAGAGCATGATGAAGCAACGCTTACCAAAAAAGCACATGCACGATTATTAAAAAGATACAGCAGCTATGGCCTCTTGATCCTGGACGAATGGCTTCTGGGCGACATCTCAGAAGATGAGCAGCATTTCCTGTTCGAGTTAATAGAACGGAGGCATGACGCTGCTCCAACGGTTTTCTGCACTCAGTACCGACAGGAGGACTGGCACACTCGTCTTGGGGGCGGGGTTCATGCTGATGCTATCATGGACCGAATCGTGCACAACGCAGTATGGATTGAAACTGGAACTATGAATATGCGAGAATACTGCGCAAAACATCAGCTCTAATTTACAGGCAGATCTCATCTGTGAATTAATGGATCTATTAGGGAATACAGGCGGTACGGAACTACGTTCCGTACCGGATCCCTTCCCGCGAAATAATCAAAAGCCAGACCAGTAGCAAAGCTGTTATTAATTATTGTAATTTTTATGGGGATGAGGATTGGTTTTAGATTATTGTATAGAATAGGTTTTACAAATGTTGATATTCTGGATTTTACATCACATTACTGCATCAATATGCCATGCCTTTTGATGGGAAGTGTATTTAGACAAGATAGAATATATGAAGCATTGGACAGGAAAATTATGAAACGCTGTAGTGGACATAAAATCTTGAATGTAACTTTCATTCTATTTGGTATTATTGGCGTAGAGGCGTTAATACATAATCAAATAGGTATTACATCGAACATGGATTTTGTCTATGTTGCTGTAGTTATATATTGCAATATTGTGTTTTTAAGAGCATTTGAGGGTGATGTTATTATTAAAAAAATATTGGGTTGGCTGGGAAAGAAAAGCCTCTATATTTGGCTGATTCATTCGATTTGGCTAGAAACTTGTTTTCAGCATTTTACTTATGCGTTAAGAATTCCAGCCATAATCGTAGTATCGTGTTTCATTGTCATTATACCGATAGTTTTGAGTGTGGAGAAAATAACTGCCATTGTTTTGAGAAGTACTAAAAGATGAGATGGAGAAAAGATATTTGAAAACATATTTATTTATAACAGACACAAATTTTGAATCTGGGAAATTAACAGGTGGCCACAAGAGATTATTAGAGTTGGTGAAAGGTTTGTCAAGGAATTCATATGTTATTGTTATATCCCGAAAAATACCGCAGTTATTGAATTGGGAATATATGAATAACATCGAATTTATCTATGTCAATGGAAATAGAAAGAAATGGTTGCCATATCATTTGAATGCACTTGTAAAGCTTACAAGGGAATTAAAAAAAAGGAAAACGGAACTTCAGTATGATTATGCAGTTGCCTTTGGAGCAAATTATGCTTTGGCATATAAATTAGCAGGATATAAGCATATCGTCAGCTTGTTTCGGGAAGATTTGCTCGGCTATATGGAGGCAATAGGTGCATCAAGACTTAAAAAGATTTACCTTGGCATCCAAGAAAAAAAAGCAGTAGCTTCATCGGATAAAATCATAGTCCAGTGCATCAATGATAAAAAAAATTTAATAAAAAGGACGCAGAAAAGAGAAAGGAATGTAAGTGATAAGGTTTTTATCCAGATTAATAACGCAAACGCATCGTGGATGCAAACAGGTAAAATAGAACATAAGATTTCAAACGACAGAAAGGTGATAATTCTTTTTATTGGGGGATTTTCTGATAGAAGAAAGGGACATAGTGTTTTGCTGCCAGCGGTCGCAAAATTGTTGGATCACAATTATAAAGTCAAATTATTCATTGCAGGTGATGGTGTAGAACTTGACACATATAAGGAAAAATATCAAGGATATGAAGACTTGATATTTTTGGGCCGTGTTTCAAATATATCATATTATTTGTCAATGGCAGATTTTACAGTTGTTCCATCATTAATCGACTCATGTCCCAACACGGTTTTAGAAAGCTTGAACGCAGGCATAGCTGTATATGGGGCAAATACAGGAGGCATTCCGGATTTGCTTGTTGAAGATAAGTTTTTGTTTGAACCTGATTCCGACAACATTTATTCCTTTTTGAAAAATATAATTGCGAACGAGAGATATAAAGCAGATGCGATAGAACAGATGAAAAGAAAAAACGACCTGACGTTTGATTGGAGTGCGTGTATTCAGAATATTATAGAAGACCGCGATAGGCAGGAAAAATATCCTGATAGAAAACATTGATAGCTTATGAAGGAAGTGTGTAGTATATGAAGATAAAATGTCATATTGCTTTACAGTGTATTTTTGGCAGTTGGAGGGATTGGATTTGAAAACGAGTATACCATGTAAAATATATAAATTATTCGCGGGTTTATCGTTCGCATTTTCATATTTGATTTGGTACATAATCTTTTCCGGTTATGATAATGCTATGCATGTCCCGAATGCAATGATTTTTATTCTGACATGGGTTGGTATTGCTATCTGTATAATATATGCAGCGGCATGGAAAAGATTGACGGGTAAATATTATACGACGTTTAATATTTTTTTGGCGTTTTTAGCATTGTTTAATTTTGGCCAGTGTTTTCTATGGGCATTTGGAATCCATACGGATGACGAAATAGGAAAGAAACTGCTGTTTAGTTCGGTTGCAGCTGATGATCGGCTGATAGTAAAAGCCCAGCTTATGTTCATAATTTCATATATTGCTGTCAATACCGGAGCATTGTTTGTTTGGTCTTCTAAAAACACGAAGAAGATAGAAACGTTACCGGAAAGAGGGACTCATGGAGATAAAAGATATAGAACTTTGTATATGACATCCTTGATAATTGCATTTTTTTCTATTCCATGTGCACTATATCAGGCAGGTATACGTTTGATTTATAGCCAGTTATATAGCTATCATGATTTATATTATGGGTCAATTGCCTCTACGTTGAATAATCCTGTGATTATTATTGGGTCACAGATGTTTTTTGCTTCATTATTGGGACTGCTGATTGGATCGTGCTATAAAGATTCCATCAGACGTGGCGTATATATAATATTTGGTATATATGCAGTTGTGACATTGCTTTGTGGAGATAGGGGAGAGTGGCTTCAGCCATTTATCTTCCTGCTTTGGGCACATTGGTCATTATACAAGCCAATTAATAGCAAAAAGCTGATAAAGTGGATTATTATTGGAATTATAGGATTATATATAATTGATGCAATTGTTGGAATGCGAAATACGGGGTTGTCGTTTGATGGATTTTATGAAAGTCTGACTGATGTGAATTCAAACCCCATTATTTCAAATTTAATTGAGTTTGGACAATCTATGGGTATTGTGATGATTGTTATGGAAAATAATGTGGTGCCAATATACGGAAATACTTATTTGATGACAATACCAACGCTTTTTGGTACGGGATTCGCGAATGGTATTTTTGGATTAAATTATGTTCAATTACATACATGGTTTCCGGCCGAGTATTTAGAAATCAGTTATGGTACAGATTTTTCCATTATTGGGGAAGCGGTTCTGAATTTTGGAACATACTTTGCGCCGTGTATTATTCTAATTGAGGGACTTATAATAGGTCGAGTGTATTCAATCCCGAATCGAAAAAATGAGCATCCGCTGGGTTTATGTTTAAGCATTTCATGCATGGCATCAATACTTAAAATAGCACGATCTACAGTATGGTTGACGGCTAATGAAATTGTTTGTACAGTACTTGCTTTCTCGCTGATATATTTGATTGTGTCCAGTGTGATTTCTAGAAGACGAAAATAAAGTGGGGTTCTTATTGTTAGAAGGGAAATATATGCGAAAAAAGAAAATAGCATTAAATACTTTAACATCGTTGATATTACAGATCACGGTGATAGTGTCAGGATTTATTATTCCGCGACTAATTCTTTCGCGTTTTGGTTCGGAGGTTAACGGGCTTGTTCAATCTGTGACAAATTTCCTTGGCGTTATTGCATATCTGGAATTGGGTGTGGGTGCGGTTGTTCAATCTGCATTATATAAACCATTAGCCGATTGCGATAATAATATGGTTAGTAAGATATATGTATCCGCATCAAAATTTTTTAAAAATCTTGCAAGAATGCTACTTATTTATGTTGTTATACTGACAATAGCATATCCAATGATGGTAAATTCTGAATTTGATTTTGCTTTCACTGGAACATTAATTATAGCTATGAGTATCAACTCATTTGCTCAATACTATTTTGGGATAGCTAACAGACTTTTGCTGACGGCTGACCAAAAAGGATATGTACAGTATACGGCTCAAATAGTTACACTTATTATCAATACGATTGCCTGTGCTGTTTTGATTCACATCGGAGCCAGTATTCAAATTGTTAAGCTGGTAACTTCTTTGATATACTTAGCCAGACCGTTAGCATTATATTTCTATGTGAGAAAACATTATGAAATTGATTACAATATTAATTACACAGAAGAACCGATAAAACAAAAATGGAATGGGGTTGCACAACATATAGCTGCGATTGTGCTGGATAATACTGATACAATAGTCTTGACCATATTCTCCACCTTATCGAATGTATCTATTTATTCAGTGTATCATTTGGTGGTTTATGGCGTTAAACAATTGGTGACATCGTTGACAAGTGGAGTTCAGTCATTGCTTGGTGAATTATGGGCGAGACAAGAACAGACGACTTTAGATAGAGTTTTTGCTCTGACTGAATGGGGGATGCATACGGGGGTTACATTTTTATTTGGCTGTACTGCTGCCTTGGCTGTGCCTTTTGTCCAAGTATATACAAAGGGAATTACAGACGCGAGTTATTCAGTTCCGGTGTTTGCTCTATTAATCTCACTTGCTCATGGATTTCATGGCTTAAGGATGCCATATCATATTATGATATTGGCGGCAGGGCACTATAAACAGACGCAAAAAAATTACATTGTGGCTACTCTCATTAATGTGGTTGTATCTGTGATAACGGTTAATACATGGGGATTGGTTGGTGTGGCGATTGGAACACTTATTGCTATGCTATATCAGACATTGTGGATGGCTTGGTATAATTCTAAAAATTTAATTGGGTGGCCAATAAAAAAAGTTATTAAGCAGTTATTGACAGATTCGGTGTCGTTTATAACGGCATTTTATATTAGCAGATTCTTTAAGCTAACATCTATTACTTATAGTGCATGGTTTTTATTAGCAATTAAAGTCGCTTTAATTTGGCTTGTTGCAGCTTTGTGCATAAACTTTGTATTTTATAAGAAAAATGTAATATGGTTTTTAACAAAAATGCGAGTGAAAAAGCTGACACGTTAACTGGTTTAATTACATGAATGAGAAAGAGAGGAAATTGAGATGAGATTGGCTAGAATTGGAGAATATGTTAAAGATCCAAAACAGATTATTGTTACTGCTTGCGCCAAAGGTGCATTGAATTGGCTTTCAGGCGAGGCATACTTGAAAGTTTAGTGTTGTGGCAAGGGGGGTACATTAAACTTAACTAATCCGGTTACATACAATGAAAAAATGCAGTAGTTGAAGCTTTCTAATAGGAACCCTTTATATACGAAGATGGTTGATAAATATGAGGCTAAGAATTATGTGGCTGATAAAATTGGCAAGCAGTATATTATCCCTACATATGGTGTATGGGATCGTTATGATGAAATAGATTTCAGCTCGTTGCCGGATCAGTTTGTTTTGAAATGCACACATGATAGTGGAGGATTTGTTGCTGTAAAAGACAAGAAAAGCTTTGATTCAGTAGCCGCTTAAGAGAAAATTGAACGTTCATTAAAAAGAAATTATTTTTACGCGGCAAGAGAATGACCATATAAAAATGTGAAGCCTAGTGTAATGTCTTGTTGATAAATATCATAATATTTGGTATCATTAAAAGAAACGGGAGTGATACCATGTCAAGACCAAGAATGTACAGAATTGACTTAGATGAAAGTGCTGTAAAAATGCTCAAACAAATGATCCGGAAAAAAATAATTCAAAATCAATTATTCGTCGTTGCCAGATTTTGTTGGAGTTGGATGAAAATAATCCACAACATCCTACTCGTACTCAGATTGCCAAATCTTTTGGTGTCTGCAATGCCACAATTACTAACATCATAAAAGACTATACTGAGCATGGGCTTGAGTATGTTATTACTTATAAGCGCAACCCTAATTCAAATATGGCTAAAAAGATTGATGGCCGTGCAGAAGCGCAAATCATTGGGTTATCCTGCTCGACACCTCCAAACGGCCATTCTCGCCGGACGCTGCGCCTATTGGCCGAAAAATCAAGGATCATATTAGACACTCCGGTTAGTAAAGATGCCATCCGTGAAACTTTAAAAAAACAGAACTTGAACCTCACCGAAATTCGTACTGGTGCATCCCGCCAAAAGAAAATGCCGCCTTTGTAGCTGCTATGGAGGACATTCTTGATATTTATGATGCCCTATAATCCAGAACTTCCGGTCATCTGCATGGATGAAAAACCCTATCAGAAACTGGCTGACGCAAGACCTGCTTTGCCAATGTGCCCTGGAGATTGTTTGAAAACAGACTTTGAGTACGTCAGGCATGGAACCTGCAGTATCTTTGTGTTCACAGAGCCGCTTGCCGGCTGGCGTCATGTGTCCGCCCGAGATCATCATAAAGCTGTAGATTGGGCGGAAGAAATAAAGTATCTGCTGGACGAATGTTATCCTGACAAAGAACGAATTACCCATGTCATGGATAATCTGAATATCCATGCAATTGCATCGTTATATAAAAAAGTATTCCCCTGATGAAGCAAGACACTTAGCCAAATGGCTGGAAATCCACCATACACTCAAACATGGAAGTTGGTTAAACATAGCAGAGATAGAGTTAAATGCTGTGACGAGACAATGTTTATCCCGTCGGATTGATACTTTAGAAGTGTTACAAAAGAAGCTAATTGCATGGGAGCAAAACCGTAATGCCAACCAAAAAAACAGTAACTTGACACTTCAAATCTCAGGATGCCAGGGTCAAGCTTACTTCGTTATATCCAAAAATCGTATAGGATAATATTTTTATTATACTATTTTACAATCAGACAATACACTAGGATTATTGCTGAAAAGTATATTCCAGAACTTGGCAAGAAGGATTCTATTGAGTATAAAACTACATGTTTTGATGGGAAAGTTGGCTTTGTAACTATATGTACGGGTATTCCACATGCTTCTTTTGATGTAAGAACCAATGATGCATTTACTCCGAATTTTGAACATATGCCGTGGTATGCATATTATAAGAACACTACAGAGGAATTGAAAAAACCGGATCAATGGGATGAGCTTCTATGGGTTTGTGAAAAACTGTCCGATGGAATACCGTATTTGCGGGTAGATTTCTATATCATTGATGGGAAAATTCTTTTTGGTGAAATGACATTTTATACGTGGGCAGGTTTTTACGATTTCAATCCGTAAGAATGGAATAAAACTATTGGGGATATGATTCATCCGCCAGAGAAGATAAGAAAAGTGATGAAAAAATTGAATGTTTTGATATATGTGTAGTGCAATATTGAAGCTTATAAAGATACATCAGATGGAAAAGGACTTACATAGTATCTGCTGTCAAAGAAGTAATGATAAATCACTTTAATAAAGGAATGGCAATGCTCAATGATCGTAGAAATGCTGTTTACAGGCATTAAGGATATGACAAAACTATATAAAGAACAGCTGACTACTGATGTATCACCTTTTGGCGGGGATGAGCCGACTATCTACTCATCTTATCAGGGAAAGGTTTATTGTGAACAGGTTTTGCGGGATGTGAGCAAAAGAATCCCGGAGATCTGTGAGTTCTCTTATCAGGGTGAGTTTGGACGTGTGGCGAATGAGAATTTTGTAGTGCTGAGTGACAGCATGATGTATACCATCAGCTGTACGGTTAATACATATGAAGAAAAAGAAGGAACAGAAGAAAAAACAGCCAGATTAACGGTGAAAATTGATACTGAGAAAAGGAACGATGCAGCTGCACAGCTTACGTTGCTTTCTCCTGGTCAGCTGAATTATGTTTTGTCTTGGAAAAGCTGAAGATTAAAATAAAAGATGCTTTTCGTCCGGATTGGAAGAATTGCATATGGTACAGGGATGAGCAGTCGGAGCAGCTGTGTTCGAAACTTTACCCATCCATCTTTGACACAGAGAACCGGATTCGGGGATTTGTGAATAAGGTGCTGATTGGGAAGATTGGCGCTGACAGGCTGGAAAGTCCTAGCCTAGAAAAATATCGCGACGGATGCATGGAGCGTGCAAAAGATTTCAGGGACAATGTTCTTTCATTCTCTTATGTAGACGATGCGCTGATTTCAGCAACTCTTGAAATGTTGTTTCAGATGATTAAGGAAGGACAGATTTTTGAAAAAGAATATGCACTTTCATGGGCTGAATTTCATAAAGTCATATAAATGACCGGGAAAACAAGCGGCCAGAATGTGGCAAACTATTTGAAGAAATACCGACACATAAGAATCGACCTATGGAAGGATATTTTTGAAAAATATTTTTGCTGCCCGGTAAATCTATTGGTCACACAGAATCCGCGGCAGTTGATGTTGGATTTTACAAAAAACCGGAATCATATCGCGCACAATAAGCCGTTAACGTATCAGGCGTTTAAAGATGGAAAAATGCATTCAGGATATGGCCACCGTCATTAAAAATGCAGACGATACCTTTGAGGAATCTATTCTTTCAGAGGAACTGTATCGAACCTGTGATATTGGAGCAGATCACGAAGAGGAAAGTGATGAGGATTACCTGAGGAGCCGTATTTATGGCGAGACGGGCGTGAATATGCGTTCACATAGTGAGATATTTGAACTTTTCAGTGAAAAAGCAGAATTACTCTATACGACCATCCATGACCTCTATTATTTTAACGAGCAATATAAAGTATCCGATGAGTATGCACTGGAAGATAAAGCGGAATGGCAGTTGTTTTGCCGAATTGAGTGTAAAGCCTGTGAGGAGTATTGCATAGATATTTTAATTTCTTTGACCATTGATGATGAGATGGAGGAAGACAGCGAACTGGGGCTTCGATATGTCGTTTACGAGGACGGAAAAGAAATACGGAGTGACTATCATCACGGATGCATTGCAGCAATCCATTATCATAACGGGAGCGGTTTGGAGGATATTGAAGAGGGCAAGATTATGCTTCATAGTGAATCGGCGACGGACGAGAGCGAACAGGACGATTTTCTTGAAAATCTGGACGCGGCTATCAGCAACCTGAGTCCGTATGTGAAAGAACTGAAAGATTCCAAATACGAAAACATGAAAGAAGGAACGGAATCCCCGGTTGCGGACTTCCCATGCTGGGAGTGCGGTAACCATGGCGCCTCTATAAGGGATGATTTCTATAAATTTGGGCACTGCTGCTATTGTGGCAGTGATAATGAGGTGGATGCATGCATGAGATGTGGGACATATTTTAACGGTGACGGTGGAAGAGACCATCTGTGTGAGAACTGTATTGAGAAAATGGAAGATGAATGAGACTAGCTGCTGCAATCACGGTGGAATATAAAAAGCTATTACAGTTACTGATGAAGACGGAGGAGTAGTTACTATGAATATAGAAAGATGTTCACATGGGCATTTTTATGATACAGATAATACTCCTCCTGCCCTCATTGCAATGCCTTGAAGGGGCACTCAGATATATGGGAACGCCTGGAAACACATCAGCCGTTAAATGGAACATGGATGATAGATTCCATGCTTGGCAAAGGCGGCGAATCGGAGGTTTTTAAGGTTGTTGACAAGGACATACCGGAGGTTCGCTTGTGCGCTTAAAGTCATCCTTGTGAGAAACACGCAAAAATTTCAGGAGAGCGGATATACTGAAGCGATAAAACGTGCGAAAACTGAATTTGAACATAACGCTAAGGATAATGAAGTCATAAGAACTGTTGGAGGCGATGGAATCATTGGAAGTAACGGATTCGTTGGAAACAATGAAGACATCTCAATCCTGCCATCTGTGGATTTCGAGGATTCCGTGGAAATAAATCCGGCGGATATATTGGAATATATGGAGCAAGTGGAACGTACAGACAATGAAGGTATTGGCTGCAATCCATTTGATGATATATCGACTGTGTACTGTACAGAGCCGGATTTGCAGAAAAGCTATTATTTTGAGCAGAAGGTGAGGGCGGCCGAATATGAAATCGATCTTTTAATAAAGTGCATCGACTGTGAAAACATCGTCACGATAAGAGGCAGTTTACGATTGGCACTAAAATGGTGCCAGAAAGTAATTGCAAACATTATCGCTTGATTGCCTGGTTAGTCAATTATGAAATGCTACTATTGGGGATTGGAACAAGTTGTGTTTTTTATTTGGTGTATGTCCCATGCGTGAAAGAATGGCATATGGTGAATTATTTTAGCCTCGTAGTCCCGGTCATATTATCTGTCTTTGTAAAAGCAGTCTCGAGTTCAACATTTGATTATAATGGGCATACACGTTCATTTGAAGAAAAATGGAGCCTGTATTTGAATCAAAAATCAGACTGAAAAATATATGGTTATGCCGATCGACAGGAAAGGAAGACATTTATGCAATCAATAGAAATCAAAAACAAAACAATTTTAGTAACAGGCGCAGCTGGCTTTATCGGAGCGAATTTAGTCATGAAGTTGCTCCAAACACAATCCCCTGTTAACGTTATTGGAATTGATAATCTGAACGATTATTACGATGTCAATATTAAAAACTACAGGCTGTCGCAGATAGAGAAATCTGCGGAAAAACATAAGGCGTCCATCTGGATATTCATCAAAGGGAATATTGCTGATAAGAATACTATCGATTCCGTTTTCAATAATTACCATCCTGACATCGTGGTAAATTTAGCAGCTCAGGCAGGCGTCCGTTACTCAATCACGAACCCGGACGTCTACATTGAAAGTAATATTCTTGGGTTCTATAACATCCTGGAAGCGTGCAGGCACAGTTACGACAACGGTGGAACGGGTGTACAGCATCTGGTCTACGCATCCAGTTCTTCGGTTTATGGCTCTAATAAGAAAGTTCCGTATTCCGTAACTGATAAGGTAGACAATCCCGTGTCCCTCTACGCTGCGACGAAGAAGTCCAATGAGTTGCTTGCCCACGCTTATTCCAAACTCTACAACATCCCGTCCACAGGCTTACGGTTCTTTACGGTCTATGGGCCTGCGGGACGGCCAGATATGGCGTACTTTGGATTTACGAACAAATTAAGAGCAGGCCAAACCATAGAAGTCTTCAACTACGGCAATTGCAAGCGTGATTTTACCTATGTAGATGACATCGTGGAAGGCGTCATCCGTGTCATGAGCGGCGCACCGGAGAAGAAGACAGGGGAAGATGGGCTGCCTGTGCCGCCATACGCCGTGTACAATATCGGCAACAGTTCTCCGGAGAACCTGCTTGACTTCGTGGATATTTTGCAGCAAGAGCTTATCCGTGCAGAGGTGCTGCCGGAAGATTATGACTTTGAAAGTCATAAAAAGCTGGTTCCGATGCAGCAGGGAGACGTCCCTGTGACATATGCAGATACGAGTGCGTTGGAGCGTGACTTTGGGTTTAAGCCGCAGACGTCGCTGCGTGACGGACTGAGACGGTTTGCGGAGTGGTATAAGGAGTTTTATCGGGTGTAATTAACACCAGCGCAGAGCAATATATCGGACTGTGATTATCTTCCAATGTGGAGAGATGACCACACTGTTAAGATAAATGAAGAAGCGAGTATAGCGAATATACAGAATATACCGAAGCAAAGAAGCAAAGAAACGAGTATGAAAAAGAATTGTGTAAACCGAAGGAGCAACAATTATTATGAGAGAATTCAAAGACCTGAAAATCACAGTCGCCGGAACCGGTTATGTTGGATTATCATTAGCCGTTCTGCTGTCCCAGCATCATGAGGTGACGGCTGTGGATATCGTAGAAGAAAAAGTGGAGAAAATAAACAAACGTGTTTCCCCGATACAGGACGAGTACATAGAGAAGTTTTTGGAAGCGGACAAGGCCGGTACGAGAAAATTAAACCTCACCGCTACTCTTGACGCAGAGTCCGCTTACAAATCCGCTGATTTTGTGATCATCGCCGCGCCGACGAACTACGACAGCAAGAAGAATTTCTTTGATACAAGTGCCGTAGAGGCTGTGGTTAAGCTGGTTATATCCTACAATCCGAAGGCCATCATGGTCATCAAATCCACGATCCCGGTCGGCTTTACAAAAATGGCTCGTGAGAAGTATCACTGTGATAACATCATCTTCAGCCCGGAGTTCCTCCGGGAAAGTAAGGCGCTCTATGATAATCTTTACCCAAGCCGGATTATCGTCGGCACCGATGTGGAAAACGTGAGACTGACGAGAGCTGTGGAGATCTTTGCAAAGCTGCTTAAGGAAGGGGCGGTGAAAGGAAAGAAAGCAATAAACCTGCCAGAGTGTTACGGCGAGATGGGACTGACGGCGGACGAAACAGAAATTGACACCCTCTTCATGGGTTTTACCGAGGCAGAGGCCGTGAAACTCTTTGCCAATACGTACCTGGCGCTCCGTGTTTCTTATTTCAACGAGCTTGATACCTATGCAGAGATGAAGGGGCTGAAAACATCGGATATTATCAATGGCGTGTGCCTGGATCCGAGGATAGGTTCCCATTATAATAATCCGAGCTTTGGTTATGGCGGATATTGTTTACCGAAAGACACAAAACAATTGTTAGCAAATTATTCCGATGTCCCGGAGAACCTGATCGAAGCGATTGTGGAAAGCAACAGGACGAGGAAAGACTTTATTGCAGAGCGTGTTTTAGAAATCGCTGGCGGCTATGGGATGAATGCCGAGTGGTATGGAAGTAAAGAGAAAGAAGTCGTTGTCGGGGTATACAGGCTGACGATGAAGAGCAATTCCGATAATTTTCGGCAATCGAGTATCCAGGGCGTAATGAAACGCATTAAGGCGAAAGGTGCGACCGTGGTTGTCTATGAGCCTACATTACACGACGGGGAGACGTTCTTCGGGAGCAGAGTGGTTAATGATCTGGAAGCATTTAAGAAAATGTCCGGAGCAATCATAGCGAACCGGTATAACTCGGTGGATCTGGATGATGTGAAAGAGAAGGTTTATACGAGAGACCTGTACGGAAGGGACTGAGACATCTAAGATCCTGCAAACGAGCGTAATCCACAGGAGGTGATGCGATAATGATATATATCTTTTTTACAGTACCGTCATTCCTGGTGTTCCTGATTCTTATCGGTTTGGTGGGCGTTGGGATACAAATCGCATCCACGGTTATTTTCTGGATTTTGGTGATCCTGTTTGCCGGTTTTTGGATTGTATAATTTGTGGGGCATATCATGTCCTGCGTTATAAAAGACAGCATAGTGGGAATTATCCTGTCAGTCATTGTATGTGCATTTGGTTTTAGGCTTAGCCTCTTTTACATCAAGTCTTTTTACCAAGTGGAGCACGGGATCAAAACGCTGTTTTATATTTCAGATATTACATATATTTGGACATTTGAAAGCTTTGTATATCTTACCAGCATTATGGATCTATATTCTCGAAAAATCATCGCCTGGACTTTAAGCGATACCCTGGAAGCCAGATGGGTTATAGAAAGTAAGCGCCAAATAGGTTCTTTCCAACTTTAGTTGATTTGATAGTAATATTCATTTAACAGAAGCTTTGATTTTAATAATTGAAAACTATTCCGATCATACATGATCCTTTTGGTTAATTTGATTTTATTTACGCTTCTTTCTGCTAAGCTATTATTGTATTTATAATGAATGCCATTTTTGACAGCATCAATATCTGCATGTAATCCATTTATGTAAGTATCTAGTTCATCAATCTGCAGAGCAGCGGCTGTTGTCATCCATGAGTCCAACTTATTTTCCTTTCGTGAAAATACAATGCGATGAAATTCTCTTAGGAGTGTATATAATTGCCCAATTACCGGATACTTTATTATCGTTGCCTCGTACTGCTCTTGTGTCATTCCTTTCACATTTTTTAAATTACAATAGATTAATTGACACAGGCACTTCCTCGGAATATATTCAACAGACACTGTTTGTTCAACTGCGGAAATACGTTTCTGATGAGTTCTTTCTTTTTGCATAAAAACACGCAAAGAAGCTATGGTTCCGGTATATCCCTTGTGACAAATGCATTCGTGAATCTTTTTATAGGTTATTCCTTGTGAACGCATTTCTATCACTTCCTGCTCATGAGGTGCAAGCTTACCTGGCATCCGACAGTCATAATGACCATTGTTGGAAGAGCACTCTTCCACGAAATATCTTTTTACCGTCTGATATGCATGACCTGTCAGGCGAGTGATTTCATCTATGTCATGTCTTTCTGAATACAATTTCCTTACCTCATTGATTGCCAGCTGCTTGTTTGCCATTGCCTGAATATGCTGGCGTTCCCGTACGTTTTCCCTTTGAAACGGAAGGTTAGCCACTGTTATAGAAAGATATTTTTGAATAGTGGTAGTGGCGGAGTGCAGAAACCGGGCTATATCATTTACGGAATCGCCCTCGGTTCGCTTTTTCTGTGCGAACAAGATCCGTTCACGGCGGTTTCTGGTATCATAGAGTGCCTGCATTTCTGGATTTGATATCGTTGCAGGTATCACTACCCTTGACGGAAACAGACGATACATATATTTTTCAACTGCGTCTGATAAATTTTTGAGTAGATGGAACCGATCACTAATCTGTAACGCATTTGGATGAGATTTTTTAGCTGCAGAGGAATAAGTTTGTGCTCCGTCGCGAGAGATTATCTCTAAAAATGGATAAGATTTCAACCATTCTTCTACTTTTGAAGTCTCGCTGGAATCAATAATATCAATAATCCTATGAGTATCTAGATCCACCATGACCGTACCATAACTATATCGTTTCCGAAAGACAAAATCATCCACACAAACTCGGATTACAGAAGCTTTATCCACAAGTGCTGGCATTTTTTTAAGCAGATCACAGATGCTGCTTTTGCAGACTTTGACAGATCCTGTTTTCAATAAAGATGACACACTGACAGAACTTAATTTTGTAGATGTAACTAATATTTTTTCCATAAGCCGATTTGTCTTTTTCCCTTTTGGATTTACAAAATCAAAGCGTTCGGAAAAGGTTTTAAAAGTACAATCTGGATTATCACAAAACATTTTTCTGGTTGTCAATAAAAGAATAGTCTGCTTATCCTGAAATGGAATATTCTGAATTTCACGTTCATATACGGAATGTACTCTTGCTGAAAGGAATCCACAATATGGACAACTAAGTTTTTCTTTCACAGATTGAATTGCTAAAATTATTTGGTTGTTCTTTATTTTACAATTGGTACATTCTAAACTGTTGTCTAATAATTTTATGAGTTGCTGTTCCATACAATCACCGTCCTATAATCTGATTATAAGACTATACTATTATAAAATCAACCAAGACTGGAAAGAACCTATTTGGCGCTTACGAATTCACTGCCATCGTGACTAGATATCGCCAAATGACTGTGAACGACTGTATGAAAAAGCCTGGCTGATGGCATTTTACTTGTGAGTTAAGATGAGGATTAATTTCTCATTTTAACTTGTATTAAATTTTGGCAGAGGACCAGCATAGTGTCCGCTGGGGCGGACATGATTGTCGGTTAATTTTAGACAAAAACAATCCGTTGGTTTTGGACAAAGAAAGGCGTCAGTAACATTATGCTTCACCATAGTTTCCACTGTATTTACCATAATACTTCCCATAATAATTTCCATAGTAAGCATTATGTTCCATATCTACTTTGTTTAATACTGCGCCTAAAATGCGACAACCGCTTTTTTCAAGCTGGTCTTTTACCCTCTGGGCCATCTTATAGCTAATAACGCCACTTTCTACAACAATAATGGCTCCATCCGAATGTTTCGCAACCAGAGCCGCATCAATTACACTCCCTAAAGGTGGAGCATCGATAATAATATAATCATAATTTTCTCTCTGCATCTCCAAAAGTCTGGCAAACAAAGGCCCCCCCAAAAGTTCCGTCGGATTTGGCGAAACCGGACCTGCTAGAATAATATCCATATCTTTTATATCTGTCTGGCAGATCACATCGTCCATATTTTTTTGGCCTGTCATATAGTGGGTCAGGCCAAAGGGATTGCCTTCTACTTTATAGCGGCCTGCAATCACAGATTTCCTAACGTCTGCGTCGATAAACAGCACTCGCTTGTCTGAAGCAGCAAAAGAGGAGGCCAACTGAAAGGATATGGAGGTTTTTCCTTCATTAGGTGTAGAGCTGGTGAGAGTCAAAACCTTAATGTCCTTTCCGCAAAAAAGAATGTTGGTTCTTAGGGTTTTAAACGCTTCATTGGCTTTAAAATCAAGATTATCTTTTTTTCGAAATATAATCTTTCTCATGAAATCCTGCCTCCTTTCTCAAAGCTTTTTTTGCGTCTCTTTTTGCGGGACGAACCATTGTCTTCAAACACAGGAATTGCTGATAGTGTGTTTAAGCCTAGATATTTTTCCACATCTTCAGGAGTTTTAATTGTGTCATTTAAATAAAATAACATCAGAATAATTAAACCAGCCAGAAAACAACCAGCCAGACCGCCTAAAACAACACTCTTAGGAACACTAGGCCTCGTCTTTTCAAGAGGCAGATATGCCTCCTCCACAATATTAGGGGGCGCAGAATCCATAATTTCTGCCATCCTGTCTGAAGCCACTTCAGCCACCTTATCTGCAATGCTTTTAGCCATATAAGGGTCAGCATCCTCTACAGAAATAGTGAGAATTCTGGTATCCGTTGGATTTATTACCTTAATTTTTTCCACAAGCTGTTGATGCGTCATATTTAATCCCAGATCCTTAATTACTTTCATTGTAACCGGACGGCTGGTGACGAGCACCTTATAATCTTTCGTAAGCTGCGTTCCCAGTTGAAGATCCGATAAAGAAGGCAGAGTTGTCGTCTTATTGACAACATAAAGCATAGTGGAAGAAGTAAAAACCGGTTTCATCACCATGGAAGTAAATAAGCCAAAAGTAATGGCTCCCAAAATGCACGCCAGTATAATTATCCATATTCTCTGTTTTAACACATAAAATAATTCTATTAAATTTATTGTATTTAAATCATTTTCCCGGCTAGTTCCCATTGATTTCTCCTCTGTTAAATAATAGTATCATTCAACATGGCAAGTCCGTTCCGATACAGTATCTTTTCTCCAAGAGACCGGTCACAATTACGCATTACCCATTGAACTCCTTTTTTCATGTCTGGCCGCCTGTATGCCATACCATGGCTGTCCGTGGCAAGAAAATGGATCAGTCCGGATTTACAAAGTCCTCTGACATAGGCCACTTTTTTATTAAATATATTTCCATTTAAGCTCGTAGCATTTACTTGAAAATAAGCTCCCGCCTCATGTACTTCCCGAAGTTTGTCAACATTTTTATATAAACATAAGTATCGTTCTACATGGGCCAATATAGGAATATATCCAAGCGCGCAAAGCCGCCGGACTGCCTGATATAATTCTTCATAGGCTATTGAAGGAAAAAACTCCACAAGAATATAGCCACTCCCAGCCATAGTCCAAAGTTCTCCTGCTTCAAGCCGGTCTGCAAGACTTCCTGAGTACATAAATTCACATCCCAGATAAATCTCCATCTCGCTTCCAAAATCAGTTTTCTTTAAACGGCGTTCTAATTCGGAAAAAGAGGCTTTCATTTTCTCCTCTGCCTCATGACTCAAATCAGCAGACACATGAGGAGTACATATTACCCATCTGACATCTTGATCATAATCTTCCTTTAAAGCGTCAAGGCTTTCTTCCATATTTTTTGATCCATCGTCTACTCCTGGGATCAGATGGCAATGGATATCAAACACATAATTTTGTTCCAACTATCTCCCTTCTTTCCATGCCCTTGCCGCAGCCAGAATCACACCTGAAAACAAGAAAACGATTCCGCAGAATTCTGCCCCAGCCTGCCATATGCCGTTTATATAAATTTCAAAAAATGAATTCATGTAAGAAGGACTTATTTCCTGCCACCGTTCTTTCAAAATCAAAAAGCTTACGGTAAATATTAAAAACCCGGCAGTACTTCCTGCTAACAGGCCACGTGCACCAAGAATTCCCCCTCTATGCTTATAATGATGAATGAAAATAAGAATGAGCTGTGCCGCCGCCATTAAAAACAGTGACAATGGAAAAACCAGAAATGCCATTTTCCCATATACACCTTTCGTCTGAAGCCACCATGGTGCAAATGGCCACTTCAACAAAGCCGTATATTTTTCATTAAGCCGCTCCATCAAAATATTTATGCCCATTTCCGCCTCATTTGTCAGCTCTACGGAATTTTCTTTGAAATATTCTTCAATATCAGATTTTAAAGGTTCCACCAGCAAAGATGTATCCGCCTTATAGGTTCCGCCCTGCAGATCATTTTCTACCTGCTGTCTGGCAGCCAGAACAACTTTTTCATAAGTAATGGCTTCATCCATCACGCTGTCAGGAATATTTAACAGTGCGAAAGAAATCGAGGTATCTTTTCTCAGTTCGTTGTAAATGGTCGGATAATATCCCGTATCTGACAGCCGATTTAAAATTGCATTTTTCTGAAAAGCCCCAAACCAGATACCACCACATAAACAGAAAATACAGGAAAGCACAGCCATAGAAAATGAAAGAATATATTTTAAAGTTTGGCGCAGCTTACGGTGTCTGTGACTGACCAATAATTTCATATACATGGACAAAATCAAAATCAAAAAGATGATGCATCCCAAAATTCCTGTAATAGTATTCAAAATTCCCCATGAGATTTTGACCTCTCTCATCACTCTGTCAGTATCTTCATATAAGTAGTTATATGTTTGAGGAGGCGCTTTTCCAGCCAGTTCAAGAATTGATATAATGTGGAACTGATCTGCATTCTTTGTACTCTGTTTCTTTTCAGGACTCGTTTGGATTTCTGGGCTTTGTTCTCTTTTTGAGTCCGTTTCATTCTCTGCACTATTGTTTTCGTTTAAGGGAGTCTCAGCTTCTAAATGTTTTTCCTTGCCCTTGTCCGAAGCTTTTTCATCCAAGGGTGTCTCATTTTCCTCCGAAACAGGAGATTCAGCCTGCCCAGAATCACTTCTTCCAACCTCCGTCAAATATCCGCTTTCTATCCCTGTCTGTACATTGGAATAAATCTCTGAAATGGCGGACTGAGCTTCTTCAGATGTTAAATCCACATCATCACGTCCCATATAGCTTGTAACAGAGCTTATGTATTTCGGGTTTACCTCATAAACAACACCATCTTTTTCAAATTGGCCATTTATCGCCGATATGACAGACTGCTCATTTTCATTAATAGAACCGGCATAAACCGTTTGTCTCACGCTGATGCTCATGATTAAAACTGCTCCGCAAATAAACAATAGCTTTTCTGCTTTCATTATTCTCTCCACACTTAAAAATAGGGTGGTTCCTGTGGGAGCCACCCTAAAAAGGAATAAACGGATTATTTTATTTACTTGATAACGAAAGTATAAACAATCGTTTCACCATTTTCCAAAGTGACTGTTACCGTCTTCCCTGTAAGGTCACCAAGTTTAGTATCCGCTTCAAATCCAAGATTTCTGGCAGCCTGCTTAAGGTCCTCCGCGGTAGAGGTCTGATCCAACGTTACAGAGCCAATCGTAACACTTTTAACATTGTCAACACCTAAAATCTGAGAGAGAATATCTTCCGCATCATCCAGAGCTTCACTTAGTGCAGTTGTCTCCTGACTTTCCGATATGGAAACCGTAATTTTCCGGTCTGAAATGTTAAACTGCGCATATCCGCTGGAGATATCTTCAGTAATGGTGTTTTCAATCGCCTTTTTTGCGGTAGTCATTTCAGCACTTTCGATTGTAGTAGAGCCATTTCCACTTCCGCTACCACCGCGGGAGAACCCGCCTCCGCCTGTGATCGTCCCGCTCTGGTTACCATTTGATCCCCAGGTATGGGTGGAACCCACGGATGGGCTTCCGTTAGTGGTTCCATATTCAGTAAAGTTATAATCCGTATCGTTTATTTTCTTAGTACCTACAAACAAAGCTCCCGAATCTTCCAAGTAATAAACCTTGTTATCAACTTTAATTAAACCAGTCTGCATAATTCCGTTATACGCAAAGAAATACCATTTGCCATCAGCGTCCTTAAACCAGCCCTTACGCGCAAGACCATTTTCATCAAAATGATACCATTTGCCATCTGTATCCTGGAACCATTTGTTTACCTGCCAGCTGCCATCCTCATTCTGATATTTCCAGTCAGAATTTGAAGGAACCCACGCTGCAGCCGCAGTCATTGTTCCTCCTACTGTGAGTGCTCCAGTCAAAAAGACTATAGCCAACTTCTTCATTCTCATAATGTTTCTCTCCTTTCAAATCCCTTTTTCAATTTTCATTCGCCAGTAAATTTTTATTTTGCTACTCATATTTTAGCGTAAAATTCACATTATTGCAAGGGTTATATGTTTATAATCGGTTGTTTTTTTGCGTTTATAATATATTTATTTAATTATTTTATTTTTTTCAATTTTATCTGCATTTTTTTATGTATTTTCTGTTTCCTGTATTTTACCCAATTGATTATACCAACATCGCTTTGAACTACCTGTCCGGATTTTTGGAACTATTATCCAGGAAAGTTGCAAATACAATGTTACAAGCCTTGTGCATACCAGCACCCATTGCCACCATTTTGGGCTTGGCGTTGTATTTTTTAGGCAATAGTCATACAGCGCTTTGCAGAGTCCTCCCTGTTCCTGCCGATGCTGATGAGTGCTATGGTATGGATTACGCACCTTGCAATCCTGGAACCTGGTTTCAACATACTGATTTTCGTTCTTTCAAATTTCACGGGCCGTTTTCGGCCGAATCCAAACCAAAGTATATAAAGAGCTGTTTGGGGGAAAGTAAGCCTTACTATGTCTACATGACTGCCGGAGCGTCAGCATCCGTATCATAATTCTTGATGCATCTCTCTCTGTAACAGGAACATCATTCAAAAATATCACCCGAAATTTAGGATACTCATCAGTGGAGCTAAATGTATGATATGATTTAGATGAATCGGAGATTATAAATACAGTCAGGAAATGCAGGGAGTATTTTAGATATGATACTATGGAGGAATACCAGGTACTGGTAACAACCCATTCAAAGCTTCTTACACTTTCTCCTGACGTTATAAAACAGTATACGAGTATTATTGATGAAGATATTATTTCTACAATGTTTAAAAATATCATAGCAGTTTCCCAACAGACAGTTCAGGCAGTTTTTTATTCTGATAAGTGCCCGGAGACATTAAAGGGTCGGCTCAAGCATATAATGAGAACCGCTAACGGGGAATATAGAAGATTCAATGAAACGATTGATTTTAAATATTTATCAGAAGAACTGGAAGAACTGGAGGTGCACAATAATATTATTGAGATTGCTGCTGCATCCGTATTTCAAAAAAGGTTATGAATAAAGTTTAATGTAAAAGGAATAATCACTCAATGATCTGTTAATGATTTTGTTGTAGCATCTTTGGGCAACGCTGAGGAGTGCCCAAAGATGCTACGGCTTATACGATGGATGGTAGCCCAATTTCGTCTTTGGTGATTTTGGTAAGGAGCAGGTTATCTATTCATACAAGATGCCCGGAAAGGGAGCTTGCTTTCAGGGCTTTTCTATCCTTTATCTGTCAATATATAATCTTTCCATGCATTATTAGTAAAATCTTTATTTATCAACCTCTACCTCAACATGTTTCGTGGACTAGCCTTTATGTCCGCATATCTTCTCCAGTTCTGCTTTTATTTCTTTCTCATACAAAGCGCTCATGCCCACAGGTCTGGTGGAGGGGGATTTTACTTCGAATAGAAGCCCTCTCTGAAGAATGATTTGTTTATAAAAAATATTAAGAAAATACAAACAAATTCCAAATGTAACCAGTTGGTAACCGGAATGAGTTATAGTAAAACATACAAAGCACCGTCAAAAGAGGGATCCCCACAGAGAATTATTTTTTCAACATTTTCTGCGACAAATTCACGAGTATGAAGAATATATAGCATTAAAATTAAAGTGAAATCAAACGGCTTATTAAAGTACGCTTGAAAAAGGAAAAGAATCCACAAAACAGGAGGCTTTCCTATTTTTTTGCTTACATAGAATGAGAGTGTCACTCCATCACTTCATTTTAGTGATTTTGCGACACCCTCTTCTTTTGCGGAAAAATACCAGGTGTAAAGGACTTGCGGTTTTCTGGAAAATGCAGCTTTTGAAGGCCAGCCGGGTAATCCGCTGAACCCTCCCATCTTTTGATAGCCGGAGGGTATTTTATTGTTCGGAAAGGAGGAAAAAACGTGTAAAAGAAATAGAAAAATAGCAGGATAATTTAAAGTACATGAAAAATCATGTAAGAGACACAAAAATAAGATCAACGAATCAAGGACAGGAGGAAAGAAGAATGGCTGCAGAAGTTGAAACAATGTTCTACACAGGAAGAAAGGCGCCCTGGCATGGCCTTGGCACCTCCGTAGCAGAGGCTCCCACCTCAGAATCAGCCCTGGAGCTTGCCGGGCTTAACTGGCGGGTCATCCAGAAAGATATTATGACCAATGACGGCATTCCCGTTTTAGGTTTTAAGGCAAATGTTCTGTATCTTATTAGGCGAATCTTATCGTCTCTTCGGCAATGTGTAGTTTGCAGTTTTTTAATAAATCTATTGAATTCTTCTTTATAGGATGTCTAGAAAATGTATTCGGCTCTTGTATTATATATGTCATAAAAATTGCTATTACAAATTGTGAAATTATTTTGTCAGTTTTGCATTTAGTAGAATATATTCTTCTACGGCTTTCTTTGGCACCTTCCAGGCACGGCCAATATGGAAAGCTTTAATCTGTTTCCTCTTGAGCAATTCATAGGCAGCATTCTTGCCAATTCCAAGCATTTTACATAAATCTTCAATCGTAACTAAATCATCATAGGATTCAAACATATGAAAATTCCTTTCGCTATTTATTTTTTGTATTTTTATAAGCATGTTAGATGAAGATAAAATTAAATCATTTATGACGGGAATATCTGCACTTAGCAGGGACATTTTGTATGACAAAATCGTTATCCTGTGTATATAAGAGAATAGTTAAATCTATCCAATATGAAATGAATACCAAAAGGGAAATAGAGTGATGAAGAATATTAAAATTAATACTATATCTAACTAACTAATATATAAAAAATAGTTAGGAGAAAATGCTATATGAAAAAAGAGAAAACAATAACAAGATCGGTTCGCTGGACACCGGAGGAGGATGAGAAACTTGAGAAGAAAGCGGAAAAAGCAGGTATGTCTATGTCGGAATACATAAGAAGGGCTGCTTTAAATTCCAGAACAAGAGTAAGAAAAGTTCCAGAGGAAAAGGCGCGACTGATAACTCAGACGCAGGTATGCCTTAATGAACTTTTGATAATGGAAGAGAACGAAAATGAACCTTACGAAGCAAAAAAAATAAAAATTGAAGAAATACGGGAAGGGATGAATGAAATATGGACATTGTTAAAGTAAAAAGCGGATATGCAGACAATCATGCATTAAGAGATTTAATCGTATATGCGACCTGTCCGGAGAAGACAAAGGGATATATCGGAGCGCTAGGAACTGATCCCTATGATCCGGCTAAAATGCTGGAACAAATGCAATTTGTAAAGAGAGCATATGGGAAGAGCGATAGAAATTATAGACAACTCAGGCATATCATAATTTCTCCAGATCCCCAGTGGGGGATTACCGTAAACGTTGCATATAGAATGGCTTATGATATCGCTAAATTTTATGGAGACCGATATCAGATTTGCTTTGGTGTTCACACGGATACGGATCATGTACATATTCACATGATTCAGAACACGGTCAGCTATGTAGATGGAAAGTTGTATAGTGGGGCGTGGCCAGAATTGAACGAATTTAAGATGTATGTGAGAGATATCGTATATCATTATGTGCCACAAATCAGGCCGACTATAGAAGATCTTGAACTTATGGACTAAATCCATTATCACGATAAATTTTAAACCAGTTTTGGGTTATAGAACTGCATTTTTAAGACAGAATTTAGAGAGTCTCTTAAACAAAAAAAACTATAGCCCAGAACTTTCAATTATTTTTATTTCTCTATAAACGATTTTAACATCTTAATCGTAGCATCTTTTTGCTCTTCATTTAAATATTTCCATACATCTAATATTTCCTGCTGACTGTCGGTAAGGTTTACGCATTGATCTTCCGGTGAAGAGAAAAATTGAGAAAGAGACATATCCAGACCCTTGCATATTTTTTCTATAGAAGATATGGAGGGCTGCAGATTTCTGCGATACCATGTCGAGATGGTAGAGGGAGTTATACCGGAATTTTTGGCAAGGGTATATTCTGACCAGTTCCTTGATAACCGCTCTTTTTCGATTCTATCTAAAACATCAAATTCAGATCTTTGTCGTTCCATTACAAGCACTCCTATATATCGTATAATTTATTTCGATTATAGCTTTATTAGTGATTGAAAAATAATTATATATATCGTATAATAAAATACGATATATATGTATATATGTGTAAGCGATTGGAGGTGATGATATGGCAGGAAAATTGTGTCCTAATTGTGGGAAATTTACTTTTTTTGAAACAACAAGTGGACGTCAGTGTTCTAAATGCGGATATCAAATGATCTTGCCTGTGAACGCCGGAAAAGGGGGGAAAGGGCAGAAGTGCAGTAACTGTGGTCAGTTCACAGTATTTGATAACAAATGCCGGAGCTGCGGAGCTCGGTACGAATGATGAAAGAGGATGATATTTATGACAGACGAGGAGAAAGTAAAGTGTCATGCAATAATTCATGCTGCAAGCGCTGCTGCTGCTGGTGTTGGCGCTGGATTGGCACAAATTCCGGGAAGTGACAATTTAATTCTTACACCGATTCAGCTAACAATGACAATATCGTTGGGAAAGGTTTTTGATATTACCTTAGGAGAAAGTGCCGCGAAAGCCGCGATAGCATCGGCTTCCGCAGCGATTGTGGGGAGAACGGCGTCACAGGTCTTGCTTGGCTGGATTCCGATAGCTGGGAATATTATAAACGCAACGACTGCCGCTGGATTGACAGAAACTATAGGCTGGATTCTGGCAAATGAATTTGATGGACAGGCAAATGGATAATTGGGGGAGGGATAATGTTATGGCAAGAGATAATTGGTCGTGTGCACACGGTCCAACCTGTGTTGCCGCTGATGACAGACCAGAATTTTGCAATATGTTTGATTGTCCCCAATATCAAGCGAGGCAAGATTTGAAAGGAAATCCTTCCTATGATCGGGACGCTATAAGAGAGAAAGGCAGGAGGGAGAAAAAATAATGGTATCTTCAAATGGCTTTATGAAGCCGTATCCAGAACCTAAGTTTCCAAAAACAGATAAGAATGTCGACAGAAGTGATGGCGATTCACTTCCGGAGCCACAGCTAAGCAGACAACAGAAAAAGAATATAGAGAAGTTTGAAAAGGAAATGGAGAAAAATAAGAGATATTAAAAGGGGAAGATGAAAATGCGAAGAAAAAAAGATGATTCACAGCAGGAAAAAAGCAAAGGGTTTTATTATTATACAGAGGTATCGGATGAAATAGAGTGCCCGGATTGCAACGGAACCGGTTATGATCCGTTAGACGGGGGACAGTGTGATCGGTGCAACGGAACTGGGGTCATAGACCGAGAATAATAAAAATACGGATAAGTCGGAGGAAAATATATGAGTAAAAATTCGGGTGATTTATTTTCGGAAATAGTTGGGCTTATTGGTGTTGGAGTGCGCGGCTTTTTGAAAAAGCAAACAGAAAAAGATAAAAAAGTCTCATTTGGTGATGTAGCTCACACGGTTGAAGATGGGATGAGGCAATTCTCGGACAGTTATCAAGATGTGCAGGAAAAGGCGGAAGAGAGGACCGAGCGTGAGCTGAAGAAGAAAACTTCTGCTGAATTACAAAGATTATATGAGAAGAATCAGGGGAATCAAATTGCAGAGAGGCTGATTAGGAATGAAATGAACAACAGAGGGGATTCACCCAGTTGACGTAATTGAAAAAACTTTGTTGTTCGGAATATGAGTAAGTAATCGGCAGAAAAGTCTCCCCGGGCACGGTTGCCTGGGGAATTTTTATATCAGAAAGTAAAAAAGGTTTATGTATTTGTGAAGAGGAAAGAGATTTTAAAAAGGGGAAATGAAGTGAATTAGTTAATGGTTCTGTGTGACGGAGCACGTGGATTTTATAATTGCAAACGCATTTAAAGGTGAGATATGTTTTCTTTACGCTTGGGATATTAAAAAGTTAAAAAATAGAATTATATATTATAGCAGTGATGATAGAGGGAATACAAAAATCATCTAAAATACTATACGAGAGGGAGAAAAGGCAATGAGTGAAGAAGAGAAAGATTTAAATGGTAATGAGGAAGTGGAAGATAATCAAACTGAAGAAGAAAAGGGAGAAGAAAAGAAAACAATCGGTCAGAAAATAGCGGACATTGATCCAGAAGATGTTGGAAAGAAAGTCGATGGATTCGTTGGTTGGATATCAGAGAAACTAAAAGGATTGAAAATTGATAAGTCTACCCCAGAGGGAAAGAAGAAAGCAAAGGAATGGAGAAATACAATCCTTGGTCTGGTAGCTTTTATTCTAATTGGGAATTTTCTTAATGACGGAAAAATTACAGATATCATTCCGGCCAGATTTGTAGTTGCCAAGTTAGTGGAGGAATCAACACCAGTCAATTATCCTAATATGACTTATGGAGAAGCGTTTGATGCGATCTGTGATAATGGCAGATGGAAGTATGTGACCAAAGAAAAAGGTCTCTATTATGTAGAATATAATGGTAAATTAAAACGCTCCTCAAATGGCAAAGGTGACCTATGCGTTCAATTTGCGGTTGATAAAGATTCCGATTATTTTAATATATCTTATTTAGAGTACGAAGGGCAATCTGCAACCACAGAATTCGAATACTCGACTACATTGTATATAATATTTGAAACAGCTGATTATATGATTAAAAACGGAGTACCGGCAGATACTTCTCCAGTGAACTCATTCTCAAACAAGGTTGGAAGCACACAGGCGGCAGCTCCGGCGCCAACGGTTCCAGAAACGGAAGATGATTATGTGTTCGATCCCAATGGTGCTGCAAAAGCTGACAGCTATTATGATGAAGAAAGTGCGGTTTATTCCACAAAAGAAGCTTCCGGGGATCTTCCTGACGATTCTTCTGATATGCCGGAAGAGGTTTATATTCCCAACACAAGCAATACCTATCCAGAATTAAAAGAATACCCGGTATGGAAAGAGCTTAGTAATACATGGTATTCGGAAGAGTCTGGTCTGTTTGCAAAAGCAGATATTAAAGATGGAGTTCCAGTTCTTATATTCTCTACAACCAAGAATTTTGATCAGACCATATATACTTTATATCCTAATGATGGGGGCGGAGCATGGTCTATGGGAGTATATGGAAATGACGGTTCTAAATATGTTTGTCAAGGAGATTTAGTAGATTCAAATGGAAAGAATCCGGCGTATGTCATTGCATTATGGGATGATATAAATGATTACACTAAAATCAATATATGGGTTGATACTTCAAGCTCCAAATTAGAATATCCTATTGACGGTTATTATGATATACAATAATGATGTAAAAGTAGTGGCAATTAAAATTCGGATAAACTAAGCGGAAAACAGGCTATTTAAAAGGATTATCTTTTCGATTAGATATTATAACTGTGAGAATACTTCAGGAGGTAAACTTCATGTATAAAGAAATTCTCACGGCCCTTCTAAAGGTTATCTTATCGCTTATTGATGTTTTAAACCAGGATGAATAACCGGTAGAAAAAATGACACCCCAGGCAGAAAAGCCTGGGGCATTTTTATGTTCCCAGGCCATAGGGAACAACCAAAAATCAACCAATAAAGGAGGAGATTATTATGGCAGCAGAAGTAGAGAGCATGTTTTACACTAGGGAAAAACCCTGGCATGGGCTGGGGACTATGGTGCAGGAAGCACCGACGTCAGCAGAGGCGTTAATACTGGCGGGCCTGGATTGGAACGTGATCCAGAAGCCGATCCAGACAACGGAGGGAGGTCTGATTCCGGGATTTTTAGCAAATGTCCGGGACTCTGATGAAAAGATTTTAGGAGTGGTTACAAACCGGTATAAGGTGGTTCAGAACAAGGAAGCATTTGCCTTTACGGATGAACTTCTTGGGGAGGGTGTTACATATGAAACCGCAGGAAGTTTGCAGGAGGGTAGACGTACTTGGGTACTGGCAAAGCTGCCTCACCGTTATATTATCTCCGGTGATGAGATTGAGCCGTATCTGGTATTCATGAACAGCCATGATGGTTCGGGTTCCATAAAGGCGGCCATGACACCGGTCCGTGTGGTATGTAATAACACATTGAACCTGGCTCTTTCCACGGCCAAGCGTTTCTGGTCCACCAACCATACCGGGAATATCAATGGAAAACTGTCGGATGCTCGTAACACTCTGTTCTATGCAAGTGAGTACATGGGAGAATTAGGAAGGGCCATTGACCAGCTCTGCAAAATAAAGGTTTCCGACCGACAGGTGTATGAATACATTGATGCCCTGTTCCCATTGATGGAAGAACCCACAGACCAGCAGAAAAAGAATCTTATGCGAATGAAAGAAGATTTAAAGCAGCGTTATTTTGATGCGCCGGATTTGGTGCACACAGGAAAAAACGGCTATCGTTTTGTAAATGCGGTATCAGACTTTGCAACCCATTCCAAGCCCTTACGGGAACGGGCCAATTATAAGGAAAGTTTGTTTTCCCGCACTGTTGATGGGAACGCCATGATTGACAAAGCGTATGAGTTGTTGAAATGCGCTTAACCACAGGAAAATAAGAAACGAATGCCGGGTATATCCTTAGCGGGATATGCCTTTTTTTTATGTCAGGAGGATATGCATGGTTGTAGAAAATGAACAGGATTTAGGAACTGCCATTGATAACGAAGAAGAGACAATCCGGGTAAAAGGCCGGCTGGCGCCAAGGATTAAGAAGATCTGGTATCTGGACCGGTTTCTCTGGTGCGTATGTCTTGCCTGTCTGGCAGTTGCGGTGGCCGCATTGCTGGCGGTCCCAACAACATTTGGGACATCGGCGGCCATGAGCATGGTCGCAGGTACACCGGCGGCATTTGTCATGGGAGCGCCAGCCGCTTCCACGGCAGTGCTTATGGCGGCGGCAGGCAGTGGAATATCGACTTTAAGACAGCTCCGAAACGGCTACCGGCTGGAAGTAATAAGCAGTGAATATGTAGTATTGTATAAGAAATGAAAAGAAATCATCAAAGCAAATCACAGGAGGAAATATCATTGGTCAGACAGAAAACAAATGAAGCATTAAAAGAAATGATGAAGCGTCCCATTCCTGAAAAGAGGGTAAGTGTCATTCATCTTGAGATGGTAAAGGAGAGCCGGAGCCTGTATGGAATGGGTCGCCTTTCTTCCCCAGCAAAGGCGGCGGAAACCGTAAGGCCTTTATGCCATATGGCAGACAGAGAGCTCATGCTTGTTATGTCCTTAAATAACCGGATGGAGCCCCAGGCTGTCGAGGTCGCGGCGGTAGGAGGGATTAATTACTGCGGAATTGACATTCCTATTTTATTTAAGCACACGCTTCTCAATAACGGGGCTTGTATCATGTGCTTCCATAACCACCCCTCTGGAGATCCTGAGCCCAGTTGGGAAGATAAATGTATTACAAAGCGGATTGTCGAAGCCGGGAAAATTCTTGGAATCCCCTTGAAAGACCATATTATTCTTGGAAAAGATAATTTTTACAGTTTCCGGGAACATGGCTTTCTTGACGGGGAAATGGATGACTGTGCTTAATTGTCAAAAATATGGGGATAACGCTCGCTGTAGCTATCCCCCATGTGGATAAAGGAGAAAAAATTCATGTATGAAATGATTCCTACAACAAAAATGGGCCATGAAGAATGGCTCAGAATTAGAAAGACCGGTATCGGCGGTTCCGATGCCGGAGCAATATGCGGTTTAAATCCGTATGCAAGTCCTATGAGTGTTTATCAAGACAAAGTATCAGAGCAGATTTCTGATGAAGATAATGAAGCCATGAGACAGGGGCGTGACTTAGAGGATTATGTGGCCCGGCGCTTTATGGAAGAAACCGGATTAAAGGTACGGCGTTCCAACATGATGTATCGGAGTACGGACTATCCGTTTATGTTTGCTGATGTAGACCGTCTCATTGTCGGAGAAGATGCTGGTCTGGAATGTAAGACGGCCAGCGCCTATAGTTCCGATAAGTGGAAAGATGGAGAGATTCCGCCCCATTACCTGATACAGTGCTGTCATTACATGATCGTGACGGGAAAGCGGGAGTGGTATATTGCCGTAGTGATCCTGGGGAAAGAATTCAAATATGCAAAAATCACATGGGATGAAGTCATGATCCAGAATCTGATTACCATAGAATCCGATTTCTGGGACAACCACGTAGTCCCTGGAATCATGCCGGAACCGGATGGCTCCAAGGCTTGTGATGAAGTGCTGGAACAGTATTTTCACTTATCAAGAGAGGGATCAACGATTCCATTAATCGGCTTTGATAAGGATTTGGAGCGGAGAGAGGAAATTCTTTCCTTTATTAAAAAATTGGAACAGGAGCAAAAGGAGATTGATCAGAAAATTAAACTGTATATGCAGGAGAACGAGATGGCTTTTAATGATAAATACAGGGTCACCTGGGCAAATGTAGATATGGCACGGTTGGATACAAAGCGAATTAAAGCGGAGAAACCTGAGGTATATGAGGACTTTCTAAATGTCACCAGTTCCAGACGCTTTACGGTAAAGGCAGCTTAAGGAAAGGAAGGGAAAAGAAATGGGTATTGATGTAAAAAATGAGTTGGAAAGAAAGGCTGGGAACCAGAGCAGCCCGGTGAAGCTGACGAAAAACATGACGATTGTAGATATGGTAAAAGCTCTGGCTCCAGAAATAGAGAGGGCGCTTCCCAGCATCCTTACGCCGGAGCGGTTTACCAGGATAGCACTGTCAGCAATTAACAACACACCAAAGCTGGCGGAATGTACTCCTATGAGTTTCATTGCGGCTCTGATGAATGCAGCCCAGCTTGGTTTAGAGCCAAATACCCCTCTTGGTCAATCTTATTTAATTCCTTATAAGAATAAGGGGATTCTGGAATGCCAGTTCCAGATTGGATACCGTGGAATGATTGACTTAGCCTACCGGAATGAAAGAATCCAGAGCGTGGAAGCTCATACCGTATATGAACATGATACATTTGAGTATGAGCTTGGGCTTAATCCGAAGCTGATTCACCGGCCGTGCATAGAAGATCGTGGGAACAGCAGGCTTTTCTATGCAATTTTCCGGCTAGATAATGGAGGATACCGTTTTGAAGTCATGAGTAAAAGTTATATTGATGCATATGCTGCAAGATATTCCAAATCGTATGATACAGAGTTCAGCCCATGGAAAAGCAACTATGAGGGCATGGCAAAAAAGACAGTTATCAAGCAGCTTTTAAAATATGCACCGATGAAGTCCGATTTCCAAAAGGCCATCAGCACGGATGAAACGATCAAGACTGAATTATCCACCGATATGAGTGAGGTCTCCAATCAGGTAATTGACGGGGAATTCACGGAACAGGCGGCGTAATTTATTTTATGTCAATGCATAAATGTTTAAGCACTCCATTGAATTCTGTTCTATGCCTATGATATAATGCAATTATCCAGAGGGAAGGAGTGGTGATGATATGTCTACAAACGATACCTTAAAGATGTTATATAAAGAGTGCTTAAAATTAGATCCAGACGAGGCAACCCAGCTGATCCTTGGAGCGGAAACAGAGGAAGAACAGGAATTCTACTCGGCAGTCAGTGATCTTGTCCTCCAGCAGAGACAGAAAAAAGTAATTGAGGAGAATCGGTTCTGATGAAACGATATGTTATTTTTGCCGGTGTGAATGGAGCCGGAAAGTCTACCTTGTATCAGACGTTTCCCAAATATCAGCAAATGCCAAGAATTAATACGGATGAAATCATCAAGACCTTTGGGGATTGGAAGATTACTGCGGATGTCATGAAAGCCGGGAAAATTGCTGTTTTAGAGCTGAATCGATGCTTGTCCGAAGGCGTTTCCTTTAACCAGGAGACAACTCTTTGCGGCAAGACAATTTTTAACACCATAGAAAAAGCCGGGAATCAGGGATATTACATCGAATTGTACTATGTTGGAATTGACTCTGTTGAACTTGCAAAAGAGAGAATTGCTCATCGGGTCTCCATGGGAGGCCATGGCATACCGGATGAAGATGTGGAAAAAAGATATTTGGAAACATTCCATAATCTAAAGCGTGTTCTCCCCTTATGTAATCTGGCTTCCCTATATGATAATACTAATATATTCAGAAGAGCTGCCATCTATAAAGATGGGATTCCGGTTCGTGTTTCCCATAATTTACCGGACTGGTTTCAGCGAATACAATAGGTTTTGCCCTTGCGGTGAGGAGCTGCAAGGGCCTTTTTTATTGCAAAAAGAAGGGAAAATGTGTATGGAGGATTTGTTAGAACAAATGCTTTGCGAGCGGATTGAGATGCTGCTAAACGAGCATTCCCATAAGAATCTTCAGGAAGAAACTGCTTTTGACGACCGAATGGAGAAATTTACAAAAAATTTAAATGAGAAACAGAGAGAGGCGCTGGAACGTGTTTTAGATGACTGGATTGCAAAGTCAGCAGAAGACAACCGTTATTTATACCTTTCAGGTCTAAAAGATGGAATCATGATTTTTAAAAGGATTTCCGGAATATGAGGCAGCAGACGGTTATGAAGTCTCAGGGGAGGAAAATGTAAAAATAATGAAAGTCATTCGGAGAGCTGAAACGCAGGAATTTGTATAAAAAAGAATTACATAAGCAGACAACAATAAGTTTATTTAAAAATCAGGAAAAACTAGGAGAAAATAAGATGATGACATATGAAGAATTTGAGAATGCTATTTTAAAGGGAATCAAGGTAAGGATGGGAGATGGGTATAAGGCAGAGACACAGAAAATTGCAAGGAATAATGGTTTGATGTTGAACAGCATTACGATAAAAAGCCAGGGAGACCGCATATCTCCGGTCATTTATCTGGAACCGTACTTTGAGAAATACAATAAAGGGATGGATATGGAAGAAATCTTAGCGGAGATTCCTCAAATTTATGAGGGTAGACTGAAACAGGGACAGAACTTTGCTGGATATTCTTTTGATTTTGACCAGCTAAAGAATCGAGTGATTTTCAGGCTCATTTGCCAAGAGGAAAATATGGAATTATTATCGGATATCCCCAATACACCATACCTTGATCTGGCCATTGTTTATTATGTTCTATGGGATACTGATGATTTAGGGCAATCGGTTGTGCTCATCCATAATGCTCATTTGAAAAAGTGGGGCGTGACAAAGGAAGAATTGCATCGTCTGGCGGAAGTAAATACGGAACGACTGTGTCCGGCCAGTATCAGGACAATACAAGATGTGATGTATGACATGATTAAGACTATGCTGGGAGAGGAGGCAGGGGAGCTTTGCAATACTGATGAATTAGATGAAGAGGGGTTTCAAATGTTTGTATTAACGAATGAAAAGAGTCTTAATGGCGCTTGCTGTATCTTATATGAAGATCTTTTGCAAAAATTTGCGGAGAGGAAAAATGCGGATATTATCATACTCCCATCAAGCGTCCATGAAATGCTGCTGATTCCGGATTGGGGAGAGATTTCCTACGAAGAAATCAGTTCTATGGTCGCTGAGATTAATCAAAGTGAAGTTTTGGAAGAGGATCGTTTATCTAACCAGATATATCGTTACTCCCGTTCCTCAGGGACGATTGAGATTGTGTTCCATTCTGAAAAATGTCTGATAGAGAGAGCGCCAGAAAAGAGCCGGTTAGGATGATTGCTTTTGTAAAGGAGAATTTTATTCCCTGCTCTCATGGATAATAAGGAAGCTCATTCGGAAAATACAAAAACCTTTTTAAGGAGGAAGGTTCATGAAAGAAAAGCTTATAGCATATCTGCAGGAATTTGCTGCGAAAAACCGCTGGGATGATGATAAAGTACCGGAACAGTTTAGAGCAATATTTACCACTCTCTGCTTTGTAGGGGGTGTAGCTGCTGATACAAAAGAGGCTGATTATATTTTGCAGCTGATATTTCAGTCGGTGACGGAGGATAGCATCACCTATGACATGTTCCAGGATTTCATGCTGGAATTTGTAGTATAAAAAAGAAGGGTGGCCATGAGATTTTTCGCTGGTTTGCGGATATGTCCGCAAACCGCTATGGCTTCCTAGTCATTTTTTTGAAAGAAATTTGAATTAACGTTGGAGTATGATATAATGGATATACTGTTGATGAAAGAAGGTGGCATGGTGGAGTTGAAGCGGGATATATACCAGGAATTAATCATGTGGAAAAAGTATGACAGTGGGAAAGTGTTGGAGTTAGAAGGGGCAAGACAGACGGGGAAGACTTTTATACTGGATAAATTTGCAAGGGAAAACTACCAAAGATATTTTTATATTAATATGCTTCAAACTTCAGGCGCGGAGTATATTGCATGTTTGGAAAAAGCTACAAAGTGGGAACCGGGGGAAGCAAGAGTTGAAAGGCCTTTGCATAAGGCATTCGAATTATTTGACCCGGAATTTGCAGATGATAAAAATACTGTAGTTGTCATAGATGAGATTCAGGAATCAGCAAAGGTATATTCATTGATTCGTCAGTTTGCCAGAGACTTTGAGTGCCATTTTATTGTGACAGGAAGCTATCTGGGTAAGACTATGGAGAATGAGTATTTTCTTCCGGCTGGTGATATTGAGAAATTAACTTTATACACATTGTCCTTTGAAGAATTTTTGGATGCTCTTGGAAAAAGGGAATTATATGAGGGTGTGAGCTTGTACGGAGAGAGTCACCATGAACAATACGATGAATTAAAGTCCTGTTATGATATCTATTGCCAGATTGGCGGATATCCGGCGGTAGTAAGAAAATATCTGGAAACAGAAGATGTTGAGGTGTGCCGGGAAACGATGATAGAAATTATTGGGATTTTTATTGATGAATCGCAACGCTATTTTAAGGATATTCTGGAAGTGAATCTTTTTGAACAGATATTTCCATCCATTGCACAAACCATGATAAGAGAGAAAAAAGGAATATCAGATTTAATAACGGAATTGTCCAGCATTGTATACCACGAGGATAGCGGAAGAACCACAAAAAGAAGTATCAATCGGGTGATTGGCTGGCTTTATCGCTCTCATATTATCGGTTTTTGCGGCCAGGCCAATGACGCTGATCCAATGGCAGTGTCTATTAATCGAAGATTTTATTTCATGGACCTGGGAGTATGCAGAAACTTCCTTGATATGGCAGGGGCTGATCCCGCAACCATCAGGGGCATCCTTAGCGAAAACTTTGTTTATATTGATTTAGTCAAGCGCATCAAAAAGAGACAGATTGCAGGAGCTGCTCCCATGTTTGGGCTATATAAGGATGGAGAAATTGACTTCATATTAAATAATCGTAAAAATTACAAAAACTATGGCATTGAGGTAAAAGCAGGGAGAGCCGTTGGAAAAACGGCACAGCAGCTTTTACAGGATAGGAAAGTGGAAGCTGTTTATTTCTTAAAGGGTGATACTTACGGTGGTAAGTCCGGACGAATGATAACCATACCGATTTATTTGGTGGGAAGAGTTAAATTTGATTTTATAAATGAATAGGCAAAAAGGCTGCTATCCGATTCAGGGACAGCAGTCTTTTTGTTTGAAAGATCAGTATTAAATAAAAATGGAAACTTGGGCACAGTTGATTCTTATGCCCAGATTTTTTTGTGATTATGTAAAAAAATTTATAATTACTGGTGCATTACCGGGTTTTGGATAAAAAAATAAAATTAATTTTACAAAAGTTGGGCATTTGAATGTATGAAAATGGATTATGCCCAACTTTATCACTTTATAGCAGAAGTGTATTTCTATATGTTTATTGCAAATTGCTTTTGTTCTATCACATAATTGAGTATTTCATTTATATACGAATCTCTTAAGTTCCAGGTATCTTTTGCCATCATACGGTTAAGGTAGTTCTGCCTTTTTGTAGGGAAAGGGTATGACGGAACAATAGCAGAGAATATTGTTTTATCATATTCATCAAAAAAGTTAGGAGTTATTAGTGGCCTTTTTTTCTCCTTCGTAGTTTTATCATATTTATCATCATGAAGTTCCAATATACTTTTTGGAGAAAAATCATATGATATTTTCCTAATATGTGGCAATAATATTTTTTGGAATTTGTTAATTATATATTGCGGATCATAAGAGGAAAAGCTATTTAAAGGGGGCAATAATTGTACATATAGATTGTGAGCCAAAAAAATACTGATTTCTGTCATTAACATATTAACAACAATCATCTCTTTTAAAAGTGATTGAAGAGGTTGCAATATTTCTGTTTTGCATTCTTCTTCCATATGTCTGTTATATGTTTGGGAATTAAGTTTATGAATGATTTCTTTTAACTTAGGACCATAATCTTTTTGCAAAGATACAGGCAGTTCATAAAGTAATTTAAAACAATCCCCATAGTTTGTAATAATAATTTTTACTTGAGTGTCTGAACTATAATTGCGTATTAAATCTAAAAAGTATTCCGTTGACGAATATAATCGCTCGATACCAAACCAGGAATCAATCTCATAATGAAACAGTTGATTCTGTTCAAATGTTAAGTCTAAATTGTTTTGAATGTCGACAAATTTTCCTTTTAATTTATCTATATATTTAAAACTGGGCGGGGAATCATAATGCCCGGGAATATTTTTCGGATATATCCTGAAAAATAATAAGAGTTCTGGAAACAATGCATTTATACTGCCAGAAGTCTTTTTTTTATCGTTATAAAATACAGATTGGTATAAATATAGAAGAAAATCATCAAAGGGAGTGGAAAAACCATAAAGCTTGAGATTTTCTAAGTTCTTCTCCATTGTTTTTACATAAGAGTCCTTATTATCGGTTAATGATTTAGACGGGAGGGTCTTTTCCTTATCTGAATTAGTATAATCGGCTTTTCGTTTAAATATGTCGTTTTTTAGCAGTATGTCATTTGAGAGAGGATTGCTTTGAAGATTCATGACGGCATGGTACAACTGCATAGAGACAACATTTAATATTTTATCAAGGATAGGTTCAAATTTAAAGTTAGAAAAATAACTGCTTAATTTGTGGGGATTATCGATTATATAATCATCACCTAAAGCGGTGCTGTCACTGCCATAGATTTTCATAATTCTATTCTTACAGTCGTTCCATATATCAGAATCTTTGTTTAAGGGGGAAGTAATAGAATATCTTTGTATCATTGGGTCCAAATATGGGAAGTGATTGTTAATGTCAAAAATATTCATTTTAAGATTCATAATAAATACTCCTTTCAAAAGTGAATAAATCGAATGATATTATTCTAAATCGAACCCGGTTTGATTTAGAATATTCTAAACCTTAAAATTATGATAAATTAAATCTGCTCGAGCACAGTAACAAATAAGCATAACACCAGGAGGTAGAATATGTACTATCAAGGAGATTATACACCAAATATTACTGGGAGCACAAGCAGTACCATTAATTTGGTCCAATGGCAGGAAGAAGAGCGGCAGCGCCGGTTTTATGAAGAACTTCAAAGGGAACAAAGGATGATTCAAAATGATGCGGCAAAAGCACAAAAACGTGCAGAGATCCGCCTTTGGGAGCTGCGGAACAAAGAAATGCAAAAAGAATCGTTTCGGGAACATCAGCGTGCACAATATGAATCGTTATCAATTTCCGAAACGGGAGAAGTGTTCATGGAAACTAAGAATCTTCATATACAGGCACAAAAGAGACAGATATGTAATTTTTTGTCACCAAATCTTGTCGTTTTGCAAAAAGCCGAAGATGAGGAGGAGACCAGCTATGAAAAGTCAAGTATAAATTAGCAAGAGATTTCTTTTTTATATCGATGGTAAAAAAGGGTAACTTTAATAGAGCTCCCTAAGGGTGCATTTTCAAAATCTATCGATATTGGT
>JAEZFK010000028.1 GCA_023437715.1 Bacillota bacterium | reverse complement strand
GAATTCCCAGGGCGTGACCGCCGAGTGGAAAAAAGCAACTAATTAACTAACTGAGCAATGCTCAGTTTCAAGCGGAATGGCGCTCCGTTCCTCTGGAACGGATGCGCAGATTTCGCGGAATATGCAGATTTTACGTTGTTTTCTTATAATTATAAGAAAAAAACACATTATCTGGAATTAGCGAATATCAGGAGTATGAAAGGGTACGCGCCTTAGCGTGCAATTAATATATATATATATTGATTCCTTTTATCAACGCTCTTATCTGTACTGCATATAGGATTTCGGTAAAAGTGATTGACATGGAAAACCAGTAAAGGGAGGTGCTGTAAATATGAAGATACAGAAGATTCTCATATGGTTAGCAACAAGAAAAGGCCCAAAGAAGAGATTACAGGAAAGATGGCTTAGAAAGTTTGGAAAAGATAGGTTATCTATTATGGATGTTCTACGCAGATAAATTTAAACCCCGGAAACCTGGCATTTCCGGGGTTTTTTGATGCTAATTTTTACAACACGAACATTTCATATAGAGCTTATTGGCCTGTTCCCAATCGACCACCTGGAACCAGTTATTGATATAAGCCTCTCTCTCGTTATAATGCAATAAATAGTATGCATGCTCCCAGACATCAATGGTAAGAATCGGGCAAAGGCACTGGACGATAGGTGTATCCTGGTTTGCTGTCGTTACGATTTTAAGCTTTCCGCTCTGATCCATCACCAGCCATGCATAGCCGGAACCAAAAACAGACAGAGCTTTCTCCCTGAATTCGTCGAAAAAGTTTTCTACAGATCCAAAGTTCGCAACAATTGCATAATACAGCATTCCCGCCTGAGACCGTGTTTCAGAATCAGACATACCATTAAAATAGAAAATATGATTGTAAACGCCGCCGCCATTATGCCTGATGGATGTCTGCGTATCCTTATTCAGGCTGCTGGCGTTGCAAAGCAGCTTTTCCAGAGACCAGCATTGAAGCTCTGGGCAATTTTTTAAGGTATCGTTGAGATTGTTCACATATGTTTGTAAGTGCCTGTCATGATGAAGACACATTGTTTTTGTGTCAATACATGGCTCCAGGGCATCATAGGCATAAGGAAGCGGTGGGTTTACAAATGGATAGTGCTCGTTCATTCCGAGATTTCCTATAGACATTATTTATATTAGGTATATTCGTAATATGAGGATCTGTGAAAGTCCAATTAATATATTTACTAAATTTAAGAAATAAACAGGTTCTTGACCAAAGTTCTTCTGATGCTCCATGCTTAAGGAGCATTATGCCGGAATATGCAACGCGGGATATATAAGCTTGCCAGGCATAATTTTTGAAATTCAAATTGATTTTGATGGGGTGATTCACAGCTATAAAAGCGGCTGGAATGGGATTACCGAAATACCGGATGAACCGGTTGACGGTATAAAAGAGGCGATTGCAGGAATCAGAAAGGCCGGATATGAAGTTATAGTGGTATCAACACGGTGTAATGAGCCTGCGGGTATGGCAGCAATAAAAAAATATTTGAAAAAGTATGAAATTACAGTAGATGATATATGCTTCATAAACCGCCTGCGATCTGCTATATTGATGACCGGACAATTTGCTTTGACGGTCATCGAAGTGGGGGGTGCGGGACAAAGCAACAGCCGGCGCATTGGTACGCCGGCTGTTAACAAAGACTTATCCTGGTGTAAACCAGCCCTTTGGCAGGTGGTTATAATTGCTCCGGTCATCAGGTACATGTAAACATATCGATCCTGTTCAATGAAATTCCTGTATAGGACCATCCGAATCTTCTATCCCAGCGAAAGCCGGCAACGCTGTTTCCCCATACCTGAATGGGGAAGAACCAAAATTCCTGTCCGTTGCTTAACCATACATAAGTAAAACGCCCGATACAGTGTCTGATGGAACCAGGACTGACCATTCTGGTCCCTGCACGCGCTTGGGCAGGCTTTTGAGGAGTCTGGGAGGGCGGAGGCCCCATAGGAGTCGGGCCGCTGGCAGGTCTGTTAGAGGGCGGACCGCTGGGAGGCCTGTTAGGAGGCGGGCCGCTGGGGGGTCTGTTGAGAGGTGGCATAGGGACACTACTTCCTTTACTGTTATGATACCCCATTATATGACGGAAAGAAGAAGTGGTTAATGTGGAAAAGCAGTTTCTTTCAAGGCCGATTTGAGCCATAAGCCTCACTCACATATGATCTGTACACTCCATATAATAAATTGTATATTAATATGTGAGGTGCAGAATATGAGCTGTTTATTTAGATCGTGTAATAACAATTGCAGAAATAGATGCGGAAGCAATTGCGGAAATAACTCTGGAAATAGATGCGGGAATACTTGTGGGAATACCTGCGGAAATAAATCTGGAAATACCTGCGGGAATACCTGCGAAAGCAACTGTGGATGTAATGAGAGTGCGGCAGTTGACAGCTGTGAGCAGGTAAAAAGAGAAGCGTACTGGGCGGGTTTTCGTGATGGATGCAGAAACGCCCAAAGCCGTTGTGACTGCAATAGTAACAATAATAACGACTGCTGCTGATGCAATAAAAAAGATGGGCGGATGGTCTACAGGAGATGAGACGTCCGCCCGAACTATGGGTGTCATGACAGACACCGGGGTACCACCTTGACAGGTATGTACGTTTAAAATCTATGACTGCTGTCTGGGGAATATGATAAAACTGTAAAAATAAGTTTTAACATCATAAAAATAAAGGCGGTACCCCGGCATATTCCTGCGCGGCGCAGCCGGCATGGCCCATAGATTTCCTGAATGTAAAAAAGTGCAGATATTATCATCTGCACTTTTTATTTGCCCGATATACAATTCAGGCAATAAAAAACTCCCCGAGTAGGACTTGAACCTACGACCCAACGGTTAACAGCCGTTTGCTCTACCGACTGAGCTATCGAGGAATACATGACCTATTATACTCAAAAAGAGAAATATGTCAATAGAAAAAACAATTAATTAAAAATATAAAGTGCGGGAGATGGGACTTGAACCCACACGTCTATACAGACACAAGATCCTTAGTCTTGCCTGTCTGCCAATTCCAGCACTCCCGCACAACGAATCATATCTTAACACTTTTGGCTGAAATTGTCAATGTTTTTTGAAAAATATATACAAAAAAAATATTTGAAAAATTTGGAGAAATGTTGTTGACAGATTAAAGCTTGTATACTATAATACTTATTGTTGTCGCAAGTAATAACAGCGAAAACAGCGAAATGCAGAAGTGGCGGAATTGGCAGACGCGCACGGTTCAGGTCCGTGTGGTAGCAATACTGTGAGGGTTCAAGTCCCTTCTTCTGCACGAAGCTATACAGATGGTCATAGCTGTATGGTTTTACCTTATATATGACATGCGGGAGTGCTGGAATTGGCAGACAGGCAAGACTAAGGATCTTGTGGTTGTATGATCGTGTGGGTTCAAGTCCCATCTCCCGCATTATTGTTTTTTGAAAGAGGCCGGTTAGTGATAACCGGCCTCTTAATCGTTAAGGCCAAAGCTATCAGGCGAAAAGGATGCAGGATTGTATCTTTTTAAGCCTGATTTTTTTGAGCCTGATCCTTTGGAAATTAATAACCCAGCAAACAGAAACTTTCACGTGTTTCCAAAGGCATTCAGCACATTCCTCCAAACATTGCAAAATAATCATTAAAATATTATAAAAACCGCTGTTTATGCATGTTTTGACAGATTATGTTTGCATTTTACAGTAGTGGATAATACAATGAGAGATAGAATAGTGCGAGGAGTGAAACCATGGAAAATAAAGAATTAAATAAAAAGTCTTATATAAAGGTGATTGATTATATCAAAAGCCAGATCAGGGAAGGCAAATTGAGTATGGGGGGAAAACTGCAGGCGGAAAGAGAACTGTCGCTGACTTTGGGTGTCAGCCGGAACTCCGTACGGGAAGCGATCCGGACGCTGGATATTATGGGGATTATCTCCAGCCATCAGGGCGCCGGTAATTATCTTACCGGTAATTTTGAAAACAACCTGGTCGAATCCATGTCAATTATGTTTCTCTTAAATCAGATTGATTATAATCAGATTTCCCAGTTGAGAAGGGGTCTGGAGATGCAGGCTTTGCTCCTGGCAATTGACAATATTTCGGATCAGGAAGTGGAAAAGCTGGTCGAAATAAACCGTATACTGGAAAGTGAAACCGAAGAAAATAACATTATTCTGGATAAGAAACTCCATTACAATATAGCCCAGGCCTCCAATAACAGGCTGATCATTGACATCCTGCAGGCACTGTCTGAATTAATTGATCAGTTCATTGTTGATCTGAGAAGGGAAATTCTGAGTTCTCCGGACAGCAAGCAGGTTCTGAAGGAAGCTCATACGGAAATGGTCCAGAGCCTGATTCGCAGAGATAAGAACCTGGCTTATGAAGCAATTAACAAACATTTTGGTGTAATTGACGAAAAGCTGCGTTCGAACGAAGAGAAATTAATAAAAATCAACGGTTTAAAGTAAAAGTAGACAAATCTCTTGTGAAAAAAATGACGTTCATTGACATGGATAAAAAAGAAAAGTATAATTAAATTACAAAAAGTGGTCCTACCAATTCAAACTTGATTGGTGGAACAGGGGTGTTGCAAAAATTCTCTGTTTTGTGGCAGCCCCTTATTTTTTGCACCAAAAATTGGTAGGACCAATTAAAATCACGTGATTTCAACAGGTATACTAAAATTTATTCATGCCCATAGGCGGGCAGATGGGAGCCAGATATGAATATGACTTTCTCTTTTATTTTAGCTTTACTACCGATAATATGGCTGATTATAGCCTTAACCGCTCTGAAGATTCCGGGCTTTAAAGCCTGTTCCATTGCACTGGCTATCGCATATGTACTTGCGGTATTCGTCTGGAAAATGCCGGTGCTTGACAGTTTTACTGCAGTTGGAGAAGGAATCGCTCTTGCATTGTGGCCTATCATTATTGTAATTATCGCCGCAATCTTCACTTACAATGTCTGTGTTGCCACCGGCAGGATGGAAACGATTAAAAAAATGCTGGCAAGTGTAACAAACGATAAAAGAGTATTGGTACTGATCATTGCCTGGGGATTCGGCGGATTCATGGAAGGCATGGCAGGCTTTGGCACTGCAGTAGCCATCCCGGCCAGTATGCTTTGGGGCCTTGGATTTAACCCGGTTTTCGCAGCAATCGTATGTCTGGTAGCCAATGCAACCCCTACTGCATTTGGTTCCATCGGGATACCGACCACAACCCTTGCCAAAATAACAGGTCTGGATGTATTCGGTTTATCTACCAATACGGTAATGCAGCTTGCCCCTCTGATTATCCTGACTCCGTTTATACTGGTGTATTTAACGGGTAAGTCAGAAAAAGGCAGGTCAAAAAATTCCTTAAAAGGAATTACATTAATAACACTGATCTCCGGAGTATCTTTCCTGGTTCCTGAATATCTGGTAGCCAGGTTTTTAGGAGCTGAACTGCCTGTAGTAATCGGTTCGGTATGTTCCATGTTATGTACGGCAGGCGCGGCGAAACTATTGGGTAAAAAAGATATTGATCCCCAATACTGCCTGGAAGAAAAGAACCATGACAGAATCACCGGCAAAGAAGCCCTGGTTGCCTGGAGTCCATTTATATTAATTTTTGTATTTTTACTTGGGACCTCCAAAATGATAGCGCCGTTAAATGAACTGCTGGATACGGTTAAGACCTCTGTAAATATCTATACCGGTAAGGATGCAGCTCCTTATGTATTTTCCTGGCTGACCACACCGGGACTCTGGATCATCCTTGCAGCTTTTATAGGCGGGAAAATTCAGGGAGCGGGATTCGGTGAAATGCTGACCGTATTGAAAAATACCATGATTCAGATGTTTAAAACGGTGGTAACCATCATATCCATTATGGCTACGGCGAAATTAATGGGTTACAGCGGAATGATTGCTTCCATATCACTTATGTTTGTTACAGTTACCGGTTCCTTTTATCCCCTATTTGCGCCCATGCTGGGTTCCATCGGAACCTTTGTAACCGGCAGCGGCACCTCCTCCAGCGTATTGTTCGGAGGACTGCAGGCAGAGACATCTACGGCACTTAACTTAAATCAGGCCTGGATATCCGCATCCAATACGGCCGGAGCCGTTACGGCAAAAATGATATCACCCCAGAGCATTGCAGTTGCAGTAGCAGCGGTGCAGCTGCAGGGAAAAGAAAGTGTACTGTTAAAAGGCACCTTCAAGTATTATGTGTTATTCCTGCTGATCGTCGGCATATTCGCATTTGCCGGGGCACGGATGCTGGGATAAGAAAAGGGCAGAAAGCAAAGCAGTGCAAGAAAAATGAGCGGTATAAATTTATTAAATATAAAAATCAGTACAGACAGTCAAAAAAGGAAAAGGTGAAAAGTATGAATATTCTGGTATGTATCAAACAGGTTCCGGACAGTAACAAGGTAGAAGTGGATCCGGTTACAGGGGTATTAAAACGAAACGGCGTAGAATCCAAGATGAATCCCTATGACTTATATGCCATTGAAACGGCACTTAAAGTAAGAGAGAAAATGGGCGGAACCATTTATGCACTTACCATGGGACCGGGGCAGGCTGCCGTAGTAATACGGGAAGCATTTGCCATGGGAGTTGATAAAGGCGTTTTAATCTCCGACCGCAAATTTGGCGGGGCCGATGTTCTTGCCACAAGCTATACAATTTCCCAGGGAATCAAATCCATCGGTGACTTTGATCTGATTCTGTGCGGAAAACAGACCACTGACGGCGATACGGCCCAGGTAGGGCCGGAAATTTCCGAATGGCTGAAGATTCCCAGCGTTTCCAATGTATCCAAAATTGTAGAAGTCGATGAAAAATCAATTGTAGTTGAAATGGATATGACACACGACATTGAAATCACCAGGATACAGTTCCCCTGTCTTCTGTCCGTAGACAAGGATATCTTTATACCGAGACTGCCCTCTTATGTGAGAAAGCAGGAGACCAAAGACCGTGAGATTGCAGTTATCAGTCTGGCGGATTTAGAGGATAAGGACGAACTTAACTATGGCCTCAATGGTTCACCGACCCAGGTACAGCGCATATTCCCGCCAAAAGTGAATGCTCACAGGGAAATGTACCATGGCACCGGCGAAGAGCTCACCGGAAAACTGTATAGTAAATTACAGGAATTAAAATTCATATAGGGGGAATCACAATGGCAAAGTTAGTTATAAATCAAAATTTAGTCGGTAATATACAGGAAGTAATCAGCATCTGTCCTTTTGGAGCAATGGAAGAAAAGAATGGGGAACTGCTGATCAATGCAGCCTGTAAAATGTGTAAATTATGTGTGAAAAAGGGACCGAAAGGTGCCATAGAATATATGGAAGAAGTTAAGGAATCCATTGATAAAGATAAATGGAAAGGCATTGTTGTTTATGTAGACCATATTGACGGCGTAATCCATCCGGTAACCTATGAATTGATCGGTAAAGCAAAAGAGCTGGGAGCTAAGATCAACCATCCGGTATATGCTCTTATGATGGGCAGCAATATAACCGAAGAATGCCGTGAACTGCTTCATTATAATGTGGATAAGGTATATGTGTATGACCAGGAAAAACTGGCGCGTTTTATTATGGAACCATATACGGAAGTCTTTGAGGATTTTGTTAACCGGGTAAAGCCTACGGCAATCCTGATGGGCGCCACTCCCGTAGGACGCCAGCTGGCGCCAAGACTTGCTGCCAGACTGAAAACCGGTCTGACGGCAGACTGTACCATACTTGATATTACGGAAGAGACGGACCTTGTACAGATAAGACCGGCTTTTGGCGGAAATATTATGGCACAGATACTGACTCCCAATCACAGGCCTCAGATGGCTACGGTACGCTATAAAGTAATGGATGCTCCAAAGAGAAACGAAAAAGAAACCGGAGAGATTGTAGAATGCAGCATCTCTTCTGAAAAACTGGACAGCAGGGTTGAAGTCCTGGATATCATTGCCAAGGAAAAAGAACAGTTTATTGAAGCTTCCGAAGTACTGGTGGTTGCGGGCAGAGGTGTAAAGAAAGAGGAAGACCTTAAGCTTTTACAGGAGCTGGCAGACCTTTTAGGAGGACAGCTTGCCTGTACCAGACCTGTGATGGAAGCCGGGTGGCTGGAAGCAAAGCGTCAGGTAGGCTTAAGCGGCAGAACCGTAAGACCGAAACTCATTATTACCTGCGGCGTGTCCGGATCAGTACAGTTTACAGCCGGTATGAACAACTCGGATCATATTGTTGCTATCAATAAGGATGAAAATGCGCCTATTTTTAAAACTGCTCACTATGGTCTGGTAGGCGATTTATATGAAATCATTCCGGATTTAATTAATCAGATAAAAACATCCCAGAAAGCAATGTAGGTTGAAATATGCGCGAAAACTATGCGGAAATGGAGAGAACAATGAATTATAAAAAATTAGACCAGGAAGATTTGTGTTTTATAAATAATCTCATAAATGATCCGGAAAGAATTCTTCATGGGGAAGATATCAATGAAGAATACAGCCATGATGAATTAAGCGATACGGTGAGCTATCCGGATATCGTAGTGAAAGTGACTTCTACGGAAGAGGTCTCTGCCATCATGAAATATGCCAATGAAAACAATATACCGGTAACCCCAAGAGGTTCAGGCACCGGCCTTGTGGGAGCTTCCGTAGCCATGGAACATGGTATTATGCTGGATACCAGTTTAATGAACCGTTTTCTGGAACTGGATGAGGATAACCTGACCATTACGGTGGAACCGGGAGTCCTGTTAATGGAATTAGCCGCATACGTAGAGGAAAGAGATTTATTCTATCCTCCGGATCCGGGTGAAAAATCAGCGACCATCGGCGGTAATATCAGCACCAATGCCGGCGGTATGAGGGCTGTAAAATACGGTGTAACCAGAGATTATGTGCGGGGGCTGGAGGTTGTGCTTCCCGACGGCAGAGTAGTGGAATTCGGCGGTAAGGTTGTTAAAAACAGCACAGGTTATGCAATGAAAGACTTAATGGTTGGTTCTGAAGGCACACTGGGAATCATAACAAAAGCCACCTTAAAGCTCCTTCCCTTTCCGAAAAAGGCCATCAGCTTACTGATTCCTTTCCCCACCCTGGAAGCAGCTATCCGTACGGTCCCCTTAATTATCAAGTCCAAGACCATACCTACCGCCATTGAATTCATGCAGAGAGAAGTTATCATGGACGCGGAAAAATATTTAGGCAAGAAATTCCCGGATAACAGCGCCGACGCATATCTGTTACTAAAATTTGACGGCAATTCTACAGAAGAAATTGAAAAGGATTACGATAATGTGGCAAAAATCTGTCTGGAACAGGGTGCAATTGATATCTTAATATCCGATACCAACGAAAGGGAAGAATCTATTTGGAAAGCCAGAGGTGCATTCCTGGAAGCGATCAAAGGTTCCACCACTTGTATGGATGAGGTGGATGTAGTTGTTCCCAGAAGCTGTGTCAATGAAATGGTGGAGTATATCCACAACCTTCACAATGAAGTGAACATCCGCATTAAGAGCTTTGGTCATGCCGGTGACGGCAATCTACACGCTTACATCTTAAAAGATGATTTAGGTGAAGAGGAATGGGAAAAGAAAATGAAGGCTGCCATGGATAAAATATACGGCAAGGCCAGAGAATTAAACGGTCAGGTATCCGGGGAGCACGGCATCGGTTATGCGAAAAAATCTTATCTGATGGAAGCCATGGATCCGGCGACAGTAGAAATTATGAGAGGAATCAAGAAAGTCTTTGACCCTAAAAATATTTTAAATCCTCATAAAGTGTGCCAGCTGTAAAGCTGCATTATATTTATATAAGTAAGAAACAGACCGTTCTGGGTTCAGAAAAGCAAATTCTGACACCAGGACGGTTGTTTTTTTTAGGAGCAGCTTTCTGGCCCGGGTGATTCAATTCTCCGGCAGAACTAATGCTTCTCTGTCATAATATCCGCAGCAGTATTTCATGATAAGGAGTAAAAAGCACTCAACATTCTTATTCCATTCAGGTCTGTATTACCAGTCACAGGGAAAAAAATGTGCTATAATAGGAATCAAATAAAACTTCAGGAGGGTATCTATGGGTTACAAAGTACTGGTAGCAGATGATGAATACATCATTCGCCGGGGGATTATCAGCTTTTTAAAACAATACAGCGATTTTGAACTGGCGGCGGAAGCTGAGGATGGGGAGATGGCTTTTGAACTGGCGAAAGACATTTCGCCGGACGTTTATTTTGTTGATATTAATATGCCGTTTTTAAATGGCTTTCAATTCATAAAAAAGTTAAAGGAGATAAACCCCAGGGCAGTGGTGGTGATCATTACCGGCTACGACCGGTTTGAATACGCCAGGGAAGCCTTGAAGCTGGGAGTCTTTGAGTATCTTCTCAAGCCCTTGATGGAAGAACCCTTTGATGAGATGATTCAGCGGATCAGGGAAAAGCTGCAAAAGGAAGAAAGTGAGGATAAGTATCTCGATTGGGCCAAAAGCATGCTGGCGCAAAACCGCACTTACCTTGCCTCCAACTTCTGGCAGAAGGCTCTGGAAGGGCATTATACTAACGAGGAGATCAGGGAACGTTCCCAGTACTTAAACCTGTCACTTCCGGAACCATTTACCATTACGGTGGTTTCCCTGGAATATCAGAAGATGGAGGACGTAAAAGGCACCTGGAATGAGGACCTGCTGTTTTTTGTGGCTGAGAATATTGCAAATGAGATGTTTCATGGTTTGGTAAGCCCCAACAGCTGCCAGGACAGGCACGGCAATCTGGTGGTGATCTCAAAAACAGCGCCTCAGGAAGGGGCAGAGGAGCAGGCGGAGACCTACTGCAATATGCTGGAATCCCATCTGCCGGTGCGCAGCCTGGTAATCCAGGCAAACGGAGATGATTACGGTGCCCTGGCTGAGACCTATGAAACGGCTGTCAGCCGCTTAAAAGAGCTGGAAACCGGTTCCTCTGTGATTAAGGATGTGAAGCTCTATATTGAGGACAACTATTCACGGGAGGACTTTTCCTTTCAGGATGCGGCAAGCCATGTAAACCTGTCTGTCCCTCATTTGAGCAGAATGTTCCGCAGGGAGATGGGAGTCACTTTCATCGATTACTTAACCGGAGTCAGGATCCGCAAGGCCATAGAGCTTTTGCAGAATGACGAGCTGAAAATTTATGAAATTGCGGAGCGGACCGGATATGCAAACCAGCATTATTTCAGCAATGTATTTAAAAAGAACTTAGGGGTCAGCCCTGCAGAATACCGCAGGTTAATTAAAAATGAGGGCCAGGCCTCCCCCATGCAATGATTTTATACCTTTTACTCAAATTATTGCAAAGACTTTCTTTCCTCCTTCCGGCATAATGAACATATGATTCAAACAAAAAAAAGGAGGATTATAAGAATGAAAAAAAGCTTTTTAAGCGTATTGCTGTGCGCTTCCATGGCAGCGGCTTCCTTAGCCGGCTGCAGCAGCGGAGCCAGCAGCGGAAACGCAACCACGGCAGCTCCCCAGACTACGGCGGCACAGGCGGAAACCACCGCGAAGGCGGAGGATACAAAAGCAGAAGAGACCACGGCCAAGGCCGCTGACACAGCAGGAGAGAAGCTGGTAGTCGGCTTTGCCCAGATCGGTCAGGAGTCCGGCTGGCGTGATGCGGAAACCCTTTCCATTCAGACCTATGCGTCTGAAAATGGGGATAAGGTGGAGCTCCTTTTTGCAGATGCGCAGCAGAAGCAGGAAAACCAGATTAAGGCGATTAAGAACTTCATTGAACAGGGCGTGGATGTCATCGGCCTTGCACCTGTAGTAGAGACCGGCTGGGATCAGGTGTTTGCCGAGGCGAAAGAGGCAGGAATTCCCATTATTCTTCTGGACCGGAGAGCGGACGTCAGCGAAGATTTATACGCGACCTTTATCGGCTCTGACTTCATTGAAGAAGGCAAGATGGCTGCAAAGGAGATGGCAAAGCTCCTTGGTGAATCAGGAAAGATTGTTGAGCTGGAAGGAACTGTAGGCGCTTCCGCAGCAACTGACCGTAAAACAGGATTTGATGATGAAATCAAAGCCAGCTATCCCAATATTGAAATCGTAGCTTCCCAGACCGGCGACTTCACCAGAGCCCAGGGAAAAGAGGTTATGGAGTCTTTCTTAAAGTCCAATAAGGATATCAAGGGCGTTTATGCGCATAACGACGATATGGCCCTTGGAGCAATCGAGGCGATCAAAGAGGCAGGATTAAAGCCGGGCGAAGACATCAAGATCGTTTCCATCGACGGCGTTAAAGGAATCTTTGAAGCAATGGCAGCAGGGGAAGCTAACTGTACCGTAGAGTGTAATCCGCTCCTTGGCCCCCTTTTATTTGAAACCGCAGCAAAGCTGAAAGCAGGCCAGTCTGTTGATAAATGGGTGAAATCGGTAGACGGAGTATTTACCGCTGATATGGCAGCTAAGGTACTTCCGGACCGCAAATATTAAACCGCGGGGCTGTTGCAAAAGTATATCATTATTTTTGCAGCAGCCCTTTTCATTTCGTCTCATTTGAAAAGGAGAAAATGCCATGAGTGCTGGGAATCAGCTGTTGACAGCGAGAAATATATCCAAGGCCTTTGGGAAAGCGGTGATTGCCCTGGCCGATGTGCAGTTTGATTTAAACCGGGGAGAAATACATGCCCTGCTGGGGGAAAACGGCGCAGGAAAATCAACTCTCATTAAGGTGCTGACAGGAGTGGAAGCCAAGGATCAGGGAGTGATTGAACTGGATGGAAGAATTATCAATCCCCACTCCACCCAGGAAGCGCAAAACCAGGGGATTTCAACGGTATATCAGGAAGTCAATCTCTGTCCCAATCTTTCCGTAGCGGAAAATATTTATATTGGGCGGGAACCGAGAAACCGGTTTGGAACAATTAATTGGAAGAAAATCAATGACGATGCCAGTGAACTGCTGGAAAAGTTTGATTTACATATAAACGTTACGAAAAACCTGGATCACTATTCCGTGGCCATCCAGCAGATGGTGGCCATTGCGAGGGCCAGCGATATTGATGCAAAGGTCCTGATCCTGGATGAACCCACCAGCAGCCTTTCCTCTGCCGAGGTAGAAAAGCTGTTTCAAATCATGAGAAAGCTCCGGGAGGAGGGGATGGGGATTGTTTTTGTCACCCATTTTCTGGATCAGGTTTATGAGGTTACGGACAGAATCACGGTTCTTAGGAACGGAAAATACGTGGGAACCTATTTGACAAGAGATTTACCGAGAGTAGAGCTGGTGGGAAAAATGATAGGCAAGGATTATGCAGGCCTTAAGGAATCCATGAGCGCAAAGAGCCCTGAGGAAGAGGAGGGACGGGAGAAAGAGACCTTTATTGAACTGGTCAATGTCAGCAGCCCCGGAACGGTTAAGGGGTTCGGGCTTGAGGTGAAAAAGGGAGAGGTTCTGGGCTTTTCCGGGCTTTTAGGCTCCGGCCGCTCAGAGACGGCCAAGGTTTTATTCGGGATAGATCCTATCAGCGAAGGGGAGGTAAGGATAAAGAGCAGCCCGGCCCATCTTCATTCTCCCCTGGATGCAATCCGTCAGGGAATTGCTTTCTGCCCGGAAAACCGGAAGACCGAGGGAATTATCGGCGAGCTTTCCATCTGGGAGAATATCATCCTCGCCCTTCAGGTAAAAAAGGGGCTTTTCCATAAGATTTCCAGGAAAGAGGCGGAGGAGCTGGCAAAGGAGTATATTGGGATGCTGCAGATCAAAACACCGGGAACCGAGCAGCTGATTAAGAATTTGAGCGGAGGAAACCAGCAAAAGGTGATCCTGGCCCGGTGGCTTGCCACAGAACCGGAATTTTTGATGCTGGATGAACCAACCAGGGGAATTGATATCGGAACAAAGGCGGAGATCCAGAAAATCGTCATGGATCTTGCGGGAAGAGGGATGGCAGTTCTTTTTATTTCCTCAGAGATTGATGAGATGCTCCGCTGCTGCACCAGGATGATCGTGCTCCGGGATATGAAACAGGTGGGAGAGCTGAGTGGAAAAGAAATATCGGAAGAAGCAATTATGCGGATTATGGCTGGAGGTGAAGCATCATGAGAGAAGCCTGGAATCGTTTGTCTGGAAAACAGTATTTCCGTCCCCTGGTGATCTTTCTCATGATTCTGCTCTTTAACGGCATTGTCAGCAAGGGAGAATTCTTCACCCTCTCCATCGTGGATGGACACCTGTATGGACGCATCATCGATATCGTGAGAAACGGAAGCAAACTTATGATCCTGGCTGCCGGAATGACCATGATCCTGGCAACGGGAGGAACCGATATTTCCGTTGGTTCCATCATGGCAATCAGCGGAGCCATTGCCTGCAGCATCGTCAACGGCAATATTTTTCCGGGATTAAATGGAAGTGTTGCCGCGGCCATTATTCTGGCGATTCTTGCGGGAATTGTCAGCGGTATCTGGAACGGCTTTTTAGTGGCAAAGATCAAGATTCAGCCCATTGTTGCTACCATGATTTTAATGGTGGCAGGAAGGGGAATCGCACAGCTGGTCACTAAGGGAAAGATTGTTACCATTACCTCAGATGCCTATTATTTTATCAATGGAGGCTATATTTTGGGGCTTCCCTTCCCCTTGTTTCTTGTGCTCTTTTTAGTGGGCTTTCTGGTGCTGTTTACAGGAAGAACGGCTTTCGGCCTGTTTTTGGAATCCGTGGGCTGCAATCCCACTGCTTCCAAATATGTGGGTATTAAGGTGGACCGGATGCTTCTGGCTATCTATACCATTTCCGGCGCCTTTGCCGCTGTGGCAGGCCTGATTGAAAGCGCGGGAATCAAGGGCGCGGACTGCAACAATGCAGGGCTGGGAATTGAGATGGATGCCATTCTTGCCGTGGCAATCGGAGGAACCAATTTAATGGGCGGCCGCTTCTCCATTCCTGCCAGCGTAATAGGAGCATTGATTGTACAGAGCATTACGACCACGGTACTGGCCCTTGGAGTTCCGGCGGCTTATATCCGTGTGCTGAAAGCGCTGCTGATTATTATTATCTGCCTGTCTCAGTCAAAGCAGTTTAAGGATTTAATCATCAAGCGCAAAATGATAAACAGAAAGGTGGCTGGCAGCTGATGGAAAGGACGGGAAAAAGAAAAAGGTTTCAGATCAATAATATTTCACTGGCTATCACCGTTGTGCTGTTTGTCCTGATGTTTCTCTTTGGCTCTGTAAAGTACAACAACTTTTTATCCTTATCGACCTTTTTAAATCTCTTTAATGACAATGCATACTTGATGATAGCCGCAATCGGGGCCACCTTTGTGCTCATAAGCGGAGGAATCGACATTTCCATCGCCTCCACCATCGCCTTTACGGGCGTGGGCTCCGCTTACCTGCTGGAGCGGGGAGTTCCGGCGCTTCTGGTCATTATTCTGATGCTTCTTGCGGGGATCATCGCAGGCTGCACCCAGGGGGCCCTGATTCATTACTTTAAGCTACAGCCGTTTATTGTGACTCTGGCAGGCCAGTTTCTGATGCGTGGGCTCTGCGTCGTGATCAGTGAACGTTCCATTCCCATCAGCGATCCGTTTTTTAAGACCATGGCTCTTGGAAAGGTGGCGGTCCGGCTGGGAGAAGCGAAGGCGTGGAACGGGAAAATTTATTATTATGTGTTCATCCTTCTCATTGTTTTTGCGGCTGCTGTCTATACCCTTAAGTATACAAAGTTTGGAAGATGTCTGTATGCCCTGGGCGGCGGTGAAACCTCTGCCAGCCTTATGGGATTAAATGTTGCGGAAACGAAGATTGCGGCATACGGAATCAGCGGCTTCTGCGCGGCTCTCGGAGGAATCGTATTCAGCTTTTATACTCTGGCAGGCTTTGGACTTCAAAATCTGGGCCTGGAGCTGGATGCTCTCTCCTCCGCCGTAATCGGCGGTACCCTGCTCACAGGAGGCGTGGGAACTGTGGCGGGCACTGTGGTAGGCGTCATGATCGAGGGAATCATCCAGACAATCGTTACCTACCAGAATTTAAATACCTGGTGGACGAAGGTTACCATTGCGGCGCTTCTCTGCTTCTTTATTGTAATTCAGAGAATCATTGCAATCCGCGCGGAAAAAACAAAGGGGAAAGACGGACAGTAAGGGAAAGAATGAAAATAATGGAGTTGTAAGAACCTGTGAACTTCGGTATACTGGATAAGGCAGGAAATATGATATGAAAATTGGAGTGAGAGCAGTGAAATATTGGAAAAAAAGATTCATGGATATGAAAATTCGTGATAAGATGATCAATTCTCATATTTTTATTGCCCTCATTCCCTTCTGTTTTGTGGGTGTTCTGGGAATCATCAGCTCAACCAGAGAGGCGGAGCGCAATGTGACCCAGCATACGTCCCTGCTGGTGGGACAGGTGCAGCATACCACGGATATCTACATAAGCAGTATTGAAAAGACCGCCAACATGCTGATCCGGGTGATTGAGCCCATGCATCTTGGCAGGATACCCTCGGCAGAGGATGACCGCTGGAAGGAGTATGAGGCGGAGCTGAAAAACAGCTTTGAGATGGTGGCGGATACCCACGATGAGATTGCGGGCATATTCTTTGCCACAGAGCATGATATGTATGTGGGAACCGGGATGTCCAGAATCTCCCGGGACCCTTTTGTCAGAGAGGTATGGTATAAAAAAGCGGCATCCTCTCCCGGTGAAATGCAGATAATCAGCAATGTCACCGGAAGAAATATTGTTACGGAGGCCGCATACAGCATTGATGATGTATTTTCCGTGATGAAGGCTGTCATAGACCCGGAGACAGGAGAGAGAATCGGCGTACTGCTGTTTGATGTAAAGCATGAAATTATTTCTTCCGCCATCCAGGATGCAAACATCGGGGAAAACGGCTTTGTATTCGTCCTGGATGAGCAGAACCACTTAGTATATGCGCCCACTAATAAAATCGTCTACCGCATCCGCCCGGAATGGCTGTGGAATGAGGAAGAGCCTGTGACCGCGGTGATTGACGGAGAAAAATATCAGATCAGCTACCAGAAATCCGCCTATACCGGCTGGAAGACGGTCAGCGTATCCTCCTATCAGGAGATCATGGGCGGAATTAACACCATGCTGTTCATGTTTGGATGGGTTCTGGTTTTGACAATCCTTATTGTATTCATTGTGGCTGTAAAGATTTCGGAGACAGTCACAAAGCCCATTGTCAGGCTCCGCAACCTGATGAAGGAAACGGAAAAGGGCAACTTATCCGTCCGGTTTGAAGGGGATTATCTGGATGAGGTCAGCGAGCTCGGCCGCCGGTTCAACCAGATGCTGGAGCGCATACAGGAGCTGATGGAAGAGGTCTATAAGGAGCAGGAAAACAAGCGGAAGGCCCAGCTTAAGGCGGTTCAGGAACAATTTAAGCCTCATTTTTTATACAATACCCTGGACACCATAGGCTGGATGGCGAGAGAGCATTCCGCCTATGACATCGTTCATCTTGTGGATGCCCTTACCAATGTTTTCCGCATCAGCCTAAGCAAGGGAAAGGACTATATTACCATTGAGGAAGAAATCCGGTACATTTCCAATTACCTCTACATACAGAAAATCCGTTACGGGCCCAAGGTGCAGTATGAAATTGAAGTGGAGGAGGACTGCATGAAGGTGGTTCTGCCGAAAATGATTCTCCAGCCTCTGGTGGAAAATTCCATTTACCATGGGGTGAAGATGAAGAGCGGGGACGGGCATTTAAAGGTTATCGGAAAGGCGGAAGAGGACTGGGTGAGCCTGGAGGTCTGGGATGACGGAAAGGGCATGGAGGAAGAAAAGGTGGTGGAGCTGTCCAGGCTGTTAAATGAGCCGGGAGAGGCCGGCAGAAACAGGAGCTTTGGGTTGTTTTATATTAAGGAACGGCTGCGCATCCGTTACGGAGAGCGGTTTAAAGTATTGGTGGAAAGCAAAGAGGGGCAGGGGACGCGTATTGTTATACGAATTCCGAGAGAAGTTCAGAACGAGCTTGAAAAAGGGTAAAATGGGGAAAAGAACGAAATTACTTATGATGCTGCTGGTAATGGTATTTGTTTTTTTAGGGTACCGGATTTATAACGGAGCGATTACCAGAACGGTTTATAAAAGCGATGTGGAATATGTGATCGGCGTTTCCCAGGCAAATATGCGGGAGGCGTGGAGGATTGCATTGATCAATGAGATCCAGGAGGAAGCGGGAAAGTATCCCAACATCAGGATCATTACTGCGGATGCCACCTCCAGCGTGGAGAAGCAGGAAAAGGATGTTGACAGGCTTCTGGATTTCGGCATTGACCTTTTGATTATTTCCCCCTGCGATTCCAGTAAGCTGACAAAGAAGGTGGGAGATGTCTGCAAGGAAGGGGTTCCTGTAATCGTCATGGACCGGAGCGTGGAAGGCTTTGACTATAACCTGTTTATCGGTCCCGATAACAATCTGATCGGGAAGCAGGGGGGAGAGTGTGCGGTCCAGCTGCTGGGAAACGGAAAGGGTAAAATTCTGGAGCTTCGGGCAACTGCCGGCTCCCTTCAGAGCGAGGAGCGAAGCGATGGCTTTGACTCTGTGATCAGGGATTACCCCCATATAGAAAAGACGGTCTGTGATCTGAAAAATGACATGAAGGACCCGGCTTATGATGCGGTTTTTGCCATGGATGAGGAGCTGAAAGATGTTTCCCTTATATTTGCCAACAATGATTCGGTGGCCTTTGGAGCCTATGAGGCCTTAAAGGACAGGGGGCTGGCTGAAAGGATAAAGGTCATCGGCTGCGACGGCTTTACCGGGGAAAACGAAGGGGTGGATTTAGTTCGTAAGGGAAAGCTTGCGGCAACCATTTCCTGCCCCACAGGAGGAAAAGAAGCAGTACAATATGCCATTGATATTCTTAAAAAGGAAAGCGGCGTTCCCAAGCAGGTGATTTTAAGGAGCCACACCATCTATCCTCAAAATGCAGGCGAATATCTGGCTGCACTTAACAGGGAGAGCATAGATGACGGAAGGCGGATTACCGTAGGCTATTCCCAGGTTGGTCAGGAGAGCCAGTGGAGGCTTGCCAACACCCGCTCCATTCAGGAGGCGGCCAGGGAATTTAACATGGAGCTTCTCTTTGACAGCGCAGACCAGTCCCAGGCAAAGCAGATTGAAGCGATCCGCAGGTTTATTGAGCAGAAGGTGGATGTGATCGTGGTTTCTCCTGTAGTGGAGACCGGATGGGATGAGGTGTTAAAGGAGGCCAAGGCGGCCAATATCCCGGTGGTGATGTCTGACCGGAGAATCGAAACCGAGGATGATTTGACGACCACCTATATTGGTGCGGATTTTCTGGAGGAAGGGCGGAGAGCCATGCGCTGGCTGAAGGAGCATGTAAAGCCGGAGCAGGGGACTGTCAATATCCTAGAGCTTCTGGGGAGCGAAGGGGCAACGCCTACGGAAGAGAGGAAGAAAGGCTTTGATGAAATTTTAAAAGACAATCCTCAGTACCGGATTGTGTATGCGGATTACGGTGATTTTACATATGAGGGCGGAAAACGGGTGGTTGAGGAGTATATAGACAGCCATAGCTGGGATGTGGATATTATTTATTCCCACAACGACGATATGGCCCTTGGAGCCATTGAAGCCCTGGAGGCTCATGGATTAAATCCGGGAAAGGATATAACCATTGTTTCCGTGGATGCGACGAAAGAAGCTTTCCGGGCAATGATAGACGGCAAATTAAACTGCGCGGTGGAATGCAGCCCGCTGCTTGGACCTCCTTTAATGAAAGCGATCCGGGATATGATTGCAGGAAAGGAGATGCCGCTTCGGATTATTACAGAGGAAAAGGTGTATGACCAGACCGATGCGGAAAGGGTTATAAAGACAAGAGAATATTAGATATAGGCTGGCCCCGCCAGGTAATTCATAATCTGGCGGGGAGAGTTTATTTTTGAAAGGCTGTGTAAATATTTCTGCATGGCTGAATTTCAGAAAAAAGTACTTGATTATTTGTTAAAACTATAGTATTATAATTGTAGGAATTGGTGAATCAATTTCTACAATTATGAAAACGCAGAAGTGGCGGAATTGGCAGACGCGCACGGTTCAGGTCCGTGTGGTAGCAATACTGTGAGGGTTCAAGTCCCTTCTTCTGCATGAGAGTGATTGGGAATGCCCTGCAAGACTGCAGGGCATTTTTTAGTGCAAAAAACGAATGCATGACGGTATATTATAATATAGATGATAAAATTTTCACTCCTTTCTCCATTTCCTCAATTTTAGTATTTCCGTAGCCGAAAATCAGAGAATTGTCATATGGTGTATAAGGTTCCTTGGATAAATAGTGTTTATTAACTGGGGTAATCCGTATTCCGTTGTTTTCAATTTCACGCATAAGAGTATTGTCAAAACACGTATCATTAAAAGACACTGCAAAATGCAGGCCTGCTTCTGTACCAGAGATTGTCGCACGATTCCCAAATGTGTGATTAAGGCAGTCATTTAAATGATTTCTTTTTTTGAGATACAATTTTCTCATTTTTCTAATATGATATTCAAAAAGGCCAGTTTCAATAAACCTTGCTAATGTTAATTGTTCGAGAATTGGAGAGTGAAAGTCTGCTACAAATTTTGCGTCCTTCATCTGCTTGCAAAGGGAACCGGGTAAAACCATATACCCTATACGCAATGCTGGCATGAGGGTCTTGGAAAAAGTACCTACATAGATAACTCGTTCGTGATTCAAATACTGCATTGATTGTATGGGATTTCCGGCAAAACGAAACTCACTGTCATAATCATCTTCAACGATATAGGCATTATGTTTTTCGGCATATCTTATCATTTCAATTCTTCTTCCAACAGGAAGAATGACACCTAGGGGAAATTGATGACTTGGCGTTGTAAAAATAAGTTTAGGTGGATTATCTGGTAATTCCGACGTAACCATACCATGTTCATCCAGTCTTATTGGTTTTATTTGTACATGATTACTTTCTAAAGTATGAAGAATACCATAACTCAAGGGGTTTTCAACCAAAGCATAGCAATCAGAGGGTACTAGCTGGCACAACAGGCTAAAGGATTGGGCGGCACCATTTGTTATCAAAATATTCTCCGGATATGTGCAGGCCCCTCTGGCACGATTTAAGTAAAGCGAAATCTGTGTTCTTAATTCATAATCACCGAAGGGACTTTGATAGTCCATTTGAGATGGATTTATGTCAAGGGCAATATTATGATATATTTGTGCCCACTTTTTTACTGGAATTTCATCTAAATCTGGAATACCTGTACGAAAAGATATGATGTTGGTATTCTGATGCTTTTTACCATTTTGCTGTTTATGTACACATCCTATTCCTGATCTTTGAAACTGAACACCCTCGGAAATATAAGTACCAGAACCACTCTTTGAATAGGCATATCCCTCAGCTATCAGTTGTTCATAGCTTTCAATCACTATATTTCTTGCTACATTTAGATATTTAGACAATTCCCGTGATGAAGGCAGCTTTTCTCCTGGCTGCAATGTACCACAGAGTACAGATTCTTTAATAGAACGATACATTTGTTTTGCAAGCGAATCTTTCGACCCTCTATCAATATCGATGTAAATCATGTGTGCTTTCCTCCATTAAGTGGTTCTATAAAAATATATAAAATGTGGAACTTATCAGGACTGATTATTTCTGATAAATTATACTACAGAGTGAAACTAAAGTAAAATCAGGAGGACAAAATGATTGAAATACATCCCAATATGAATGACCAGTATCAAAATACATTTTTCGGAATACTTGTTTTACAAAACTTTTGCGAGCAGTCTGGCGGGAAAGAGACATTTCGCAGATTTACTTATGATGAGTTGAAGAAGATTCGCAATTTTCATTTAAATTATGAGAGAAAGATCTTTTGCGAAACGGATGAAGTGGTAAAGCATTATGTCTGCTATTACAAAAAATTCAAAAAAACATATCATGTGCTGCCCCAGCTTGAATCTGTCCTGAATGGAAAAGATTTTCCAGATACAATCCCATTGGTCCAGGCCTTGTTTATGACAGAGTTGAAAACATCCTTGCTCATTGCAGGTCATGATCTAAAAAAATGTCATCTTCCTCTCACAATACAGGTGTCAAAGGGGGGTGAAACTTATTCAGGTGTAGGAAATCGCAGTATTGTATTAAAACCAAAGGATATTTGTCTTAGAGATCAGAAGAATTATATATTAAGTATTATTTATGGTCAGGATGATACTACACGCATAACGAAAGAGACAACCGATGTACTTTTCTTAATTGATGGCGTTCCCGGATTAGACAAACGCCATATAGAACGAGGTCTTGAAACTCTGTTGGGATATGTCCGTATGTTTGCACCTGATACAGTTCCTGTAGATATGAGAATCGTAGGTACGTCAGCTATTCAAGGCGGTGAAAATCAATGAACACATATACTTTTTTTATCACATCATTTATTATCATTTTAATCCCTGGTACAGGAGTAATATATACAATTTCTGTTGGAATTACTAAAGGTAAAAAGGCAAGTATGCTTGCTGCGTTTGGCTGTACAGCAGGAATCATTCCACATCTGTGTATAAGTATTGCTCTCTCCTCATTACTCGTAAAAATGAGCGGTGAAGCATTTACAATGATGAAATTACTTGGTGCATTATATTTACTGTACCTTGGTGCAGGTATGATGCTCTCCAAAACAAAACTGAAGCTGGAAAATACAAAAATGGAAGATAATCCTGTTTCCGTAGTTTGTCGAGGCATACTGATAAATCTTTTAAATCCAAAGTTGACATTGTTCTTCTTTTCATTTTTACCGCAGTACGTAAATTCAAAAGAAAAGAATTATGTTATTGAGAGCTTGACATATGGACTTACCTTTATGCTTCTCACCCTTATGGTTTTTATTGGTTATGGAATATTGGGGGGAACTGCAAAGAAGTTAATAATCAACTCTCCGAAAAGAATGAATTTGCTACAGAAATTCTTTGGAATTATTTTCGCTGTTTTTGCAGTCCAGCTTGCGTTAAGTCCATTATAGAAAGTAAGCATGAGGGTGCCGCAAAATGAATTTTTCGTACAAGATATTGGTGTCGGCCAAAGGGCCGGGAGCCACACCTTGTTGAAATTTTGCATTTTGCGACACCCTTACTGAATTTCATTTCTTTATTTCTTTTTCATTCTCCTGTTATTCCCCTGCCTATTCCGGCCCCGACATGCTCATTCCCGGTTCATAAACCACATATTGGTTGCGTCCGTGCCTTTTTGCATGGTAAAGGGCAATGTCGGCCTTTTCATACAGCTCTTCAAAGATGGTCCCGTCTTCCGGGTAAGCGGCTGTTCCCAGGCTGGCGGAGATATGGGCTTCCGGCTCCAGGGCGCTTCCGATCAGGCTGCACAGGTTTTCAAGCCTTGAATAAAGGTCCATGCTGTAGGATACATCCTTTAGCAGTATGATGAATTCATCGCCTCCCAGGCGGCCGAAGATATCATCCCGCCTTAATGCGGATTTCAGCCGTAAGGCAGCCCTGCGGAGCGCCTTGTCTCCAAACTGATGACCGAAATTGTCGTTGAGCTGCTTAAAGCGGTCAATGTCCAGCATGATGAGAATATGGTGGTCCTGGCTGTTTTTTAGGGCATGGTGTATGGCGCGTATGGCAGCGGCCCTGTTTAACAGCCCGGTTAAGGAATCCTGCTTGGAAAGCTCCTGAAGAGTCAGGGCATTCCGCTTGGACTCGTCAATATCCTTAATAAGGATGAAAGCCTTAATGGTATCGGTATAGGGATCACAGACGATCTGAACCATTCCCAGGGCCCAGTAAACGCTGCCGTCCGGCCTTAAGCGCCGGTGCTCCAGCTTCAGGGAACGGTTCCCGTGGTAGTAGTGGTAGAGCAGCTGGTTCTTATTGAAGAACTTTAAATACATTTCCCTGTCTTCTTCAAAGATGTAATGCTCTGCGATGTAGCTGATGGTGTCGGAAAAGGTGCCGGAGGAGTATTCCGGTATGGTATGTATCGTTTCTCCTATAATTTCATTGTACAGGTCATATTTTAAATTGTATTCATAATACCCGACGCAGTCTGTTTTCTGTTCCCTCATGTAAACCATCCATCTTTGATAGGCAAGCTCCTTTTCGTACTGGTCTGTAATGTCCTGATAGGAGATGATTCCCCTTAAGGGAGCCTGGTTTTCGGTGTATACCAGAGAGTAGTGGGTGGAAAACCAATGGTATTTTCCGGGACCTGTCTTTAGATGAAGAATACATTTCTTTTCCGGTTCTCCCTGTTCCATGGATTTATAAAAGTCCAGGAAGTCGGTGATGCTTTCCTTGTGAATGATGCCGTTTTCAACAAGGAATTCAGGAGAAAGAGGAAGGGCATGGGGAAAGGGAAAGTTTCTGGAAAATTCGGGGGAAGGGAAGAGGGTTCTGGAAGGGATGTCATAGATGCTTACGAGGCAGCCGGAATGCTGGCAGGCCAGCCGGTATTCTTCCTCCCGGACCCGTAAGTCTTCCTGACATTTCTTCCTGGCCGTGATGTCGGTCACAGCACAGCACAGTATCTCTTCTTCCGGAACCGGGTTCAGCTGAATGTAGTACCAGGCATATTTTTCCGGATTCTTTGCCCGGAACTCCAGTTCAAAGCAGCCTGCCTGTTCCTCCAGGTGCCTGTGGATTTTCTCCGAAAGCTCCTGAAATTCCGATTCACAGGCCATATCTTTAAGCGAGGAAGGTAATTGAAACAATGTTTTTGCAGTCTGATTGGAGTAAAGGATGGTGAAATTTTTGTCAATTTTAAGCTTTAATATGCCGCATGGAATGCGGTCCAAAAAGTTTTCTTCATTCATTGTTCAATTTCTCCCCCAATGCTTTTGAAAATAGAAATAGGCTTTATTAAGAATATATGAGCCAAGCTGTCAAAAAATACATAAAAAGAAATAAATATGGCAAACATTCGAAAAATGGGGAATTTTGACAAATTGAGAAATTAAATCTGTACACTTTGCCTAAAATATAGAAGCTGAAAAATAAAAGGTTGACAATTTTGTTCAAATGGGATATTTTTATTACATACTTATTTCGGGCTCCGAAAAAAGAAAGAAGGTGCTGTATAAACATGAAAAAGAGCGGCTTGCAGGATGTAAAACGGGAAAATTTGCGGTTGATTATGAGTGTGATACTGGAGAAGGAATCTGTTTCTCGCATTGAATTATCTGAAATTATAGGGCTTTCACCCAGTACGGTATCCTCTCTGACCTCAGAATTAATAGAAAAGGGCTGGATCGAAGAGAGCGGTGTTGCCGCCTCCACAGGAGGAAGAAAGCGGACCGAATTGTCAATCAACAAAAATAAAGGGTATATTGCGGTTCTGGAAATCGGCTGGCGGAGAGCCATGCTGCATTTTATGGATCTTTCGCTGAAAAAAAGCGACAGTGTTCTCATATCAGATTATTATATTACAGGCAATGAGCTGTTGGAAAAAGTCATTCATTATCTGAAAGAAGATGCAGGAAATCTCTGCAACGGCCAGCTGGCGGGAATCGGCCTGCTTTTTCAGGAGGATATGAATCCCAGTGATTTTAATGTCATGTATTCAACATCATTGTCCTCCGCTAACATATCTTTCTGTGAAGCGGTTAAGACCCAGTTTAAGGTGCCGGTCATAGAGGAATACTCCCAGGTTTATTCTTTCCGGCAGATACTGGAAAAAGAAGAAAGCGCCAACAGCGCCCATATTGAGATCGGAAAAAAGATTTTTGTTTCAATAACGGCCAATGGAACGCTTCTTGATATGACATCAGGAAAAAAGGCGGATATGACCCCGTTTGTGGAAACAGAGGATAAGAAGATTTCCGGTGAAAGGCTGACAGACGGGATTGTCATCATACTGCAGATGATCTGTATGCTGTTTCCCATTGAAAGCGTTTATTTATCAGGCAGGCTGACAGAAGGGGATGACCTTGCGGAACGCGTAAGCAGTCAGCTCAAGAAAAAACATTTATTAAAAAATGCTGTTGAAGTCAGGGCCATAAAGCCCGTGATTAACCATATGGAAACAGATTTAGGCAAACGAGTGCTGAAAAAAGTGATTTATGAAATGCAGCCGTAGGATGGCCAACCGTCGGCTGCCAGTGAGAAAGGAGAATGTCATGGGATTTAAAACAATGGTAAATGAGAATAAGTTCACTCTGGTTGTAAGCCTTCCGGAAAACAATCTGGAGCTGGCCAGAGCTGCGCTGGAAGGAGGGGCACAGGCAATTAAGGTCCATGCAAATGTATGGCACCGGGCCAGCGGTCATACCTTTGGGACCTATGAAGAGAACCGCCGGTTCTTAAAAGATTTGATTGAACTCTGCAAAGAGGTGCCCGTCGGGCTGGTTCCGGGAGGTGAAGAGGCCTTTATTACTAATGAAGAAAGGCTGGAGGTTGAGGAAATGGGGCTTGGTTTCTTTTCCTCTTACATACAGCATCTGCCGTGCTATATGATGGAAAGCAGGGTATTGACCAAAATGGCGGCCATTGACTGTACATATAATCAAAATACGCTGGACGGAGTCCGGTTATCCGGCATTGATGTTCTGGAATGCAGCATCCAGCCGGGAGAGCTTTACGGAACTCCCTTAAATTACGGCGATATCCTTCGTTATACGGATATATCTGCAAAGGCAGGGAAGCCAACGCTGATTCCCACCCAGAAGAAAATCCGTCCGGAGGAAGTCAGACATCTTTATGAAGCCGGTTGTAAGGCCGTCATGATCGGGGCAGTTGTTATGGGAAAAGAACCGACGGCGGATCAGGTAAAAGCCGTAACCGCAGAGTTTAGAAATGCGGCAGATCAATTATAAACACCATTTGGGGAATATGGAGGAAAAAATTATATGTTACAGGGAACGTTAATCATCATTGCTTTTCTTATTATTGCAGCATTCATGATGGCAAAAAAACTGCCGACTCTTCTGGCACTGCCGCTTCTGGCCGTTGTCATCTGCATAATTGCAGGAGTGCCTGCTGTAGGAGTAAATGCAGATGGAGCTCAGATTGGCTGGCTTTCCGCTGTTTTAGAGGCCGGTACAGTACGAATGGGGTCAGCCATCATGGCCGTCATCTTTGGCGCATGGCTGGGCCAGCTGATGAACAAGACAGGGGTAACTGAGAACATTATTAAAAAAAGTGCGGAGCTGGGAGGCGACAGGCCTCTTGTTGTAACGCTGATTATGGTAACGGCAGTGGCGCTCTTATTTACGACCTTAAGCGGTCTTGGCTCCGTCATCATGGTGGGAACCATTGTGCTGCCTATTCTGATTTCCGTAGGTGTGCCTGCAGTCAGCGCCACATGTATATTTTTGATGGCATTTGCCACAGGACTCAGCTTTAATATTGCCAACTGGACTTCCTTTTCCAGTATATTCGGTCTGGATATTGCCCAGATAAAAGGATTTGAGATCTATATGCTGGTATTGACTCTGGCTGCCACCATCGTTCTGATCTTTGTTGAGTTTAAGAAAAACGGAGTCAAGTTCGCTTTTTCGGCTCCTGTCTCCGATCAGGCCCAGACCAGACAGCTCAGAGGCATGGCCGGAGGTCTTGCAATGGTAACGCCTCTTATCCCCATTATCCTGGTCGCTTTCTTTAAAGTGCCTGTGGTTCCTTCCTTTTTGGCAGGTATATTATGGATCCTGGTGTTTACCTCCAGGAGCTTTTCAAAGGCTATGAATCTTCTCGTAAAAACCTGCTATGACGGAATTTCGGATGGAGCTCCTGCAATCATTTTAATGGTCGGTATCGGTATCTTATATCTTGCTGTGACTCATGCCATGGTAAAAGAAGTGCTGAATCCGTTCCTGCTTGCGGTAGTGCCTTCCACAAGAATCGGGTATATCATATTTTTCTGTATTCTGGCTCCATTATCTTTATACAGAGGTCCCATGAACTTATTTGGACTGGGCTCCGGAATTGCCGCCCTGGTCATCGGCCTTGGTACGCTGAATCCGCTGGCAGTCATGGGCGCATTCCTGTCGGCAGAAAGAATACAGGGCTGCGGAGATCCCACCAATACCCAGAACGTATGGACTGCAAACTTTGCGGAGGTGGACGTGAACACCATAACGAAAAAGCTGCTGCCATACCTTTGGACGGTTTCCGTGCTTGGCGTTATAATTTCGGCATTTATATATTTCTAAGCAATCAGACAGGAGAGTTTATTCTATGAAAGTACGTATCGGAATTGATGTCGGCGGCACCTTTACGGATGCCGTTGCCATCAATAATGAAACTTTTGAGTTGATCGGCGTTGTAAAAACGCCGACTACCCACAACTCTGCCCAGGGCGTGGCGGAAGGGATTGTACGGGCGCTGCAGAAGATTATGGAAGATTGCAGCATCAGCCCTGAGGACGTGGTTTTTATCGCCCACGGTACGACTCAGGCCACCAATGCCCTGCTGGAAGGGGATGTGGCTTCGGTGGGCATTGTAACTCTCGGAAGCGGATTGCAGGGAGTAAAGAGCAAATCAGATACAAACATCGGCAGCATTGAACTGGCAGCCGGAAAATTTTTGGTAAGTCAGAATGTTTATGCGGACACATCAGAAGCGGATAAACTGAAAAATAATATTGAAAACGCCATCCGTTCCTTAAGGGAGCGGGGCGCTTTCAGCATTGTGGCGGCAGAGGCCTTCAGCGTGGATGACCCGGTCAATGAAAACATGGCCCTGGAAATATGCAGGGAGATGGGAGTTCCGGGAACTGCCACCAATGAGATTTCCAAGCTGTACGGCCTTAAAATAAGGACCAGGACCGCTGTGGTAAATGCCAGCATTATGCCCAAGATGCTGGAAGCGGCAACCATGACAGAAGAGAGCATTAAGAATGCAGGCATTAAAAGCCCGCTTATGGTGATGCGCTGTGACGGCGGAGTCATGACCGTGGATGAGGTGAGAAACCGGCCTATCATGACAATTCTCTCAGGCCCTGCGGCCGGTGTTGCCGGAGCCCTTATGTATGAAAAGCTGACGGACGGCCTCTTTTTTGAAGTCGGCGGCACATCAACCGACATATCCTGCGTTAAGGACGGCAAGGTTATGATCCAGTACGCAGAGGTGGGAGGTCATAAAACCTATTTAAACAGCCTGGATGTAAGGACCGTGGGAATCGGAGGCGGCAGCATGGTCCAGATAAAAGATGGAAAAGCGGTGGATATGGGGCCCAGAAGCGCCCATATCGCGGGTCTGGATTATGAAGTCTATACAGATGATGCTCTGATCAGCAGTCCAAGGCTTGAGACCGTAAGACCAACACCTACTGATCCCGAATATGCGGTAATTGTGTGCGACAACGGAGTGCGGGTCACCCTGACCATGGCCGGTGCGGCCAACATAGCCGGCTATGTGAGGACGGAGGACTACGCCTATGGAAATGTGGAGGCGGCCAGGAAAGCCTGGAAGCCTTTGGCCGATAATATGGGCTGCACCGTAGAAGAGGCGGCAAAAAAGGTAATGGCCTTTGCAGCGGCTAAAAACGCGAAAGTGGCGGAGCAGCTGATGAAGGATTATAAAATGCGGCAGGAGCAGACGGTTTTTGTAGGCGGAGGAGGAGGGGCGGCCAGCGTGGTACCCCATCTGGCGGAAACCATGAAGCATAAGCACCGGATTGCAGGCAATGCTGCGGTTATTTCCACCATTGGCGTAGCCCTTGCCATGGTACGGGACATGGTGGAACGGACGGTGTCAAATCCTACCCAGGAAGATATTTTAAGCATCCGCAGGGAGGCGGAGCAGAAGGCCATACAAAGCGGCGCTGCGCCTGGAACCATTGAGATCCATGTGGAGGTTGATACACAGAAAAATCTTGTGAGGGCAATTGCTGTGGGGGCTACGGAAATGAGAAGCAAAACCCTGGGCAGTGCAAAGCTGTCAGTGGAAGAGCTCTTAAAGCTGACTGCTGAAAATCTGTCTGTGGACCCGTCGGACTTATCCGTAACGGCCCAGAACGGCCGCATGTATGCGGTGCAGTATAAAAAGGTGGAAAGGAAGTTTCTGGGACTGCTGAAGACGTCCACCACCCCTCTGCGCCTGATTGATGAAGAGGGAGTAATCCGCCTTCAAAAAAACAATGCTTTCGTTTCTGAGACAAAGATAAAGGACTGGGAGGCGAAGGCTGACTGGTTCCTGGAAGAACTAACCGTGTTTAACGACGGCGGCGCCAATCTGCCCAATATTTATCTGGTATCCGGGAAAAGGATCATTGACTTATCCGGCCTTCAGGACAGAGAGCAGATCTGCGGCCTGGGAAATGCGGAGCTGACAGGCTTTGACAAAGAGGAAAAAATTCTGATTATCGCAACGAAACGGGCGGATTCATAAAAACGGATAGGCGGTGAAAGACCTGTGAATAAAATTTCCATGCCCTTTCCCGGCAGGGAGCTGGCAAAGGAGGAGCTGAGCCGTGACAGCTGTTACGGCAAGGTCCCTGAATGTGACAGATCAAAAATCATAGACAACGCCTGGCTTAAGGGAGTAAGGGCCGCAGAGATGGTTTTCGGGCGTTACCGGGGAGAAAGAAACTTTTTAAGAATTGCTGAAGAAAGCGGCCTCACCTGTATAAAGGCAGATAGGGACTATGTCATGGGGAATCAAAGATACTTCAGTGATTATCTGACCGGACAGAAGCGGATCCAGCTCTATATGAAATCTATTTCACTCTGGGCAGAGGAAAATGGAATGGAGCTGGATGAGGCGGTAAACCTGATACTAAGCCATGAATACTATCATTTCCTCGAATGGAATGAGCTGGGGATGACCAGTAAGGATTATCAGGTCCCCATGGTGAAGCTGGGCCGTCTGAAAATCGGGCGGACAGGGATCCGGGCCTTATCGGAAATCGGAGCCCATGGGTTTGCCGGCCGCTATTATCAGCTGTCAAATAATTTACCGGCAGACCTTTACACCCCATAGAGCGAAGGGCCTGACAGGAAAACAGGGCAGGAAAGAAGAAAGGAGGAAGTATATGAAACAGGATTTAAATTATGATGTGGTTATCATCGGGGGCGGCCCGGCAGGTACCGCGGCGGCTATTGCCAGTGCCAGAAACGGAGCCAGGACGCTTCTTGTGGAGCAGAACGGATGTCTGGGCGGAATGCTGACCATGGCGGGCACAGGCCCCCAGATGACCTTTCATGCAGGCGCTACGCAGGTGGTTTTTGGGATTGCACAGGAGATTGTGGAACGCATGGTAGAAGAAGGCTTTTCCCCAGGCCATATGGAGGATTTCGTGGGCTATGCCAGCTCCGTAACCCCTTTTGACGCAGAGGGACTTAAGCTGGTTTTAGAGACCATGGTACGGGAAGCAGGAGCGGACCTTCTGTATCATACCGTATACACAGGATGTGAGCGGGAGGGCAGCAGAATCAGCAAGGTGCATCTCTATGGAAAGCAGGGGTTCTTCGATGTGACCGGATCAGTTTTTATTGACGCTTCGGCAGATGCGGATTTAGCGACCCATGCAGGAATCGGAAGTGTCTATGGAAGAGAAGAGGACCATCTTGCCCAGCCTATGACCATGAACATCAAGGTACGGAATGTGGACAGGGACAGGATGATTGAATATATAAAGGAGCATTCGGACGACATGCTCCCAACCATTCCCTTTGACCGCCTGGAGCTGATCCCAAGAAGCGGCATGCAGGGAGCATATTCCATTGTCAGAAAGGCGAGAGAAGCAGGAGAGTTTCCTGTTGACAGGGATATGGTGCTTTGCTTTGAAACCAACAATCTGGGAGAATATATCCTTAATATGTCCCGCATCATTAAAAAAAGTGCGGTGGATTCCTTTGATCTGACAGAGGCGGAAATAGAAGGAAGAAAACAGGCTCATATTATTGTGAAATTCATGAAAAAATACATACCCGGATTTGAAAATGCTGTAATCGCCTCTACGGGACCATATATCGGCGTCAGGGAAAGCCGCAAGATCAATGGCGCTTACAAGCTGACTGCCTCCGACCTGCTTGAAAATAAAATGTTTGAGGATGCGATTGCCATGGGAGGCTATCCCATTGATATCCATTCACCCGATGGGGGTACCATGGAGCATCATTATCTCAAAAAAGGAAGCTGGTATTCCATCCCATACCGCTGCCTGTATACAAATGAGCTGGATAACCTGCTGGTGACAGGGCGCTGTATGAGTGCAACTCATGAAGCCTGTGCGGCCGTCCGGGTGACTCCAATACTCATGGCTGTCAGCCAGGGAGCCGGCACTGCGGCCGCTCTTGCCGCAAGAGATAAGACCGGTGTTGCAGCAATTGACGTGGAACAGCTCAGGGAAACATTAAAGGCTCAGGGGGCATTCCTTGAACCTTATTGCTGAAGCACCCTATAAGCACTATCTGATGATGAACAGAGAGGCACAGCCGGGAAAAAACGGCTGTGCCTCTCTGTCTGTTTTGACGGCTCATATTTAGCTGCGGTATAAGTATACCGGCCTGCCGTCTTCCATTTTTCTTTCTAATTCTCCCTGGATTAAAGGCAGGGCGTATTCCAGAAAATCCTCAGTCACATCTGTGCCATTGCCGCAGATCCATTCTGCCGGAAACAGCTTTTCCTGATTGCAGACTTCATTGACATCAACGGTGGTGTATTCTATGGAATAAGGGGAATTTCCGGTACGGGAAAAGGAGATCATTTTCCCGGTACAGCCATCCAGGGCGGCTTTTACACCCTCTGCGCCTGCCTGGGCGGATTCCTCTATATCCGTTGCAGAGGCCATCATTCCGCAGCAGCGCTGGTTCACATTCAGCTCAACGGAACGGACCTTTATGCCGAAACGGCTGCGGATGAAATTTTCCAGGATTTTTCCGCTTCCGGTCAGCATTTTATGTCCGAAAGTATCCAGGCGGGCCTCATCCGCATATTCACAGATGAATTTGCCCTTTGCATCGGAGAGTCCTTCCGAAATACAGATAATGACAGAGCTTTTTCTAGTCAGGGCAGCCTTTACATCGGATGCAAGCTGTTCAAAGTCGAAATCCGTTTCAGGAAGGTAAATGAGTACGGGATTATCTCCCTCAAATTTTCTGGCCAGGGCGCTGGCGGCTGTCAGCCATCCCGCATGACGGCCCATCAGCTCCACGATGGTGACGGACTTCTGCTGGTAAATAGAAGCGTCAAGGACGATTTCGCGGACCGTATTTGCCACGTATTTGGCGGCGCTTCCATATCCGGGCGTGTGGTCCGTGAGAATTAAGTCATTGTCAATGGTTTTGGGAACTCCGATGAAACGGATGCCGCTTCCATGATGGGCGGCATAGCGGGAAAGCTTGCTTACCGTGTCCATGGAATCATTTCCGCCGATGTAAAAGAAATATCCGATTTCCAAAGCCCGGAATTTCTCAAAAAGAGCCGGATAAAAAGGAGAAGACAAGTCATCGGGAAGTTTATAGCGGCAGGAGCCCAAGTAGGCCGCCGGTGTCAGTTTAAGAAGCTCCAGCTCTTCCTCTGTTAACTCTCCAGTCAAATCCATATAGCTGCCGGACATGAAACCCTCAATGCCGTTGACCATGCCGTAAATACGGCCGATTTCCTCATGAATCATTCCCTCCCTGATGATTCCGTAAAGGCTTGCATTGATTACGGCGGTTGGTCCGCCGGACTGTCCTACGATTGCATTTTTCTTCATGTATGGTATCCTCCAAATCTGCATATGCCATGCCACGCCTATTATTCTATAATAGAAAGCACTTCTTTGCAACGGTCATTATACAAATTGGGATGTTTTTCGACATGATATGACAGGGGCGGGAGATGGGAGGATGGGATTTTTTGCCCATAAAAAGGGAGGAGCCGGTGAAATGTGGGTTTCACCGGCGAGTTATGAAAAAAAGTCTTATATTAAACAAGTTTTGGAGTTGTTCTTGTTTATGTTTTTATTATAGGAGACAGATGTGAAAAAAGTTTGTAGAAGATGTAAATATTTTTTGTACGGTATATGAAGAAAATATGAATGAACAATCTTCGATTTTTATAAGCGTTTATGGGTAATTTATGCAACTTTAACCGCCCAGGGTCACATCCTGCCTGGAATACCATTCAATCGCATCATATACATGCTGGGGCGTAAAATCCGGCCAGTAATCATCGATAACATACATATCTGAGTAAACGGATTGTACCGGCAGGAAACCTGACAGCCTTCTGCGGCCTCCCCACCGGATCACCAGATCAATTCTGGAAACATCGGCGGTTTTTAATTTAGGTCCTATGGCTCCGTCATGAAGTCCCAGATCCCACTCCCAGCTGTAATTGACCAGAAAGTTGATTTTCATCCCCCCATTGCCGAACCTGTGTCTGTTGGTATATGGCTTCAGTTCCTCCGGAAACATGGCTGACGTTGTCTTCCCCAGAACCAGAAGCTCGGCATCTTCCTTTGAAAGCTCCTCCACGGCTTTTACGCACGCCTTTGAAAATGCCTCCCTTTGGACTGAGGGGCGCTTTGTATTGTCCACGGTAAAGCCGTAAAAGGTCATTTCGTTAATTCCCAGTTTTCTGCACAAGTGATAAAGGGTCATTCCAGGGGATATTCCATTATCATACCCTTCCTCTTTCCCCATTCCTTTTCCAAGGGCCCAGCGGCGGTTGCCGTCTGGTATAATTCCGATGTGATTTGGAATTCTCATATACTTTCCTCCATTTTTTCCCTGCTATATTTGAATTATATAGAAAGTATAGCCATTTTTTTCTCATCCATAATTCTTCCTCTGGTAAACAAGCCGAAGGATTGCTGTTATGGGGGAATTATTTAAAAAAATCTCTTTGCTCTCTTATCAATCGTATGATTTTATGATAAATTAACATAGGACATATTTATTTAAAGCAAAGGAGAAACAAATGGCTAAGTTGTTTTTTAGATATGGTGCGATGGGAAGCTCTAAGACGGCAAACGCTCTGATGACCAGATACAACTTTATTGAAAAAGGAAAAAATGTTTTGCTGATAAAACCTGATATAGAAACCAGGGATGGAAAAAAGAAGATCAGGTCAAGAATAGGACTGGAAGCGGAGTGTATTTTGTGGTCCGAATTTCAAAAATATGACAATCAGTCAATCAGGGAATTAGATGCGGTAATTGTAGACGAGGCACAGTTTCTTACGGAAGCTGACATTGATCAGCTTTCTGATATTGTGGACGAATACCATATTCCGGTTATTTGCTTTGGACTCAGAATTGATTTCACATCTCACCTTTTCCCCGGATCAAAGCGTTTGATGGAGCTGGCAGATGAGATTCAGGAACTGAAGACTGTTTGCTGGTGCGGCAATGGCGCGAATATGAATGCGAGAATTGATGAAAATGGAAACATAATCAGAAAAGGAGAGCAGGTATCCATGGGCGCAAATGATAAATATGTTTCCTTGTGCCGCAAGCATTATAAAGAAGGGAAAATTAAGCCATAGATTACAGAGAGGGCTTTTCTATTGACTATTTTTTAACATTGTTATAATATTATCAAATACAATCGTATTCATGGTCGAAAGGATGTTTTATTATTTTGAACATTTGAATTTAATTATGAAAGAGGACAGCTATGCAAACAAAAACGGTTCAAGTTGGTTATCATTCTAATACGAAAAAGTTTATAGAATTCGTTGAAATACGCACTAAAATTACAAGTCTGCTTCCGTTTCTCATGTCTCTGGCTTACTTATTTTACCGCAGACAGCCGGTGAATGCAGAGCGCACGCTTCTGTTTTTGGGTTCCATGTTTTTATTCGACTTAACGACAACCGCAATCAATAACTACATTGACACCAAAACCAATGGCCAGAAGCTGCCGTTTTCCCGGAGCACGGGCAGGCTTATTATTTATCTGCTGTTAGGCGTGAGCACTGTTTTAGGCCTTACGCTGGCATACCGCACGGATTTAGTTGTGCTGCTGCTGGGCGGACTGTGTTTTCTCTGCGGCGTATTTTACACCTGGGGGCCGATTCCCATATCCCGTCTGCCCTTGGGGGAATTTTTTTCAGGACTGTTTTACGGACTGTTTATTCCTTTTCTGATGCTTTATATGAATCTGCCGCCGGGAACGTTTCTGACCCTGAATGGGGATTGGCATACGGTCCGGTTCGCCTTAAACCTTGGGCCCGTCTTTGCCCTGGTTTTGTTTTCCGCCGGTCCGATTTGTGCGACTGCCAATATTATGCTGGCCAACAATATCTGTGATCTGGAAAAGGATATCGCAGTAGGGCGGTATACGCTGTCATATTTTTTAGGCAAACAGGCGCTTCATATTTTTGCCGGACTGTACTATATTACTTACTTTACATGGGCGGCATCCGTCGCTTTGAATATTCTGTCTCCGGTCTGCCTGCTGGCTCTGCTCACCATTATTCCCGTGCATAAGAATATCTGCCGCTTCAGGAAAGAGCAGATTAAAGAAAAGACCTTTGCCCTTTCGGTTCAGAACTATATTCTCATTGTGGGGACACAGACGCTGGTGATTTTTTTAAGCGGTTTGGTTAATACTTGAATTATAACGTATTATTCGGCAAAAAGTTGTTGATTCCTCATGCCATAAGAATTATACTTTATATAACAAAATATTATTACGGAGGGAAAAAACATGTTTGATCATATGATCGCCGGACTGAAAGGGCAGAAAAGAAGAATCGTATTTACAGAAGGCACTGACCCCAGAATCCTGGAAGCGGCCAGCCGTCTTTATAAAGAAGGCATCCTCACCCCGATTCTTCTGGGAAATCCTGATGAAATAGACGCAGCCGCCAGGGAATACGGCTGGCCTGTTGACGGCATTGAGAAAATAGATCCTCTTAACTATGACGGATTTGATGGCATGGTAGGTAAAATGGTGGAGCTGAGAAAAGGCAAGATGGATGAAGCGGCCTGCCGCGAAGCCCTTGCAAAATCCAATTACTTCGGCACAATGCTGGTGAAGATGGGGAAAGCGGACTGCCTGCTGGGCGGAGCCACCTATTCTACGGCCGATACGGTAAGACCGGCTTTACAGCTGATTAAAACCAAGCCGGGCAGCAAGATTGTTTCCAGCTGCTTTATTCTCTATCGTGAAGCGGAAAACGGCAATGAAATGTATGCCATGGCTGACTGCGCCATTAATGTTGATCCCAATGAGGACGAGCTGGTGGAAATCGCACTGGAAACTGCCAGAACAGCCAGGACCTTTTCCATTGATCCCAAGGTTGCATTGCTTTCCTACAGCACTCTGGGTTCCGGAAAAGGTGAATCCGTTGATAAGGTGCGCAAGGCAGCTGAGAAATTAAAAGCAATGGATCTGGATTTTCCGGCAGACGGAGAATTACAGTTTGATGCCGCTTTTTCTCCTGTAGTGGCGAAGACAAAAGCACCGGGCTCCGGAGTGGCCGGACATGCCAACACCTTTATTTTCCCCAATATTGATGCCGGAAATATTGGTTATAAAATGGCACAGCGATTAGGAGGCTTTGAGGCCTTTGGCCCTATTTTACAGGGATTGAATGCTCCGATTAATGATCTTTCAAGAGGCTGCAATGCAGATGAAGTCTATAAAATGTCGATTATTACAGCGTCTCTGATATAAGCCTGCTTTGTAATTTGGCGGATCGGGAAAAGGGGAAGAACGCAGATTTGATGATTTGTGTTCTTCCTTTTTTTGAATGAAAGGCTTTCAGGAAGCAGGATTCTGCCGGTAAAAGGAAAAACGGAAACAGAAAATGACCGCTTCAAAAAAATGAAAACGGTCAAAATCTTCCCAGATTACATTTTGAATATCAATCTTCTTTTCTTTGAAGTCTGGTATTCCCATTGTGGTTGCCGCAATAGACGCCCTTTTTAATGGGAGCAAAGATAAAACCTATGATGATTCCTGACATAAAAGCGGTGGCTACAATGAGTTTTTTCTCAAGGCAGTTCCATTCACGACTATAAAAGCTTTCCATAAACGCCTCCTCAATTGGATTTTAATCTATTTTATCATAAAATGCAGCAGGCTGAAACAGCATTTTAAGTAACAAAAAATAGTATTTGCAGAGAAACTTCTTTTATGCAGATGCAGAGGAAATCCCTCAGCCTATGGAAAGAACCGCTGTTATTATTTTTTCTGCAGTTTTGGCTCAGAGCTGTGAATATTATGGCATGTTATTGCAGAGGATACTTTATCTTGTGAAATCTGATGTTTTATCGTATAATTATTAATATATGCTGGAAGAAAAAACCAAAGCTATTTAATAATTAGAAATACGACAAAGAGAGGGTTGGTGCCTATGAAAAAGAAAAGTAAATTTATCGCTGAGTTTAAAGAATTTGTCTTGCGCGGCAATGTGGTGGATCTGGCAGTCGGTGTTATTGTCGGCGCTTCTTTTCAGGCCATTGTCAATTCCTTGGTCAAGGATATTATTTCTCCGCTGATCGGCGTCATTACCGGAGGCGTTGACTTTTCGAGCAAATTTCTTATGCTGTACAGGGCTCCCCAAGGTGCGGATGTTTCAACCCTGGAAGCGGCCCAGGCCCTTGGCCCGGTATTTGCCTATGGTTCTTTTATTACAGCCGTCATCAACTTTCTCATTATGTCTGTCGTGATCTTTTTAATGATAAAGGGAATCAATTCCCTGCGGGGAACAAAGGAGCAGGCAAAACCGGCGACGCCCGCCGATAAGGAATGTCCGTTTTGCTTCACCCGCATTGACGCGAAAGCGACCCGCTGCCCCAACTGTACAAGCCATCTGGATGTCCAGACGGATGCAGCACCTCAGGACTGAGGCGGAAGGTTTAAAGGAACTGCATCGCAGTTCCTTTTTTATGAAGTCAAGTGATTTCCCGCTGCAATACTTTGGATAAGTGGTTCAGCAGGTTGTATACATCCAGCTGTCCGTACCCCCATATATTATTGGGATAGCTGTAGGCGTTGTTTCGCTGTGCCCTTCTGAGGAGAATGCGGTTAATCTGTTCGCCTGTAATATAGGTGAGATTCCCTTTGCCGCGGGTCCATTCAAATACCATTGCCACGGCTCCGGCGGCATTGGCGGCCGCAGCTCCGGTGCCTGTCAGGGTTCCATATTGACTTCCCGGTAGCGCGCAGGGAATCTGGTAGCCCGGCGCAGCAAGGTCCGGTTTCACCAGGCCGCTTCTTGTATAGCCTCTTCCCGATTCATCCAGAATATTTCCATTTAACTGGTTATAAGCGGCAACCGTCAGTGCATTCCTGGTATTTCCCGGTGAAGTTATGGTGGTATTTGGATTGGAGCTGAGAAAGAACGTACTGTCCGGCAGCAGGTTGCCGGAGGGCAGCCAGGAATGGAAAGAGAAAGGTTCGTTTTCTGTGCTTTGTACACGAAAATACCAGATTCCCGGCATGGGATTTTCAAACCGAAGCAGTATCAGCTGTTCTCCGCTTCCCTGTTCAAAGGCCATGTTATTTACCCACACAACACTCTGGCTGTTTTGGAAAACAAATTTTTGGCATCTGCTGAAAGAGGGAGAAATGAAAGGGGTCGATTCCTGGTTGGGAGCGGATATTTCTATGGAAAGCCTTCCGGGACTGAAGGGCCAGATCTCCATGGCAAACTCTCCGCCGTCCTTTCCTATATTTAATTGGAAGTCGTTCATATAAGGAGCCGAGGGAGCTCCGCCGAAATAGTGCCTGCCGTTGTGTCCCTCGTTTCCGGCTGAGACGGATACATTCACCTCAGGCTGAAGAACAAGGCGTTCTATGTGGCTGCTTAAGACGCTGCGCCCGTCGTGGCCGCCCTGACTGCTTCCAAGGCCCATGCATATGACAATAGGACGTTTTAATCTCCGCCCCAGCTCAGTCAAATACCGTATTCCAAGTATGATGTCTGATTCCTGGAAGCACAGCTCATTTTCGGGAACAAAAAATATATTTTTAAGACTTGCTTTGGCTTCTTTCAGCTTTACAACTGCCAGATCTGCGTTGGGAACAATGCTGGTAAAGGACTGCTTCTCATCTGGAGTACCGGCGATAATGCTGGCGATAGCGGTTCCATGCCCATTTGTATCCTTTGAGGGAACGGTCAGAAAAGGATCCTCTTGCAGGATCGCACTGTTTATGGACGCTCTGTTGTATTCCGTACCGAAAGTAAAGTTTTCCGGCGGAGGTCCGTCCTGGATGGTCTGATCCCATATGCGGATGATGCGGGTTGTTTTATCCTGATGGATAAATGCCGGATGGCGGTAATCAATGCCGGTATCGACAATTCCAATAATTATCCCCTGTCCTGTCAAATTGGTATAGGAATTTTCCTGAGTGATTTTAAAGCAGGACTTTTTTGTGCTTAATCTGGAGGTAAGAGTATAAAGAGAGGGAAAGTTGTTGTAAGGATTTTGACCCAGGTCACAAGGCTGCATTTCATTTTTTGTAACATGCAGCAGAGAAAACCTGTCGTCTAGTATTGTGATATCATCGCCTGTACTGGAAGCCGGAATCAACATGTTGTTAAATATCAAATCATAATAATTGTTATCCAGTATTTTTTTCATAAAGGAATCTCCCTGACCGCATTGATTATAGAGAATATGGTATATTTTATGCGGTGCATTTCCGGATATGAGCGCGCCTGCACATTCGGGCCTTTGCGCTCATAATGGACGCTTTCCTGCATAAAATATATTATATGTGCCGTTGATAATAAGCAGGGGAGGCCTATTTATGCAGAAAATAGTGGACGACAATTATTATGATATCATTATCAGCAATGTAATGATCCCGACCTATGATACGGGAGATAATATTACATATATGGATTTGAGGAATTCTTTGGCCCATATTCCCAACACCCCTGTGGATCCCTGTGACTTAGGAACTTATCCTTATAATGCGTTTCCTTCCATATTAACATTAAGCGCCACCATCAGTCTTGAAAAATCAGGAGTGGGAACGGTACAGAGAAACCCCTACCTGGCCCTGTTCGGACGGGGGGTGATCGTGGCAATCCTGGATACAGGAATTGATTATCAGCATCCGGCTTTTTTATTCAATGACGGAACCACCCGAATCCTTTCTCTGTGGGACCAGACAATCCAGGATGGCAAGCCGCCGGAAGGCTTTACCTATGGAACAGAGTATACGAGAGAACATATTAATGTGGCGCTGAAATCGGAAAATCCTTTATCCATCGTTCCCTCTGTGGACACCAACGGGCACGGGACCGCAATTGCCAGCGTGGCTGCGGGAAAGCCCAATTTCGACCAGTCTTTCAGCGGTGTTGTTCCGGAAGCCGATCTGTTGATTGTCAAGCTGAAACCGGCTAAGAACAGTCTGAAAAAAATCTTTTTTGTGCCGGAAGACATCGAATGTTACCAGGAGTCCGATTTAATCATTGGTTTAAGCTATGTTACCACATTTGCCCAGAAGTTAAACCGCCCCATAGCCGTCTGCATTGCAATGGGAACAAACCAGTCAAGCCATGACGGGAGAGGGGCAACCAGCTATTTTACCAATTATCTTGCCCAGCAGCCCATGACCGGAATAACCATCACCACCGGCAATGAGGCGAACAAGCGCAGGCACTATTTCAACAGCACCACCGTAGAGCCCTTTTACAATGAGTTTGAAATGAGGGTGGGAGAAGAGGATAAGCTGTTTGGCATGGAGCTGTGGCCCTTTGCTCCGTCAAGACTTTCTATAGAAGTTACAGCGCCAAACCAGGAGACAACAGGTCCTGTTTATCCGGCTCTGGGAGAGTGCAGAAGATTTCCCTTTGTGCTGACGCAAAGCGTAATCTGGGTCAACAACTATATTTTTGAAGAGGAAACAGGAGACCAGCTTATTTTAGTCCGCTTCCAGAATCCTCTTCCCGGGGTCTGGAAGCTCCGGGTCCAGAATATGGATAATGAGCAGTTCTCCTTTCACACCTGGCTGCCGTCAGGAGACTTAATTTCAGAGAACACCTTTTTCTTAAATCCAAACCCGGATACTACCATAACTTCTCCGGGCAATGCGACCAGCCCTTTAACTGTTACCGCCTATAACCAGTTTAACGACAGCATTTTGCCGGAATCAGGGAGAGGCTATACGAGAACCGGGCTTACAAAGCCGGATATTGCTGCACCCGGATACCAGATTCCATGTGCTGTCCCGGGCAACCAGTACGGAACCATAACCGGAAGCGGTTCTGCAGCCTCCCAGGCAGCGGGTATTATGGCCATGGTTTTCGAGTGGGCGGTTCCCAGGGGAAATTACACCACAATTACGGGAAATGACGTAAACCGCCTGCTGATCCGCGGAGCCACCCGCAGAACAGATACGATCTACCCCAATAATATATGGGGGTATGGCCAGATTGAAGTGAACAGCCTGTTTGAGCATTTAACCAATATTTAATCCGCAGAAAATAAAATTTTTTCATGAAATCCTGTGTCCGGTATGTCTTGTTAAAAAAGGGACATACCGTATTCCGTCTTGTTTTGGCTGGAAAAGGGAGAAATATAAGAACATGAGAATCTTGAAAAATTAAAAAGATTTTTTAATCCTGTGAATAAAAGGCCTGATTAAGGTCATAATAGGATTATACCAAAGATGAGTGAATACTTATCCTCCCCTTTTTAATCCGGCTTGTTTGCGATGGACGCAGGCAGGCCGGATTTTTTGTATTTCCTGTGATTTTGCAGTTGAAATTATCCGGAAGAATACACATAAATGGCCTCCTCCTTTTTATTCCATTGAAAACTCCTAAAAAAATAATAACAAAAACAGAACATATGTTTGCATTTGCGTTTCACCTGTGTTATAATGTCAATAGAAAGAATAATTGGAGCCACTATGATGTGGTTTTAATTTTTAACTATGAAACGAACATATGTTCCAAGGCGAAAGGAGACTGGCGTATGATGATTACAAGAAACAATTTAAATGAAGTATTATTTGAAAATCAGGATGCAAGGCTGCTGATCGAAAGCGTAGTTTCATATACGCAGGCTACCTTATACTATTATCACGGCGTTGAAATCACCGTGGAAAATGCACTGAAGATATATAACCGCGCAATCCGGGCGGAAGAGGAGGATTCCTCCTATAGCGTATCATTCCTGGATTTTTCCGGAAAAGAAAGCAAGGCTCTCTGTTCAGGAAATTACTGCTGACATTCTCTTTTCCTGTTTTCTGTTTCTGCTTAAGATTAGGCATTCCTTTATTTTATCAGCATTTCAATTAAGAATTGAAACAATTTAAAACAAGATAAAATAATAAAAATATATTGACATGAATCCTGTGATTATGTATAATTTAAACAATTTCATAGGGGAAATGCCTATAAATTAAGACGAAACAAGAAAATCAATATCAAAAGGAGAGGGAAAATGAAAAAAAGAGTATTAGCTTTAAGTGCAGCAGTCTGCCTTGTTGTAGGAGCTCTGGCAGGCTGTGGCTTTACCGGCGGAACCAGCGGTTCCACGGCTGGAGAATCCTCCCAGAGTACGGCGGCAGGTGAATCCGCTTCTGACAAAACAACTGCTCCGGCAGCAGGTGATCAGGTGCTCAGCGTATATGCCAACGCCGAGATCAAGACCCTGGTACAGTGGGCGGCTTCTGACAGCCAGTCCTCCATGGTAAACAACAACGCATTTGAAGGCCTGCTTCGCCTGGATGAAAATAATGAGGCTCAGCCTGCACTTGCGGAAAGCTACGATGTTTCAGACGACAAACTTACATACACCTTTCATTTAAGAGACGGCTTACAGTGGAGCGACGGAACTCCTTTAACGGCAAAGGATTTTGTTTTTTCCTGGTTAAAGCAGATGAGCGCGGAGGCTACCAACGGCTATAGCTTCATTATGACAGATTATATTGTAAACGGCGCTGAATATAATGAAGGAAAAATCGGTGCGGAAGAAGTGGGAGTGAAAGCTCTTGACGACAAGACTTTTCAGGTGACCTTAAAAGCACCTACCCCTTATTTTGCACGTTTAACCGTTCTTTGCCAGTTCTTCCCCTTGAATGAGGCATATGTTACCTCCAAAGGAGACCAGTATGGCTTAAGTGCGGATAATATGATTTACTGCGGCCCATACGTTATTACCAGCTATGATCCGGCAGTAGGCGCCACCCTGAAAAAGAATGAGAAGTACTGGGATGCGGCAAATGTGAAGATTGAAAATGCACAGGTAAGGGTTATGAAAGATGCATCCGCAGCTTTAAATGCTTATCTGGCAAATGAGCTGAGCCAGGTGGCACTTGATTCTTCCAATGTGGCTGCTTACCAGAATGATCCGGAATTCAGCTCTGAAAGTGAGTTCAGAACCGAATATCTGCAGTTTTCCTTAAGCAATCCGGTTATGAGCAACAAAAATATCCGCCGGGCCGTTTCCATGGCTATTGACCGTGATACCCTGGCTAAGGTGATCCTGGCTGACGGTTCCTCCCCCAGCGTCGGTCTCGTTGCAGAAGGCATGTATGGAGACGGAAGCAAGACTTTCCGTGAATTAAACGGAAATTTATGCCCATTCAATCCGGAAGAAGCTAAAAAGTACTGGGAAGAGGGCTGCAAGGAATTGGGAGAGACGCCGACCCTGACGCTTCTGGTCCGCGATGATTCCGTAACAAAGGCAGTGGCCACCTACATTCAGAGCGAATTAAATAAGAATTTAGGCATTGATATTGTAATCGACACCAAGACAGTTCAGGCAAGAAATGAATTAATGGATAATGATAATTACATGTTTGCCTCCACTGCATGGGGCGCTGACTATGACGATGCCATGACCTATCTTGATCTATGGACCAACGGAACTCCGTACCGCGGCTCCTACCAGAACGAAAATTATAATAAGCTGATTAACGATGCAAGAGTTGAAACTGATGATGCGAAGCGTCTGGATATGCTGCTGCAGGCGGAGAAGCTTCTGGTTGACGAAGATGTGATCGTTGCTCCTTTGTACCACAGAGGGTCTGCAACACTTACAAAATCCAATGTGAAAGGACTGATCAATCATCCTTTCGGACCGGATGTGGAATTTAAGTACGCTTACTTTGAGTAATCCGCGGCGGGCAGAGGTTTGCCCTGACAAATAGAATGCGGGAAATGAGAAGAGCCGCCCCTTCTTTTTCAAAATTGGAGAAGGACGGCTCTTTTTGAAATCTCATGAAAATAGGAATGCAAAGGAGGACGCAGCATGATAAAATATATCTGCAAGCGGCTGGTTTATCTGGTGCTGACATTATGGGTCATTGTAACGGCGACTTTTTTTCTGATGAAAAAGCTGCCAGGCTCTCCTTTTGATGCGGAACGTTTTAATTTAATGTCTGCGCAGCAGCAGCAAGTTATTTTAGAGCAGTATGGATTGAACGAATCCCTGCCCAGGCAGTATGTAAAGTATATGGGAAACATTCTCCATGGAGATTTTGGAACCTCCTTTACCTACACCGGACAAAAGGTATCCACCGTAATTGGAGGAAGAATCGGTCCTTCGGCCCTGATCGGTCTTCAGGCAGTATTGATCGGTCTGGCCCTTGGCCTCATATTGGGAATTATTGCGGCGTGGAGGCACAACAGCGGAATCGACTATTTTACCATGATTGTGGCTGTGCTTGGAGTCTCTGTGCCTAATTTTGTGGCTGCGGCCCTGCTGCAGTACTATGTGGCCCTAAAATGGGGGATTCTTCCCGTGGGCTTTTGGACTGACTGGAAATGCTCGGTTCTTCCGTCCGTTGCCCTGTCCTTTTCTGCCACGGCCATGGTCGCCCGGTTCATCAGGACAGAGATGCTGGAGGTATTGGAGCAGGATTACATTGTTACCGCCAAAGCAAAGGGCCTCAGCCCCATGAAAGTGCTTATGCGGCATGCGGTAAGAAACTCCATTATCCCTGTAGTAACGATTCTGGGCCCTATTGTTGTAAATCTTCTGACCGGATCCCTGGCAGTAGAAAATATTTACACCATCCCGGGAATCGGCAGCTTATTTGTAGACAGCATTAAGGCCAATGACTATTCTACAATCATGGGAATCACGATTTTTTACAGCGCTTTCTATATTTTTGTGGCGTTGATCGTGGATATCGCCTATTCCCTGATTGATCCCAGAATCCGTCTGGCGGCCGGTAAGGAGGAGTGAGCATGGACGAATTATTTGTGAGGGTTCATGTGGATGAATCCGAAAAAGAACATATTGCCCATCCTAATTTGACCGCTTTCCAGGAGGGCTGGCTTCGTTTGAAGAAAAATAAAGCGGCGGTTGCCAGCCTGTTTACTTTAATTGCAATCGGACTTCTGGCAATACTGGCTCCGGTGTTTTCCGGTTATTCTTATAAAGAAACCAATTATGATATTATATACCAGATTCCTTCCATCACGCATCTGTTTGGAACAGACCAGTTCGGCCGGGATCTCTGGGTCAGAACCTGGATGGGGACCCGGATATCCCTGCTGATTGCATTTGTGGCAGCTCTTTTGGATTTGACCGTTGGGGTGACCTATGGTGCGGTTTCCGCTCTCATAGGCGGAAAAGTGGATGCCGTTATGCAGCGTATCATTGAAATACTGGTAGGAATTCCCCATCTGATTATCGTGATCCTTTTGATGATGATTATGCCGGCCGGCATCTGGACGATTGTGGTGGCACTTTCCATTACGGGCTGGGTGAATATGGCCCGTCTGGTCCGGGCGGAGATTTTAAAGCTTAAGAACCAGGAATTTGTGCTGGCTGCCCGGGTTCTGGGAACAGGCACTTCCAGGATTATCTGGAAGCATCTGATACCCAATACGGTTGGGGTGATTGTCATTAATGCCATGTTCACCATTCCGTCCGCCATATTTACAGAAGCCTTTTTAAGCTTTATCGGTATTGGTATGCAGGAACCGAAAGCTTCTCTGGGAGTTTTGATCAATAACGGATACCAGGTGCTTCGCAATTTCCCCCACGTACTGATTTTCCCAGCCATCGTTATTGTCCTCATTATGGTATGTTTCAGTATTCTTGGAGACGGCCTGCGTGATGCGCTGGACCCAAGAATGAGAAAGTAGGTGAAATGTCAGTGAGCAGATTATTAGAAGTCAATCAGTTACGGGTACATATAGAGACACAGCACGGCATGGTTCAGGCGGTCCGGGGAATCAGCTTCCATCTGGATGAACAGGAGACTCTGGCAATCGTAGGGGAATCCGGTTCCGGAAAGTCCATTTCCGTAAAAAGCATTATGGGCTTGCTTCCAAAGAACGGAAAAATCGTGGAAGGCAGTATTCTTTTGGAAGGAAAGGATCTTGCAAAATACGGTGAACGGCAGATGCAGTCAGTAAGGGGATCTGATATTTCCATGATATTCCAGGACCCAATGACCTCTTTAAACCCCACCATGACTATCGGGAAGCAGATTGTGGAGGTATTAAAAGAACACCGGAAGGATATGACAAAGGCCCAGATGAAGGACCGTGCCCTTGAGCTGATTTCTCTGGTCGGAATTTCAAATCCGGAGGCAAGGTTTGACCAGTATCCCCATCAGCTTTCCGGGGGTATGAGACAAAGGGTTGTGATCGCGGTGGCCTTGGCCTGCGATCCCAAGATTTTGATCGCCGATGAGCCTACCACGGCCCTGGATGTAACCATTCAGGCTCAGATCCTGGACTTAATGAGGGATTTACAGAAAAAAATTAAAACCTCCATTATTATTATCACCCACAATCTGGGCGTTGTGGCCAATATTGCAGACCGGGTTGCCGTTATGTACGGCGGACAGCTGGTGGAGACGGCCGGTGTGAGAGAATTGTTTTATGAAACCGCTCACCCTTATACGAAAGGGCTTTTGGCATCCATACCAAAGGCTTCGGAAAAGGGAAGCGAGCTGACGGCTATTCCGGGGACGCCTCCGGATTTGATGGAACCGCCAAAGGGCTGCCCATTTGCTGCCAGATGCACAAAGACCATGGAGGTCTGCAGGCAGTATCCTCCTGAGGATATGCTCTGTGGAGAAAGCCATCATGCGCGCTGCTGGCTTCTTGATGAGCGGGCAAAGGCCCTCAGGGAATAGGAGGAAATCATTATGTCGGCAGAAAAGAGACCTTTATTAGAAGTAAAGCATTTGAAAAAATATTTCCATGTGGGAAAAAACCAGACCTTAAAAGCGGTAGAGGATGTCAGTCTGGAGATTTTTAAGGGAGAAACCCTGGGACTGGTAGGAGAGAGCGGCTGCGGAAAGTCTACTTTCGGGCGGACCGTGATCCAGCTGTATGAGCCCACGGATGGAACGATCATATATGACGGACGGGAAATTAACGGCAGCTTATCCCAGGCGGACCGCCATGAATTCACCAGAAAAATGCAGATGATTTTCCAGGATCCCTATGCTTCCCTGAATCCGCGGATGAAAGTCATGGATATTATTGCAGAGGGAATAGACGCCCATGGAATCTTAAAGGGACAGGAGCGGAAAAGGAAGGTATTTGAGCTTCTGGAGACAGTAGGGCTTTCTGAGGAACATGCAAACCGTTTTCCCCACGAATTTTCCGGCGGACAGCGCCAGAGGGTCGGCATAGCCAGGGCATTGGCTGTGGACCCGGAGTTTGTGATCTGCGATGAACCGATCTCCGCCCTTGATGTTTCCATTCAGGCCCAGGTAATTAATCTGCTGAAAGAGCTGCAGGAGAAGAGAGGTCTTACTTATCTCTTCATCGCTCACGATCTTTCCATGGTCAAGCATATCAGTGACCGGATCGGCGTCATGTATCTGGGAGGTCTGGTGGAGCTGGCAGACAGTGAAAGCCTGTTTGAAGACCCTGTGCATCCCTATACACAGGCATTGCTTTCCGCAATTCCCATTCCTGACCCGGACGTGGAAAAGAGCCGCAGCCGGATCATGCTGGAGGGAAGTCTTCCAAATCCCATTCATTTATCGGAAGGATGCCGTTTTGCTTCCCGCTGTCCTTATGCAGAGGAATTATGCAGGGAAAAGGCGCCGGAGATGAAAGAAGTAAGGCCGGGACATTTTGCAGCCTGCCATAAGGCGGAGTGACATGCAGGCAATGAAAAATATATTGTTAGGAGAAAACGATGAAAGACTATATCTTGGAGGTCTGCGTGGATTCTGTGGAGTCTGCAATAGCGGCAGTGCGGGGGGGAGCCCAAAGGCTGGAGCTCTGTGCAAATCTGGTAATTGGAGGAACTACTCCTGGCGTAAGCCAGTTTAAGCAAATCCGCAAAGCCTGTGATATTCCCATAAACGTGCTGATACGGCCCCGGTATGGAGATTTTTTGTATACAGATTATGAATTTCAGATGATTGCTGAAGACGCCCAAATGTTTCGGAGTCTTGGTGCAGACGGCATTGTGGTAGGCTTTTTAAAGCCCGATGGAAACCTCGATGTGGAGAGACTGAAGGTCCTTAAGGAAAAGGCAGGGACAGGAAATATGACTCTTCACCGTGCGTTTGATGTGTGCCGGGACCCTTACAGAAGCCTTGAGGAGGCCATAGAAGCGGGGGCGGATACCATACTGACCTCTGGCCAGCAGAACACCTGCCTTGAGGGAAAGCGGCTTCTGGGGGAACTGATCCGCCGGGCGAAGGGTAAAATTGATATTATGGCGGGCAGCGGAGTCAATGTGGACGCCATGGCCTGTCTGATGGATGAGATAGACGCCCGGTGCTTTCACATGTCAGGCAAGGTAATCGTGGACAGCGGCATGATTTACCGGAAAGAAAATGTGAGTATGGGCATCCCGGGAATCGGAGAGTATGATATCTTCCGTACTGATGAGGAAGAGATACGCCGGGCAAAAAGGCTGATGGAGGAGAAAGTATGTTTACGGAAGAGCGTTTAGACAGGATTTTACAGATTCTTCAGGATCAGGGAATGGTGAAGGTAAAGGATTTGAGCGCCCTTTTTCAGGTGACAGAGGACTGCATACGAAAGGATCTGAAAAATCTGGAAAACGCCGGAAAACTGAAACGGACCTATGGAGGGGCGTTGCTGTCTCAGGACTATCCCCTGAAACGGGATGTTATCGATCGAAGGGATACGAATATCGAGAAAAAGAAGTTAATTGCCCAAAAGGCTTTTGAACTCATAGGCGGCAATGAAACCATATTCCTGGATATTTCCACCACGAATATTATGGTGGCGGAGCTGCTTGCAAAGTCCCACAAGAGGGTGACTGTAGTGACGAATATGATCGACATCATGCAGACACTGGCCGTGAATCCCAATATCGTCGCCATCGGTACAGGAGGGATCATGTACCGCACGGTAAATGGCTTTATGGGGGCGGCCGCCATTGAGATCATCAAACAGTACAGCTTTGACCGGGCATTTATCGGAACCTGCGGCCTGGATCTCACGGATAATTCCATTACCACCCTGGGCGTAGAGGATGGGCTGACAAAGAAAGCAGCCATTGCCAGCAGCAGGCACAAGTATCTGGTAATGGAAAAAGATAAATTTTATTTTAATGATTCCTATAAATTTGCTCATTTCGATGATATAGACGGAATCATTACAGATTCCATGCCCGATGAAGCCACATCCAAAAGGCTTTACTCAGCAGGAGTTACCATCCTGTAAACAATCATTTGATTTCGCAAAGGAGAATTTCGTAATGTTTTCAGAACATTTGCAGAGATATGCCCAGGAAAAATATGAACTCAGGCTCCCTTTTCTGAAAGATCTTAAGGGAGAAATTGAGAAAGCCATGGAAGGCTGTAGCCCGGAAGAACAGGTGCTCATGAAATTTTTATATGGGACAATGCCCCTGAGGGATGCCGGAGAGTATGATTTTTCTGTATTTCTTGGATTTGTAAGGCATTCCCTTATGGTTTATGACTGTATGGAATGGTGTCAGGGGATTCCGGAAGATATTTTCCTGCATCACATTTTATATTACCGGGTAAATACGGAGAATATCGAGGACTGCCGCAGCTTTTTCTATTATAAGCTGATTGACCGGATCAAAGGGCTTTCCGTAAGAGAAGCGGTGCTGGAAATCAATTACTGGTGTGCGGAAAACGGAACCTATGAGGCCTCCGACAACAGAACCATATCTCCTGTAACCGTGTATAAATCAGGAAAAGGCAGATGCGGCGAGGAATCCACCTTTGCGGTAACGGCTTTCCGAAGCGTGGGAATTCCTGCCAGACAGGTATATACGCCCAGATGGGCTCATTGTGATGACAATCATGCGTGGGTTGAGGTGTTTGTGGACGGAAAATGGCATTTCCTGGGTGCATGCGAGCCGGAGGAAGTGCTGGACAAGGGCTGGTTTACCAATGCCTCTTCCAGGGCGCTGCTGGTGCACACCAGAACCTTTTCCGATTATTCCGGTGATTCAGAGACGGAATGTCTGGGCCGGGAAGATTTAATGGTTTATTATAATGGAACCGCCACCTATGCCCTGACCAGATCCTATGAAGTCCAGGTCCTTGACGAAGCTGGAATGCCGGCAGAGAACGTTCATGTTTCCTTTGAGATTCTCAATATGGCGGAATACTGCAGCGTGGTAAATCTGTATACGGACAGTATGGGAAAGGTTTCCATCACTGCCGGTCTTGGAGATATTCATGTCCGTGCCATGAAAGAGGAGCTCTGGTGTGAAGCCTGGATTTCCCCGGAGAATGGGGACAGCGCTGTGCTGGTTTTAAATAAAGAGAGCCAGGCCGCTGGAAAGGAAGTCTGGACTGATGTGGATGTCAGGGCGCCAAAGGATTATCCCATGAATCCGGTAAAGCTTACAAAGGAACAAAAGGAGAAAAACAGAAAACGGGTTCAGGAGGCCAATCAGCTGCGGGAAAGCAGAATTGCCGCATACTTTAAGGAAAAAGAGGCTTCCGCCTATCCGGGAGAAGAGGAGATCCTCCGGCTGTCCGCCGGTAACTTTAATGAGATTTATAAATTCCTCAATAAGGATCAGAATCCTGACCGCAAGGCCATGCTCCACAGCCTGACTGTAAAGGATTACAAGGATGCCAAAGCGGAGGTACTGGAAAGTCATTTGACAGAAGCTTCTCCATACCGCAGGGAGTGGGAAGAGAATGGAAATCTGGATGTTTATGTAAAATATATTCTCTGCCCCAGAATTCTGCTGGAGGAGATGACGGCTTACCGGCCCTTTATTGAGGGATTTTTCAGTGAAAAAGAAAAGGAAGAGTTCCGGAAGAACCCGGAGAACATTTGGAAATATGTAAAGCAGCACATCGGTTTTGAGCCGAAGCTGGATTACAAGACGATCTGCTCCACTCCCGTGGGAAGCCTTAAGCTTTTGCAGGGCAATCCCCTGAGCCAGAGAATCTTATTTGTTGCCGTCTGCAGGACCCTGGGCATTCCGGCCAGGATGAATCCGGTGAATCTGGAAGCGGAAGTTTATGAGGCCGGGAAATTTGTACCGGTCTCAGAAGAGACAGAGATATTAGAGGACAGGATCCAGGAGAGCGGAATGCTTGTGCTTAATGGAGAAACAGACAGCCAGTGGACCTATTATCAGACATGGACCATCGGAAGATGGAAGGAAGGACAGTTTGTGTCTCTGGATTATACGGGAGTGAAATTTTCCGGCGGTGTTTTGAAGCTGGATTTAGAACCCGGTATCTACCGTCTCATTACCTCTGTCCGTCTTCCCAGCGGCAACCAGAACGCCAGCGAGTATGTTTTCGAATTAAAAAAGGATGAGGTAAAGTCCGTGACCATGCGTCTGCGTGCCGGAAGCCCGGAGGACATGCTGGTTGACAACATGCTGGATGATTTTGATATAACCCTTAAAGAACGTGGGGTGGAGCAGACGGTTTTGGCATCGGCGCTCATGGAAGGAAAGGCGAACATTCTGGCAATATTATCTGAGGGGCAGGAGCCAACCGAGCATGTTCTCAATGAAATGCTGGAGCAAAAGGATGTTTTAAATTCTCTGGATGCCCGGATTATTTTCCTGATGCAGAATGAGATGTCATTGAATAACCAGACCATCCGCAAGGTTTTGGAGGCGGTGCCGGCAATTCAGGTGGGCTATCTAAACTTTGATGACGGAGTAGAGCCTTTGGCCCGCAGGATGTATGTGGACCCGGAGAAGCTTCCTCTTCTGATCGTCACCAATCCCGGCCTGAAGGCGGTCTATGGCTGCAGCGGCTACAATGTGGGAAGCGTGGCCCTGATGGTAAAGCTTCTGGGCTTAAGCGGGAAAGCTTTGTAGTATAGAAAAAATCTTTCCGTATACCGGCTTTTCAGGGCCATTCCCTTCTTTCTGCCTGCCGGGAATTACAAAAACAGAAAAAACATTTTGCAAAATTCACAAAGATGTTATATACTGTTTGATGGAGTATTACCAGAAATAACAGATAAAAGGATGGTTTGAACATGACTATTTTAGAAAATTGGAGAAATCTGGCATATGGGGAAGAGCTGGATGATAAAGGAAAAGAAGAATTATGGACCGAGTATTTCAAAGTAGAAAAAGGAATCTATGAGCATATTCTTTCCAAGCCCGAAGAAGCGGTTGAGGGAACAGTTGAAGAGCTGGCCAAGAGATACGGTACAGATATTCAGACCATGACCGGATTTTTAGACGGCATCAATGAAAGCTTAAAGGGCTATGAGAATCCACTTGAAACCATGGACGAGAAGACTGTGGTAAAGATAGAGATCGACCCGGAAAAGCTGTATTATAATATGGTAGAGGCCAAGGCAGAGTGGCTGTATAACCTTCCCCAGTGGGATGAGATTCTGACAGAAGAAAAGAGAAAAGAGCTTTATAAAAAGCAGAAAGCTTCCGGAACCATTGTAAAGGGATCAAAGATCGGAAGAAACGATCCATGTCCATGCGGCAGCGGCAAGAAGTATAAAAAGTGCTGCGGACGCAGCCTGTAATCAAAAGGACGCTGCTTCGGCAGCAGGAGAAAGCGGCAGGAAAGCGGGTACCTCTTTATGGAGTTACCTGCTTTGTTTTTACGGGGAAGAACTTAAGCCCGAAAGGAGAATCGCAAATGGAAGCGTATACCGGCTTTGCGGAAGTCTATGATCTGTTTATGGATAATATTCCCTATGAGGACTGGTGTAAATATGTGACCGGTCTGCTGGAGGAATATGGAATCAGGGACGGCCTGGTTCTGGATTTGGGCTGTGGAACAGGGAGCCTGACAGAGCTCTTAGCGGAACAGGGATATGATATGATCGGAGTGGACAGCTCTGAGGATATGCTGCAGATCGCCATGGAGAAACGGGAAGAGTCGGGAAAGGACATTCTCTATCTTCTTCAGGATATGAGAGAATTTGAGCTATACGGCACTGTAGGCGCTGTCATAAGTATCTGTGACTGCATGAATTACATCCTGGAATACGAAGATCTGGTCCAGGTTTTCCGGCTGGTCAATAATTATCTGGATCCGGAAGGGGTTTTTATATTTGATTTAAACACGGTTTACAAATATGAAAATCTGCTGGGAGATTCCACCATTGCCGAGGACCGGGAGGACTCAAGCTTTATCTGGGAGAATTATTACGACAAAGAGTCCGGGATCAACGAGTACGGCCTTTCGCTGTTTATCAGGCAGGACGGGGATATATATAGGAAATACAGGGAAAACCATTATCAGAGGGCTTACTCTCTTGAAGTGATAAAAAAGGCATTGAAAGAGGCCGGCCTGGAGTTTGTGGCATCCTATGATGCCTTTACAAGAGAACCCGTAAAGGATAACAGTGAAAGAATTTATGTAATAGCCAGGGAACATGGCAAGACGCGCAGAATGGAGGAATAAATGATATGGCTGATTATATTGTAAGGGCAACGGCAGGCGATCATCAGATCCGGGCCTTTGCCGCAACCACCAGAGAGCTGGTGGAACAGGCAAGGCAGGCTCATAGTACAAGCCCTGTGGCTACAGCCGCCTTAGGCAGGCTTTTGACGGCAGGAGCCATGATGGGGATTATGATGAAGGGAGAAGATGACATTCTGACCTTAAAGATTCAGGGAAGCGGCCCCATTGAAGGACTTACGGTAACCGCGGATTCCAAGGGAAATGTAAAGGGCTATGCCTACAACCCGGGAGTCATGCTTCCTCCAAGCCCGGCCGGAAAGCTGGATGTGGGCGGTGCGGTAGGTGAGGGCGTTTTAAGCGTCATCAGAGACATTGGCTTAAAAGAGCCTTATGTGGGACAGACCATACTGGTAGGCGGAGAGATCGCCGAGGATCTGACCTATTACTATGCCACCTCCGAACAGACTCCATCCTCTGTGGCTCTCGGTGTTTTAATGAATAAGGATAATACGGTGAAACAGGCAGGGGGATTTATTATCCAGCTTCTGCCGGGAGCTTCTGACGATATGGTGGACAGGCTGGAGAAAAAGCTGGGTGAGATCAGCTCCATCACTTCCCTTTTGGATCAGGGAGACACGCCGGAAATGATTCTTCAGCACATTCTGGGCGAGTTTGGGCTTGAAATGATGGAACAGTCGCCGGCACGCTTTTACTGCAACTGTGATAAGGACAGGGTGGAAAAGGCCCTGGTCAGCATCGGTAAAAAAGACCTTCAGGAAATGATTGACGATGGGAAGAGCATTGAGGTGAACTGTCATTTCTGTAATAAAAATTACGAATTCACAGTGGAAGATTTGAAAGAGCTGTATGAAAGAGCTAAGGTTTAAAGCGTCAAAAAGAGCCATCCTCTGGATGGCTCTAATCGTAATCATGTGAAACAATATAACTTCTTCCTGTATTTGAAAAAAGGTACACTGATAAGTCAATGATTATAATTTGATTACGTTCGTAGCCTGTGGCCCCTTAGCTCCGTCTACTACATCGAACTCTACGGCAGCGCCTTCGTCTAAAGACTTGAAGCCATCCATGCTGAGTCCTGAGTAGTGAACAAATACATCGTTACCCTGTTCGTCGGAAATGAATCCGTAACCTTTTTGGTTGTTAAACCACTTAACTGTACCTTTCATTACGATACCTCCAAAATGAATAAAAAAATTGTACCGTTACAGGATATCTGTAACTTCCCTAAGAATAGCATAAAAAGGGAATAGTGTCAAATATTTTCCGCTTTGAAAAAAAGAATTCTATAAAATAAACTGCCAGACAAAATAAGTGGTGAAATCTTTAAAAAGATGATAGAATGAAAGAAGATTTTTTTGAGAAACAAGAAGGAAAAAATAATGAAATTAAGAAACCTATGGAGACATTTCAGCACAATTAGTATACACAAGATCCGGGTCATGAAATACTGTTTCAGTGTTGGCCTTATAAAACAGGGACTTCTTCATGATCTGTCAAAATATGGCCCCGAGGAATTTATTCCCGGCGTACTTTATTATCAGGGGACCAGAAGCCCCAACGCGGCAGAACGGGAAGAGAAAGGCTTTTCCAAAGCCTGGCTCCATCACAAAGGCCGCAACAAGCATCATTTTGAATATTGGATTGATTTTACGACGGACATGTCAAAGGGGCTGGTAGGGCATAAGATGCCCTTAAAATATGTCGTTGAAATGATTATGGACAGGATTGCGGCTTCCAGGACCTATCAGGGGAAGAATTACACCGACGCCTCCCCCTGGGAATACTATATCTACGGCAGCCCCTACATGGTCATAGCGCCGGAAACCAGGCAGCTGTTGGAGGAGCTCCTTCTAATGCTGAAGGACCAGGGGGAGAAAAAGACCTTTGCCTATATCAGAAAGCTGCTGAAAAAAGGAGATTATTAGACCGGTTTCCTCAGCCTACCGGGACAAGACCTCCAGCAGGTGGCGGATATACCGGCTGGCATTTCTTTCCTCCTCGAAAAAATGAGGTTCGTAGGAAACATATGTGATCTTATCTTTAAATTCTTTTTGGAGGCAGGGCGTCCAAAGACAGGAAAACTGCGGAAGATAGCAGCCTGCCTGACGGGTATAGCAGGTTTTTGCCGTAGCTTTCACCCGGGCCTCCTTATCTACGTATTCTGCTACGCTCTTATGTATGGCTTTATCCTCATAAACCAAATAAAAATAATTTTTATAATCAGGATAAAAATATTTAAGCTCTCCCTCATAAAGGTCAATGGTAAGGGACAGATATTCCCTTTCCGCCTCCAGAAGCACAAGGGAATTGGATTTTGAAAATTCTACAGGAACGGAAAAACCGTTTGTGCAGGTGAGCTTCAGCATGGGCTGGGGCCGTCCGAAGATATCCGTCTGGTGAAAGACCTCCTGCTGCTCCAGCAGAAAATCGTGCTCCAAAAAGTCGGGATAATTTAAAATAGGAAGTATTAAAGGCATTCCTTTCAGATCATCTTCGTTGTGCAGGATGAGGAGATCAAATAAATATTTATCATGGGAAATGAGGTAATCCTTATAGACCTCAATCAGCTGTCCGCCGGAATAAAGGTCCTTTCGCTCTACCTTTAAAAATTCCTCAATGGCTTTCTGCTTCATGCTGGAAAGTCCCAGGATTCCCCGGTAAGGGCGTATTTTTTTATAGATATCCAGGCTTTCCACACCGGAAAAACCGTAGGGCAGACCGTGGGCCAGGCAGCGCTTTGATAAGTAAGGAATATCAAATCCATCCCCATTAAAATGTATGACCTTTGTGAAATCTTTCATAAATTCAAAAAAAGTCCCAAGGACTTCTCTTTCCGAATCCAGGGTATCTGCAAACCACTGGACCAGGTTCCACCGGTCATTCCGGTAATAGACACAGCCGATTAAGTAAAGGGTGGAGTATTCCCCGGAAAAGCCTGTGGTTTCAATATCAAAGAACAGGAGCTCTTCTTTTCTGCCGATCCGTTCAAGGGGATATGTTTCGTGAAATGAGATGGTTTTTTCTAAGGTGATCATGGCTGATTTTGTCCTTTCTTTCAACCATATTATAGCGGAATATGGGCGGTTCGTCAACGGATGAGGGGGGGGGAGATTGGAGGGGGGACGATGTGCCATTCATAATTTTGCGGGTGGGGCTCGCAAAATTATTCATGTCGGGCGTCCGCCCTATAGAAACATTTGCAGGATTTGTGCCTGGTGAGCGAGCTCCCCATTCACAAATTCTGCAAATGTTTCTGCACATCTGAACTGTAAAACAGAATCTTTGTTCGACTATCTGCTTGCATAACCTGAGGCAGTATGCTATGATAAATGTCAAAGTACCATGGAAGAAAAAGGAGACGGACAGAGTGATTTCTTTTGTAAAAGGGCCGCTGGCCGAAATTTTTGAAGATACGGTTGTCATAGAAAGCGGGAATGTGGGCCTGGAGGTCCATGTGCCATTGTCCGTGCTGGAAAAGCTTCCGGGCATCGGGAAGGAAGCAAAGCTTTATACATATTTTCAGGTGAGAGAGGATGCCATGTGCCTCTACGGCTTCTTAAACCGTCAGGATCTGCAGATGTTTAAGCAGCTCATAAGCGTAAACGGCATTGGCCCCAAGGGCGCCTTAGGGGTTCTTTCCGCAATGGCCCCTGATGATTTAAGGATGGCCATTCTTTCCGGAGATGCAAAGGCCATTTCCAGAGCGCCGGGAATCGGAGCAAAGACGGCTCAGAGGATCATTCTGGATTTAAAGGATAAGATCAATATGGCGGATGTTCTGCCCCAGCAGTTTATTCTGGAGGACACCGGCAGGAATCCACTATCCCATGGCGTGGCAGGAGAAGCCATCGAGGCCCTGACAGCTTTGGGCTACTCCCAGGCAGAGGCAGGGCGGGCGGTACGCCAGGTAGAAGTAACCGAGACCATGACGGCGGAAGATGTGCTTAAGGCCTCCTTAAAGCATCTGGCGTTTATATAAAAATAGCGGGTAAAAACAGAGATGGAACGTAGAATCATAACAACAGAAATAACGGAAGAAGATAAAAGAATCGAGCCCAGTCTGCGGCCTATGTGTCTGGAAGAATACATTGGGCAGGAAAAAATACGGGCCAATTTAAAGGTGTATATTGATGCGGCGAAGGCCAGAGGGGAATCTCTGGACCACGTCTTATTTTACGGGCCGCCCGGTCTGGGAAAGACCACCCTTTCCGGCATTATTGCCAATGAGATGGGGGTCAACATGAAAGTCACATCAGGACCGGCCATCGAAAAGCCGGGAGAGATGGCGGCCATTTTAAATAACCTTCAGGAAGGCGACGTGCTGTTCGTAGACGAGATTCACCGATTAAACCGTCAGGTGGAGGAGGTTTTATATCCGGCCATGGAGGACTTTGCCATTGATATTATGCTGGGTAAAGATTCCGGAGCCAGATCCATCCGTCTGGACCTGCCTAAATTCACCCTGGTGGGAGCGACCACCAGGGCCGGTCTTTTGACCGCGCCCTTAAGGGACCGGTTCGGCGTGGTGCAAAAGCTGGAATTTTACACGCCCCAGGAGCTTAAGGTCATCATATGCCGCTCTGCCATGGTTTTAAATGTAGAGATCGAAGAGGAAGGGGCGGCTGAAATCGCCAAACGTTCCAGAGGAACCCCAAGACTGGCAAACCGCCTCTTAAAGAGGGTCCGGGATTTTGCCCAGGTGAAATATAACGGAAAAATCACAAAAGAAGTGGCGGACTTTGCCCTGGATATCCTGGATGTGGATAAGTTTGGCTTAGATTACAACGACCGGGCGATTTTAACCACTATGATTGAGAAGTTTTCCGGAGGTCCTGTTGGGTTAGATACCCTGGCCGCCGCTTTGGGAGAGGATGCCGGAACTCTGGAAGACGTCTATGAGCCCTATCTTCTTATGAACGGCTTTTTAAACCGCACCTCCAGAGGGCGGGTGGCAACGGAACGGGCTTATGCTCATTTGGGAATTGTCATGGAGTCTTGAACTGCGTCAATTTTAGAACTTTCCTAACTGTGTAAAGTATGTTATAGTAATAATGAGTTGATATTCAGCCATGCCATTCATAATTTTGCGGATGAAGCTCGCAAAATTATTCATGCCAGGCGTTCCGCCCTATAGAAATAATTGCAGGATTTGAGCCTGGTGAGCGAGCTCCCCATACTCTAATCCCGCAAATATTTCTGCATGGCTGAATCGTAATGCAAATGATAACAGGGAGAGAAACAGCATGGATTCCAAACACGTTACAGAGGTTTTAATAGACGGTAAGATTTATACATTGGGTGGGAGCGAGGACGAAGGCTATATCCAGCGTCTGGCCAGCTATATTAACGAGATGATTATGACGTTAAAGCGTCAGGCGGGATTCACCAAACAGAGCGCGGAATACCAGAATGTTATGATAGAACTGAATATGGCGGATGATTATTTTAAGGCAAGAGAACAGATCGCCAGGTTGGAACAGCAGAAAGCGGAGATGGAGAAGGAGACATACAGCTTGAAGCACGAGCTTGTGGCCACCCAGATGAAGCTTGAGGCGGCAAAGGCGGAACTTGCAGGGGGAAAGAAATCTGCGGATTCCGGTCAGAAGGAATGAATCAGGAGGGGATGTCAATTGGCGGGGCCGGGGCATCCTCTCTTTCATCAATAAACAAGATATCAATCAATACAAACAGGAGGCACATGTGAAAAAAGCAGTTGAAATCCTTGCTCCGGCAGGATCGTTTGAAAGTATGAAGGCGGCGGTTGCGGCAGGGGCTGACGCGGTCTATATCGGTGGAAGCCGGTTTGGGGCAAGGGCTTTTGCGGACAATCCGGGCGAGGATCGGCTGCTGGAAGCCCTTGATTATGCACATATCCACGGCTGTAAGCTGTATATGACAGTCAATACCCTGATGAAGGAGCAGGAGATGGACGAGCTTTACGATTATCTCCTTCCGTATTATAAAAGGGGGCTGGATGCGGTCATTGTACAGGACCTTGGGGTTTTAGCCTTTGTACGGAAGCATTTCCCCGGTCTTCCTATACACGCAAGCACCCAGATGACCATTACCGGCGTTTACGGCGCAGGCCTCTTAAAGGATTTAGGGGCGGAGCGTGTTGTCACGGCGAGAGAAATGTCCTTAAAAGAAATTGAGCGCATTCATAATGAAGTGGACGTGGAAATTGAAAGCTTTGTCCATGGTGCCTTGTGCTACTGCTATTCGGGACAGTGCTTATTCAGCAGCCTGATCGGAGGGCGCAGCGGAAACAGGGGAAGGTGTGCACAGACCTGCCGCCTACCTTTCGGGGTGAAACGGGATGGAAAGGATTTAGGGAAGAAAGAAGAACGCTACTGCTTAAGTCTTAAGGATTTAAGCACTCTGGACATAATTCCTGACATAGTAGAAGCCGGGATTTACTCCATGAAAATAGAAGGAAGAATGAAAAGTCCCAGATATACGGCAGGGGTGGTGAGTATTTACCGCAAATACGTGGATCTCTATCTGAAAGAGGGAAGAGCGGGCTACCGGGTAGAGGAACAGGACCGGAAAACACTTCTGGATCTCTTTGACCGGGGCGGACAGACCGACGGATATTATAAGCACCATAATGGCCGTGATATGGTGGTCTGGAAAGAAAAACCGGCTTTCCGGGAAGGAAATCAGACGCTCTTTGATTATCTGGATAAAAATTTTGTGGACAAGCAGGTCATGGAGCCGGCAGCCGGCCGCGTATATCTGGAAGAGGGGCAGGAGGCCTGTCTGACCCTTGAGGGCTGCGGCCAAAGCGTTACTGTTACAGGCGAAAGGGTGCAGACGGCCCAGAATCAGCCCATGACAGAAGAAAAGGTGAAAAAACAGCTGGACAAGACCGGGAATACACCCTTTTTCTTTGAAATTCTTGAGGCGGATATAAAGGGCAGCATATTTATGCCGGTCCAGGCTCTCAATGATCTGCGACGGAGAGGATTGGAAGCATTGGAAAAGGCGGTATTGGAAGCTCATTTCAGAGCCGGGTCTAAATTGGAAGAGCAGGAAAACACGGAGACAGCAGAAAATAGCTGTACCGGCCCAAACTCCCAAAACCAGATGAAAGACAGGAGCCTGGAGCTCACGGTTTCCCTGGAACGGCCGGACTGCCTTGAGGCGGCGGTAAATGCTGCTGATGTGAAACGGATTTATATTGATGCAGCAGAATTTTCTCCGGATTCGTGGAAAACCTCTGTGGAGTTTTGTCATAAAAACGGCAAAGAATGCGTCCTTACTATGCCCCATATATTCCGCACAGAAGCGGAGCGGTTTTTCAACGGGCATTTAAAAGAACTGAAAGACGCCGGGTTCGATGGCTTTCTGATCCGGTCCCTGGAGGAGCCGGTCTACTTAAAGAACAATGGCATAAAGAGCTGTCTGATCTTTGATTTTGGCGTATACGGCATGAATAACAGGGCTCAGGAAATGCTTTTAGGGCTGGGAGCCAACCAGCTTACCTGGCCGGTGGAATTAAACAGCCGGGAATTGGGAAAACTTAAAGTTCCGGGAGAGCTTCTGGTATACGGCCGTCTGCCTATGATGGTGACTGCCCAATGCATTCATCAGGGAGTGGAACAGTGTGACAAGATCCCAGGTCTTTTGATGATAAAGGACCGGATGGGAAAAGAATTTCCCGTAAGAAACCACTGCAGATTCTGCTATAATTCCATTTATAATTCAGCTCCCCTGTCTCTTTTGGGACTTGAGGAAACGGTGAGGAAGCTTTCTCCCAGTTCCATACGGCTTCAGTTTACCATAGAGGACAAGGCCCGGACGGAAGCGGTTATCAAACGCTTTTCCGAGGAGTTTCTCCATGGGAGAGATGGGGAATTGCAGTTGGAGGAATTTACGAGAGGTCATTTCAAGCGCGGTGTAGAGTAGGTGGAATATGATTAATCTGATTATTGATGTCTCCAGGTATCTGATGATCCTGATGATGGCATTATACACATATTTGAATTTCCGTTTTTTTTCATACCGTGATGAGTTCCGGCAGAAGAAAGTCTGCAGGCGTCAGAATCTGATTATGTTTCTCATTCATCTTCTGGCCTATGGGATTCTCTGGCTGGAAACGGAGGATGAGCGGATTCTGGTGTTTTATCTGGCTCAGGTAGTGTTCTTTTTCGGCTATCTTTTCATTTACCGGCTCTTCTACCGCAATGTTTCCAGGCTTCTGGTGAACAACATGTGCCTGCTTCTTTCCATAGGCCTTATTATGCTGACCAGGCTTTCCTTTGAACGGGCGATGAAGCAGTTTGTCATCATTGCCGCCGCGGCCCTGGCGACATGGGTGATTCCCTTTGTCATTGACCGGGTGTGGCAGCTGAGCAAGATTCCCTGGGTCTACGGAATCGGCGGTCTTCTTCTGCTGGGAGTGGTTTGCATTGCAGGAACCAGCAGCTACGGAGCCCAGCTTTCCTTAGGAATCGGCGGTTACTCCTTTCAGCCCACGGAATTTGTGAAAATAAGCTTCGTCTTTTTTACGGCCACCATGTTTTACCGGTCCACCAGCTTTAAAACCGTGCTGTGGGTTACCATTGTGGCGGCGCTTCATGTGCTCATTCTGGTGCTCTCCAAGGATTTGGGAAGTGCCCTCATTTTCTTCGTCACCTACATTTTCATGCTGTTTGTGGCCACTGGAAAATGGTTTTATCTTCTGGCCGGAGCCGGAGGAGGCACTCTGTCAGCTCTGCTGGCCTACCAGCTGTTCGGGCACGTGAGGACCCGGGTAGCAGCGTGGCTGAATCCCTGGTCCGATATTGCGGGCAAGGGTTACCAGATCACCCAGTCTCTCTTTGCCATCGGAACAGGGGGCTGGTTTGGCATGGGACTGTACCGGGGGATGCCGGGAAGAATCCCGGTGGTGGAAAAGGACTTCATATTTTCTGCCATATCCGAGGAGATGGGGGGTGTATTTGCCCTGTGTGTCCTGCTGATCTGCCTGGGGTGCTTTTTGCAGTTCATGATGATTGCGAGCCGGATGCAGGCGGCTTTTTATAAGCTGATCGCCTTTGGGCTTGGAACTATTTATATCACCCAGGTGTTCCTGACCGTGGGAGGGGTGACGAAATTCATTCCCTCCACAGGAGTGACCCTCCCTCTTGTCAGCTATGGGGGAAGCTCCATTCTGAGCACCTTTATCATTTTTTCAATCATTCAGGGGCTTTATATACTCAAACGGAATGAGGAGGAAGAGGACGAATATGAAAGCTGATCAAAATCCAAAAGCGAACCGCCATATTCTGATGATCACCTATGGGATCACGGCTCTTTTCCTTGGACTGGCTGTATATTTCGGCTATTTTCTCTCTGTGAAAAGCGACACTGTGATCAACAATTCCTATAATGCCCGGCTGGACAGCTTTGCAGACCGGGTGGTGCGGGGAGAAATTCTAAGCAGCGACGGGCGGGTCCTTGCCCGTACTCAGGTGGACGGAGAGGGAAATGAAACCAGGGTCTATCCCTTTGATTCTCTTTTTGCCCATGTGGTGGGATATTCCACCAACGGTAAGACGGGGCTTGAGTCCCTGTCCAATTTCTATCTGCTTTCCAGCCATGTAAACCTTGTGGAGCAGGTGGTAAATGAGCTGTCCTCTGTAAAAAACCAGGGAGACAACGTGATTACCACCCTTGACGTGGATTTGCAAAAGGCCGCCTATGACGCGTTGGGAAAGAGAAACGGGGCAGTTGTGGTAATGGAGCCGGATACGGGAAAGATCCTTGCCATGGTGTCCAAGCCGGATTACAATCCCAACACCTTAAATGCAGAATGGGAAAGCCTGGTGGCTGAGGAAAACACGTCAGGACAGCTGTTAAACCGTGCGACCCAGGGCCTCTATCCTCCGGGGTCCACCTTTAAGATTGTGACGGCTTTAGAATATATGAAGGAAAATCCCTCCGGCTATAAATCCTATACCTTTGACTGCGACGGGATTTACGAAAACGGAGATTATGCCATCAAGTGTTACCATGAAACCGCCCACGGCCATCAGGATCTGGTGCAGGCCTTTGCAAATTCCTGCAACGGAGCCTTTGCAAGCCTTGGTCTTTTGCTGGATTTAAACGGCTTGAAAAATACGGCAAACCAGCTGCTCTTTAACGCGGATCTGGCCCTGCCCATTGCCTACAGCAAAAGCTCCTATACCATGGAAAGCGGAGCGGATACCTGGCAGATTCTACAGACCTCCATTGGCCAGGGCCAGACCCAGATTACGCCCATCCACAATGCCATGATCACCGCCGCCATTGCAAACGGCGGGACCCTTATGAAGCCCTACCTCATTGACCACGTGGAGAATGTGGGAGGCGATACCATCAAAAAGTTTATGCCCCAGGCCTATGGTGCATTGATGACCTCATCGGAGGCTTCCAATCTTGGAGAGCTTATGGAGGCTGTTGTGACCGAGGGAACAGGCTCTGCCTTAAGAACCGATGCCTATCGGGTCGCCGGGAAAACGGGTTCGGCGGAATTTGATAAAAATAAAGAAACCCATGCGTGGTTTGTGGGGTATGCTCCCGCAGAAAATCCCAAAATCGTTGTCAGCGTCATTGTAGAGGAAGGAGGTTCCGGCGGACAGACGGCGGCGCCCATTGCCAGAACTCTCTTTGATTTGTATCTTTCCCGACAGGGCTGAACTTGCGCATTACACACTTGCATAAGCGTCCAAAAAGAGGTATACTAGAGCCAGTCAAGTGAGACACACCAAAACCGGGAATCCTTAGGAGGAACGGTTGCACTCTGGAGGAATTGCAATGATAGAAGCAACGAGTTGTGGCGGTGTGGTTATTTTTCGAGGTAAAATTCTGGTTTTATATAAGAATTACAAGAACAAATATGAAGGTTGGGTTTTGCCAAAGGGAACAGTAGAAGCGGGTGAAGAGTATAAGGAGACGGCGCTGAGGGAAGTCAGGGAAGAGACAGGGGTCAGTGCGTCCATTATCAAATACATTGGTAAAAGCCGGTACTCTTTTAATACGCCCCAGGATATGGTGGAAAAAGATGTACACTGGTATCTAATGATGGCCGACAGCTATTACAGTAAACCACAGCGGGAAGAATATTTTATTGATTCAGGATACTATAAGTTCCATGAAGCATATCATCTTCTTAAATTTTCCAACGAAAAGCAGATATTGGAAAAGGCATATAACGAATATCTGGATTTGAAGAAGAGCAATTTGTGGGGAAGTAAAAAGTATTTCTGAAAGGCACGTTTATGCAAAGAAGCCGGAAAAGCGACAAAATAAAAACTTTCCCCGGCTTTTTTCATATGCCAGGTTAAATAACTTCTTTCCTTTTGAGGAAAAATATATGTTAAAACTTGACAATTAGTCTATGAATAACAGGAAATTCAGGGTATAATGAATCTGGATATCTGAACATACTTAATTTGGAGGGGCGAATAATGCTTAAATATTGCAGCGGAGATATCTTTCATTCAGGAGCAGATATCATCTGCCATCAGGTAAACTGCCAGGGAGTGTTCACCCGCGGGCTGGACGGACAGATAAAAAAGCTTTTTCCTGAGGTGGAAAAAACTTATAAGACCATAACAAAACAATGGCAGGAGCAGTCCGGAGGAAAAACCTCAGCCCTTTTGGGACGTGTATCGGCCCAGCCGGTACAGATGGATGGACGCTGGTTTTTGATTGCCAATTTATATGGGCAGGACGATTACGGGAAAAACGGAGTTTATACCGATTATAAGGCATTGGAACAGGCGGTTCAGGAAATCCGCGATTTTTTGGATGCGAGAAAAAAACAGGAAAAGGCGGCTTTTCCTTATGGAATTGGCTGCGGTCATGCCGGCGGAGACTGGGAGACTGTGAAAGCCATATTGGAGAATGTTTTTGAGGGCTATGACGGAGATGTAGAGATCTGGAGCAATGATACCGACAAGCCGGTGCGGGAGGGATAGTTATGGCAAAAGTAAGCTCTTTAAGCCGCAGCATCACTGCGTTTTATGTGGAATGGAGCGCTCTCAATCACTATTTGTCTTCCTATGAATGTGAAAGGAACGGAGTGCCCTACATTGGCTTTTCCGATCCACGGGTCCAGAAGCTCTGGAGAGGGCTGTCCACCCAGGAGCGGAGAGAGATCATGAAGCGCCTGGGCGCGAAAAACGAAACGGAGTTGCAGAATTATTTCACCTGATCCTGAAAAGGACGGGGAAAGAATGGAGAAATACATGGCTGAGAGAAAATTTGTAATTGTTGACGGCTCTTCCATGCTGTCGACCTGCTATTATGCGGTTTTACCCAGAGAAATCATGTTTGCCAAGACAGAAGAGGAGAAGCAGGCCCATTATGACAAGATTCTCCACGCAAAGGACGGCACCTACACCAACGCCATATTCGGAATGCTTAAGATGGTGGTTTCTCTGATGAAAAAGCAGCAGCCGGATCATATTGCTTTTGTATTTGACAGAACCAGGGACACCTTTCGGAGGCAGCTGTACCAGGACTACAAGGGAACCAGGGGAGTGACGCCGGAACCCTTAAAAAACCAGTTTGTGCTGATGGAAGAAATTTTAAAGGGCGCAGGCTTTCAAGTGCTCTTAAGCGAGGAGTTTGAAGCCGACGACTATGCCGGAAGCCTGGTGATGAAGTTCCGGGAAGAGATTCCCATGATCCTGCTGACAAAGGATCACGATTATCTCCAGCTGGTAAGCGATGAATACAATGTCCGGGCATGGCTGGTGCAGACCCGCCAGGAGAAAGCGGATGAGCTGTATAAGAAATATTATTCTTTTTACGGCGTAAAAAAAGGGGAAATCGACCTTCCTGAAAAGGTTTTTGAATATACCTCTTATACGGTGCTGAATGAGGAAGGTGTCCGGCCGGAGCAGATTCCGGATTTAAAGGGAATCCAGGGAGATCCCTCGGATAATATTCCGGGAGTCAAGGGAGTGAGCAGCGCTGCCCCTCCTCTTCTCAGGGAATACGGAACCGTAGAGGAGATATATCGGGCCATCCGGGAAGCAGAGCCTAATAAGAATGCCTTAAAGGAACTGCAGGATTTTTGGAAAAATGAACTGGGCATCACCCGCTCGCCTTATAAGGCTCTGACAAAGGACAGTGAGGAGGAATTATGCGGAGAAAAGGCGGCCATGCTTTCCAAGACACTGGCTACCATGAAAACCGATATTCCAATAGCCATGACGCTGGATGATTTTTCATCGGATACCTATAAGGAAGAGAATGTCAGGGTATGGCTGAAAAAGCTGGATATTAAAGAAGCTTCTATTTTCGGTTCCGGGAAATGACGGAGTTATCCAAAAGTATTTTTTCTAAGCCTTTGGGGACACTCATACGGAGTGTCTCCATTTTTTATTACAGCAAAAACCCCTTGTTCGAAAGGAGAAACAGATCATGAATAAATCTTATGAAACATTGTCAGCCCTGCTGGAGAAAACCATGGCGCTTCAGACCTCCCTCATTCTTTTTGAGTGGGACAATGAAACCCTTGCTCCGGAAGACGCCGGTTCCTACACTTCCAGGGTGGTCGGCATTCTATCCGAGGAATATTACCTCGCCATGACCGGGGAGGAGATGGGGGCGGCCATTGCCGCCTGTGAGTCGGATAAAGGGCTCAGCCCTGTAGAGCAGGCCATTGTCAGGGAAGCAAAAGAGGCGAGAGAAGAGCTGGTGTGCGTTCCTGCAAAGGAGTACAGGGAAAATGCAGAGCTGGTGGCCGAGTCCGCCAGAATCTGGTCCAAGGCGAAAAAAGATGGGAATTTCGAAGACTTTGCGCCTACACTTGAAAAAGTAATCGGTTTTAAGAAGAAGTTCGCCTCCTACCGGAAAAAAGACCGGAAGCTTTATGATGTCATGCTGGATGAGAATGAAAAGGACTTTAACATGGAGCTCCTGGATGAGTTTTTCGGCCGTCTGAAAGAAGAAATCGTGCCGCTTTTGCAGGAAATCATGGAGAAAGGAAAGAAAATTGACAATTCCTTTTTAAGAGGCGATTATTCTGTAGAAAAGCAGAGAGAGCTGGCGGCTTATCTTGCAGAGTATGTGGGCTTTGATTTTAAGAAAGGGGTGCTGTCAGAAAGCGCTCATCCCTTTACCACCAACCTTCATAACCACGATGTAAGGATTACCACCGGCTACCGTGAGTGGGTGGACAGCTCCATATTCTCGGTGATCCATGAGGCAGGCCATGGAATCTATGAATTGGGAATCGAGGATGGAATCACCCAGACACCGGTAGGGCAGGGCTCTTCCATGGGCATGCATGAATCCCAGTCCCGTTTTTTTGAAAACATCATCGGCAGAAGCCCTGCGTTCTGGACTCCTCTCTACGGAAAGCTTTTGGAACTGTTTCCCCAACAGCTGAAGGATGTGTCCAAGGAGCGGTTTGTGGAGGCAGTCAATAAGGTGGAGCCAAGCCTTATACGTACAGAAGCCGACGAGCTGACCTACAGTCTTCACATCATGATCCGCTATGAGCTGGAGAAGATGATTATGGAGGAAGAGGTGGATTTAAAGAAGCTTCCCGAACTCTGGGCGGATAAATATGAAGAGTATTTAGGCGTGCGCCCGGAAAGTCCGTCGGAAGGCGTGCTTCAGGATATTCACTGGTCTCAGGGCCTGTTCGGATATTTCCCATCCTATGCACTGGGAAATGCTTTCGGAGCCCAGCTTTACTACCATATGAAAAAGGAAATGGACTTTGAACAGCTTCTTGAAAATGGGAAAATTGAAGTGATCAGGGAGTTCCTGCGTGAGAACGTCCATAAATTCGGAAAGCTGAAAACCAGCCGCCAGATATTAAAGGATGTGACCGGTGAGGACTTCACTCCGGATTATTTTATCCGGTATTTAAAAGAAAAGTATAGGAAGCTTTACGGTTTGTCTTAGAAAAGTTCAAAGAATGGAGGATAATATGGAGAATATCAGAAAAAGCGCATCGGAACTCATTGGCAGCACCCCTCTTGTGGAACTGTGTAATTATGAGAAAAAGTACCAGATACCGGCTTTCATCATCGCAAAGCTGGAGTATTTTAATCCCGCAGGAAGTGTAAAGGACAGGGCCGCACTTTTCATGATTGAGGATGCGGAAAAAAGCGGAGCCTTAAAGCCGGGGGCAACCATCATAGAGCCTACCTCCGGTAATACAGGCATCGGAATTGCCAGCATTGCGGCCATGAAAGGCTACCGTGCCATCCTTACCATGCCGGAAACCATGAGCGTGGAAAGAAGGAGCCTTTTAAAGGCCTATGGAGCGGAGGTGGTGCTGACGGAAGGCACCAAGGGCATGAAAGGCGCCATTGCAAAAGCGGAAGAGCTTCAAAGGGAGATAGAAGGCTCTGTTATTTTAGGACAGTTTGATAACCCGTCCAATTCTAAAGCTCATCGCGAAACAACCGGGCCGGAAATCTGGAAAGATACCGACGGAAACGTTGATGTGTTTATAGCCGGAATCGGTACAGGCGGAACCATAACAGGTGCAGGTGAATTCTTAAAGAGCAAAAATCCTGATATCAGAGTGATCGGAGTGGAGCCGGCTGGTTCTCCCATCCTTTCCGGCGGAAAACCGGGCCCTCACGGACTTCAGGGAATTGGGGCCGGCTTTGTGCCTTCCATATTAAATACAGAAATCTACGATGAAATCATCACAGTGGCAAATGAAGCTGCCTATGAAACCGGGAAAGAGATTGCAAAAACGGAAGGAATTCTGGTTGGAATATCCTCCTCTGCCGCCGTATGGGCTGCCAGGGAAGTGGCAAAGCGTCCGGAATTTGCAGGAAAAAGAATTGTTGTAATGCTTCCCGACACCGGAGACAGATATTTTTCCACGCCGCTGTTTTCTTAAATATCCAGATTCTTTGAAAATGAAAGCCAGGAGAGCCCGCCAACCTTATCACGGTGACACGCTCCCTGGCTTTTTTTAAAAACGCTTATTTTCTTTCCAGTCGCCGGAATAATAATAATTGATTTCGGCTCCAAGGAAAAGAATGCAGATACATGCGTACAGCCACAGCATTAAAAGAACGATGGCTGCAAGGCTTCCGTACATGACTGAAAAATTGCTGAAATTATTGAAGTAAATGGAGAAAGCAAAGGAAAAGCCCATCCATCCCACGGTTGAAAATATTGCCCCGGGCACCTGTTTCATAAAGTGCTGCCTCTTTGCAGGAACATAAGTATAGAGAACTGTAAAGCACACCGTTAATATGAAAATCAGCATTGTACGAAAGGTGACAACAACTCTCGTAATTTCAGCCAGAACCGTAAAATGATGGTTCATAAAGCTTTGGATAGAGCTGCCCAGAACCAGCAAAACAAGTGTCAGGATGCATATGACCATGAATACAACCGTATAACCTGCGGCGATAACGCGGGTCATAATGTAGTTTCTTTTTTTCTGATGGCCGTATACCCGGTTTAAGCCCCGCTCAATGCTCAGCATTCCCCGGGAAGAAGACCAGACGGCTGCAATTGCCGACAGGGAAAGGACGGTCATAGGTGAATTTGTATAGAGATTGTCGATGACAGTTACTATGATGCTATCCATCTCCAGGGTGCTGGGGATGAGGGTGATCATGAGCTGGAGCAGGTTGGCTTTTGTGATGGATGGTACGAACTGGATTAAGGCCAGCAGCACCATTATGAACGGAAAAGCCGCGATAATGCTGAAGAACGAGGCCTGAGCCGCGTACACCGTCATTTCGTCTTTGCTGTATTTGTCATATATTTGCTTGCAGCGCAAGAGAAATCGAATCATAATGCCTCCCTTTTTTTCTTCTTATCATTAGCATATTATCATGGGACCATAAAAATATCAAGGGATCACAGGATATAGAATTTGTGGATGGATAGGATTGACAAAATCCGACACAAATCTTAAAATTAATAATGAGTTAGTTCAGTTGAAAGGAAGCATAAGCCATGGAATATGTCCCTGCCAAAACCATAGTGGCAAAGACTAAGAGTTCCCAATGGTTCGGCATTGATTATAATATGAACATTTACAGGGGCTGCTGTCATGGCTGCATTTACTGCGACAGCCGGTCTGATTGCTACCGCATTGACCGGTTTGACACGGTAAGGGTAAAGGAGGATGCTCTCCGTATCGTGCGGGATGATCTAAGACGCAAGGTAAAAACAGGAGTAGTTGGGACCGGCGCTATGAGTGATCCCTACAATCCTTTTGAAAAAGAGCTGGAGTTGACAAGGCATGCTCTGGAACTGATTGATGCTTTTGGATTCGGGGCGGCGGTGGCCACCAAAAGCGATCTCCTTAAAAGAGATGTGGACATACTTAAGGGAATCAAAGAACATTCTCCGGTCCTTTGCAAGGTGACTGTGACCACGGCAGATGATAGTCTGGCAAAAAAGATCGAGCCCTTTGCTCCCAGCCCCTCAAAACGGCTGGACTTAATCCAGGACTTAAGCACAAACGGGATTTTTGCCGGAATTTTGCTGATGCCGGTACTCCCTTTTTTGGAAGATCATGAAGAAAATGTTCTTGCCATTGTAAAGGCTGCCCATGAGACAGGTGCACGATTCATTTATCCGGCCTTTGGCGTGACTCTAAGAAACAATCAGCGGGAATGGTATTTTGACCGCCTCCGGGAGCAATTTCCCAAGGAAGACCTTGTTTCAAAATATATTAAATATTATGGAAACAATTATCAATGCACAAGCTCCAGAGCGAAAAAGCTCTGGCAGGTGTTTTCTGGAGAATGTGAGCGGTACGGGATACTTTACAGGATGGAAGATATTATTCATGGATACCGGAAAGATTATGAGGTGACTCAGTTAAGCCTTTTTGATTGATTTGCATCCATCTGTTCCCTGAAATGAGTCACGAATTCTTTGGCTATGTTTGAAACATAGTCATTTTTTTTGTATACCGCCGCCATACGGGTGACCGTATCCTCGGAATCTATTTCTTTCAGGGTCAGGTCCTCATGGACTTCCATTCTGCTGATGGATTCCGGCACCAGAGCCACGCCAAGGCCGATTTTCGCCCACTGAAGGCAGGTCCTTGCATCGTCATTGCGGCAGAAGATATCGGGCTCAACGCCGATGTTTTCAAAAGCCAGGGAGATGATGGACTCAAACCTGCGGTAATAAATCAGCGGCTTGCCGGAAAGCTCTGTCAGTTTGATTTTGTCTCCGGGCAGGCCTGAAAAATAGGAGGGAAAGCCCACCGCCATCAAAGGCTCGTCCTGTCCGTAAGCGCATTCAAGGCCTTCCGCATTGAAAGGCGTACGGATAACGGCACATTCCACGATCCCGCTTTTTAGCTTTTCCAGAAGCTCATAAGTATTTCCCTCTGTAATATCGAATCTCACATTCGGATGGGAGGTGCAGAAATTCTTCAAAAGATCGCGGAGCAGATTGCCGGAAGAAGAGATGGTGCCCAGCTTTAAGATGCCTCTGTCTGCGGACGGGAAATGGTGCATTTCTTCCCTGACGGCCTCCATCATGGACAGAATATCCATTGACCGGGAATAGAGAAAGGCCCCGGCTTCCGTCAGCTCCGTTTTTCTGGAACTGCGCTCAAACAGTTTGACTCCCAGCGCCTCCTCCAGCAGGATGATCTGCTTGCTTAAGGGGGGCTGAGACAGCCCCAGCTTTTTGGCAGCGGAAGTAAAGCTGCCGCTTTCTGCAATTACAGTAAAATAATAAAGCTGTTTCGAATTAATAGGATTCATTTTGCACACCCTCTATATTGGATTATTTGCGCATAACTCTTGTATTATTATACCAAAATGGTATAATAATACAATGTGTTATTCCGAAAAAGTATTCAATAGTCTAAGGCGGAGGAATTGGAGATGAGTAAGCTCCTGAAATATTTGAAAAATTATAAATTGGAAAGTATTCTGGGACCATTGTTCAAGCTTTTGGAAGCCAGCTTTGAGCTTCTGGTTCCTCTTGTTATGGCGAAAGTCATTGATGTGGGAATACGGTCCCAGAACCTGCCCTATATTCTCAAAATGGGCGGCTGGCTCGTATTGCTGGGCATCATAGGCCTGATCTGTTCCATTACAGCCCAGTATTTTGCGGCGAAAGCGGCGGCAGGCTTCGGCACCTCTCTCAGAAATGATTTATTCGCTCATATCAACAGACTTTCCTACAGGGAGATCGACACCATCGGAACGGCAACCTTAATCACCCGCATGACCAGCGACGCCAATCAGGTCCAGTCAGGAGTCAATCTGTTTCTCCGCCTGTTTCTCCGTTCCCCCTTTGTAGTTTTTGGCGCAATGCTCATGGCCTTTGCCATTAATGTCAGAGCTGCCATGGTATTTGCCGTGACAATTCCGGCTCTGTCCATAGTAATATTCGGCATCATGCTCCTTAGCATGCCGCTGTATAAAAAGGTACAGAAGCAGCTGGATCAGGTTCTTCTGGCCGTCAGGGAAAACCTGGGAGGCGTCAGGGTCATCCGGGCCTTTGACCGTCAGGAAGAGGAGATCCACCGGTTTGACCGGGAAAATGATTTCCTGGTAAGGCTGCAGGTATTCGTGGGAAAAATTTCTGCGTTAATGAATCCTCTGACCTACGCGATCATCAACCTTGGCATCATTGTCCTCATCCAGACAGGAGCGGGGCAGGTGCAAAACGGCATCATCACCCAGGGAGAGCTGGTGGCCCTGGTAAACTACATGTCCCAGATTCTGGTGGAGCTGGTAAAGCTGGCGAATTTGATTATCACCATTTCCAAGGCTCTGGCCTGCGCCAACCGGATTAATTCCGTGTTTGAATTAAAGCCTGGAATCGTGGAGACAATACACGAAAAAGTAAGTGGGAATGACAGGGCTCCCATGGTGGAATTCGACCGAGTCCATTTTGCCTATGAAGGAGCTAAGGAGGGGGCCTTAAACGGCATATCCTTTCAGTCCATGAAGGGAGAGACCATTGGAATCATCGGAGGTACGGGCTCAGGAAAGACTACCCTGGTGAATTTAATCCCCAGATTCTATGATGTGACAGAGGGGACCTTGAGGGTATCCGGAGAAGATGTGAAAAAGTATCCTCTTGGACAGCTGCGGGAGCTGGTAGGCATTGTCCCTCAAAAGGCGGTGCTTTTTAAGGGGACTCTTCGTGAAAATATGCAATGGGGGAAAAAGGATGCCACGGATGAGGAAATTTATCAGGCCCTCTCCATTGCCCAGGCAAAGGACTTTGTAGAAGAAAAGGGAGAAGGTCTGGGATTCCTGATCCAGGCAGGCGGAAAAAACCTTTCGGGAGGGCAGCGGCAGCGGCTTACCATTGCCAGGGCCCTGGTAAAAAATCCCAGTATTCTCATTATGGATGACAGCGCTTCTGCTCTGGATTTTACCACGGATGCAAAGCTTCGGAAAGCAATTAAGGAGGGAACAAAGGATATGACCGTATTCATCGTATCCCAGAGAGCTTCCACCATTAAAAATGCGGACCGAATCGTGGTGCTTGATGACGGGGAAATGGCGGGCTGCGGAACCCATAAGGAGCTTTTGACTTCCTGTGAGGTTTACCGGGAAATCTGCCTTTCCCAGCTGTCAGAGAAGGAGGCGCAGTAAAGTGAACATGAAAAATCATAAATCCACAATAAAACGGATTCTTTCCTGCATCAGCCGGTATAAGTGGGGCGTTGCGGCCTCCCTGTTATGTGCGTTTCTTACGGTGCTTCTGACCTTATATATCCCCATTCTCATAGGCCGTGCCATTGACCGCATTGTCGGAAAAGGGAATGTAGATTTTGCGGGAATGAGCCGGATATTAATACAGATAGGGACCGTCATCCTTATCACATCGGCGGCCCAATGGCTCATGAGCCATATCAACAACTGGATCACTTACCGGGTGGTAAAGGATATCCGGACACAGGCTTTTGACAAGCTGGAAATACTGCCCCTGAAATATATTGATTCCCATGCCCACGGGGATATTATCAGCAGGATCATCGCGGATATCGACCAGTTTTCCGATGGTCTTTTAATGGGATTTACACAGCTGTTTACCGGGGTTCTCACGATTTTTGGAACCTTGATTTTTATGTTTTCTATTAATCCGGCCATTGCGGCCGTGGTGGTGCTTGTGACGCCGGTGTCATTGTTTGCCGCCAGCTTCATAGCGAAAAAGACCTTTACCATGTTTAAGATGCAGTCCAAAACCAGAGGAGAGCTGACCTCTCTTGTAGAGGAAATGCTAGGAAATCAGAAAGTGGTCCAGGCCTTTGGTCATGAAGCTGACGCCCAGGAAAAGTTTGAGGAAATTAATGAAGAACTCCGTGTCTGGAGTCTGAAAGCCACATTTTTTTCCTCTATTACCAATCCTGCCACCCGTTTTGTCAACAGCCTGGTTTATGCCTGTGTGGGAATTGCGGGAGCATTTGCGGCCATAAAGGGAATTTTGTCTGTAGGTCAGCTTTCCAGCTTTTTGAGCTATGCCAACCAGTATACAAAGCCCTTTAACGAGATATCGGGAGTGATAACAGAGCTTCAAAATGCTCTGGCTTCTGCGGCGCGGGTATTTGAACTGATCGACGAGGAGCCCCAGGTACCTGACGATTCTGATGCCAGGGTGCTGACTGACGCAAAAGGAGAGGTTTCTTTAGAGCATGTGGACTTTTCCTACAGACCGGAGGTTCCGTTAATTGAGGATATGAACCTTAGTGTGAAGCCGGGCCAGAGAATTGCCATTGTGGGCCCCACAGGCTGCGGGAAAAGCACGGTCATCAACCTGCTGATGCGTTTTTATGATGTAAATTCTGGTTCTATCCAGGTGGATGGGACGGATGTACGCCATATTACCAGGCAGAGCTTGAGGACCAGCTATGGCATGGTGCTTCAGGAGACGTGGCTGAAAGCGGGGACCATAAGGGAAAATATCGCTTATGGGATGCCTGAGGCAACAGAAGAAGAGGTCATTACTGCGGCAAAAGAGGCTCATGCCCACAGCTTCATCAGGCGAATGCCCGACGGATATGACACAGTCATTTCAGAGGATGGGGGGAATTTATCCCAGGGCCAGAAGCAGCTTTTGTGCATCGCCAGAGTGATGCTTTGTCTTCCTCCCATGCTGATTCTCGACGAGGCCACCTCATCCATCGATACCAGAACAGAAATACGGATACAGAAAGCCTTTGCAAAAATGATGGAGGGACGTACCAGCTTTATTGTAGCGCACCGGCTTTCTACGATTAAAGAAGCGGATGTGATCCTGGTCATGCGGGACGGACATATCATTGAGCAGGGAACACATGAAAACCTTCTATTAAAAAATGGATTTTATGCACAGCTGTACAACAGCCAGTTTGCGGTCTGAACGAAAAACTTACAAAAGGCGGTAGAATTATGTTTGAAATTGCTGTTTGTGACGACAACACCTTTGATAGGAAACAATTAATTCAGCGAATATACAGGAACATGACGGAGCCGGAAAAAATCAGAATACATGAGTACGAATCCGGTATGAATCTGCTGGCGGCCATAAAGAACATCCGGTTTTCCATTATTTTTCTGGATGTTCAGATGAATGGCCTGGACGGAGAAGAGACAGCCGTCAGGCTTCGCGGCCTGGATAATAATGTGATCCTGGTATTTTATACCGGATTTGCAGAGCCGTCTCCCCGGAGCTTTGAAGTTCAGCCGTACCGGTATATTATGAAAAATATGCCGGATCAGGTGATGGAGCGGTACATAAAGGATTCCTTAAATAAAATGATCGAATTCAGCCAGATCCCCTTTCTCACGGCCAATGTAAACCGAGAGAGACTGTATCTTCGAGTGGATGATATTGTGTATATTGAAAAATATAAGAAAAATACGAGGGTTCATATTTCGGAAAACGCATTGAGTGTTTATGGGATTAAGAATAATGAAAATGGACAAATTCCAGATATACGCATTTCGGAAAGACTGGACCTTATTTATGAAAAGCTGAAAGGTTATGGCTTTGGTTATCCACATGACAGCTATATTATAAACTTCAAGTATCTTGTTTATTGTACAAGTAAGCTGCTGAAGTTAAAGGATGTAGATAATTCATTTCAAATTGCGCGAAGCAAAGCGATGGAATTTAGTAAGCTAAAGGATGAATTTATGTTATCAAAATACGGGGAATGAAATTATGCAAAATGAATTGTTTTCAGTGAGTCGATTGTTTTTCTGTGGAGCCGATGTATATATGATTCATCGTTTTTTCTCTGCGTTGTTTCAGAAGAAGCTGGGAGGTAAATGGAATGTATTAGTTAGCCTATTAATGACTGTTGTATTATTTATGGAAAATAGTCTAAATAGCGTTGCGTTAAACTACACAGCTATACCATTATTATGCTGCATATATGTGCTTTGGTTATTTAATGTTTCATTATATAATGCGATAACCTATGTCATTATTTATTTTTCTTTCATAAGCGGTAAGGAACTTTTATTTGAATTCGTATATCGTCTGTTGTCATATACTTTGCCTTTTTATATACCGCCGTGGTATACTTCTGGAGGAGTATATTTTCTGCTGATAGAATACATAATAGCCTTTTTGCTGCTTGTTTATATGGAGAGATGTATTAACAAGCTAGAGATTAGAGGTAATAATAATTTTTCCTGGTACTTACTTATCTTTCCGATTTTATCGCTGGTGATTCCCAGTTGTTTTTTGTATATAGATTTTTCAAATTCTCTCTTTATGCAATTATTTGTTTGTGGAAGTGTTTCCTTACTTTATTTTACAAATATAGCAATTTTTATTATACTGGAAAGATATACAGATGCAATAAATAAGGTAAAATATGCGGAGTTTTATAAGATAAAAAGAGGGATGGAAAACGAGCATTTTGAAAACATCTTAAGGGTCAATGAACGTTATCAATGCTATATGCATGATATGCAGGCTTATTTTAACAGCTTACGAATTTTGGCTATAAATGAAGAAAATAAAAAAATAGTAGAAGTTATAAATGAATTAAAGGGGAAAATCCAGGAAGATACAAATACTGTAATATACAGTGAATGCCCAGTATTAAATGCAATTTTATCGGAGCGGGAATCAAAAGCCAGGGATGAAGGGGTTGAAATGTCAATTTTTGTCGAAAAGTTTTTAAAAACCGATTTTATCTCTGATGCAGATAAGATATCTATGTTTGGCAATCTTTTAGATAATGCACTTGAGGCAGCTGCAAAATGTAGTCCAGAAAATCGCAAGGTAAATGTGAAATTGTTTATGGGAACTGATTATTTTTTGATATTGTACATAGAAAACAGTTATTCAGTCTCAGCAAAGAGAGTGGGATCCCGGTTGTTGACAACGAAAGAAAGTTCTGGCCGTCATGGCTTAGGCGTTGGAATCGTAATGTCTTTGGCTGAGAAATATGGGGGATCTTTAAGTCTGCAGGAAAAGGGAGATATTTTCGTCACAACTCTTTCTATTTCGACCTGTGCTGAAAAGCAGCGTGCAAATTTTGGCGCTCAACGTGTATAATTTTGGCACTTATATTGAAAATTGTCATATTTGGGTATATGATAAGAAAAAAAAGGAGTGATATTGTTATGAAGAGAATTTTAAACGTTTTAAAGGTGAAATTATCAGTAATGAACGTGATGAACTGGTGTGCATTGATTGTTGCAGCCTACTCAATTAATGTTGCTTGTATGGGAATTCATCATCAGCCAGAAGTACCAGAAGAAGCTAAGATGCTTCGGAAATTCTAATGCTTCGACGGATTTCGGAATATATTGTCGATTGGCAGATTAGAAAAAGTATTTTAACCGGCAATCAGAGAGTCGTGTATTTATATGCTTATGAAGTGTTTCTCAATCAGGTAATTAATTTAGTGATTGCGTTTCTTCTTGCATTTATAATGCGTGCTCCCATGCAGGTTTTAGTATTTGTTGCCAGCTATATTCCATTGAGGTCCTATTGCGGCGGATACCACGCGGAAACGAACGGCGGCTGTACAGTTGTATCTGCTTTTCTTATCGTTTTGGTATGTCTGGCCGAAAGAGCAATAACTGATAATCTAGTTTTTGCTTTGTTACCGGTCGCATTGATAATTTCAGGGGGATTAATTTTTCGGTTTGCACCTGTTTCTTCCAAAAACAAGCCGCTGGATGAGGAAGAAACAGCCCGCTATCGTACAAGGAGCAGATGGATTTGGTTGGTAGAGGTTGTGATCGGATTGGCTTTCTGTTTTATCTGGATCAGGGTTAGTACAATTATAGCCTTAAGCCATATTCTATTGTCCTTTATGATGGTATACGGAATGTTAAAAAAAGGGGTATGGAAAAATACATAAATCATGTTTAAAACAAGGTCTCAGAAAATATTCTGAAGACCTTGTTTTTTTGCAAATAATGGGAGCTATAATAAGAAGTGCAAATTTCGGAACCTAATGTGTACAATTTTGGCACTTGTGTTGAAATTATTTTTTTAGTATGTAAAATATATTTATAAGCAGAGATAGTAAATGAGAGGAAAATAAAAGTGCAGAGGAAAAGACAGAATGAAAGCTATTATCAATATAGAGCCAGCTGCCAGATCCGAAAAGAGGATGGTTCCGAAGAGATAAAAAACTATGAACTGGAAACAGATATTCTGTACGGAGATATGCACCTGTGGAACCGCTTTCATCATTTTAGACAAAGCCAAAATATGCTGTTTGATTTGGTTGGACAAGATCCTGGGATTGTAAAATGTAAGATTTTGGAGGAAGATCTGGTTCTTGTGCCAAGGTTTACCTATGGATCAGATAATGAGTATCGGAAAAAAAGAGTGAATGTGGGAAAGCTCTTGTTGATTATAGAAATGATACTATTACTTCTCCTTAATATGACCAGGGCTTCCAGAGAAGGAGAAAGAGGTTTTTTAAAAGGTAACGACAACCAGATGATTCATACGGATGTCGGCGCTTTTATGGATTTACAAGACCAGGATTGACAGAAATTGAGCGTATTGTTTTAAAGAACGGGTGAGGAATATGTTGGAATATGAAAATGAGTTAGAGGCCAGGTGCCGCCAAAGGATGAGCCGTTTTTCAAGCCTTAAAACGGGAATCTATGTAGAGGGAGAGCTGGTTCAGTTTAAAGAAACAATGCTGTTCAATAATGAGATCGGAATAATGCTTCCTGTCGGATTTCATGACATGGAGCCTGAAGAGGCCAGAAAAAAGTATTTCTCTGAACAGCGTCCGCAGATCATAAAAACAAATGAGGATGGATCTGTTAATTTTTCATTTAATTTGCTGGAAAGGAAAATTGGGGCAAGGCAGTTAGAGGCTGTGATACAGGACTTTTACCGTGTCTTAAAACGTTTCCAGCCGATGAGTGTGTGCCTTGAAATGGGGTCAGAATTGTATGATCACGTTCCATGTGCATGGATGGAATTTGTAAGCAGCGCTTTGGATGAGAACCTTTATAACCTGTTTACGATTTACCCGATTGGCGACAAATTGCTGATGGTTATGTTTAACTGTCCCTTTGCACAAAGCACGGATTGGGCCTGCTGTCTGCTTCAGATAAGGAAAAGTATCGCCATTTACGGGGGAGAGGAAAAAGGGGGGATTAGACGAATCCCTGTGAGGAGTGCTTATTATGAATGATGATATGTCAAAGGAAGAGTCATTTTCGGATTTGTATGGATATTTCTGCGGCATGATAATTCGGAAAGAAGCAGATGATTTTTACGGCTGGCTGTTTGGGGCGATTCCTAATTTATGCTCGGTGAAAGGGAGCATTCATTTGGCGGATCAGGACGGTTTTTCTGAAAACATGGAATAGAGAGCTGATTTAAAGTCCGTGGAGATTAAAAGAACTGAATTAAAAGAACTGATATGAAATATGTCAATCGTTTTATTGGGTGAAGCCGATTTTTGGTCTTCACCCTTATTTATTATAGTGATTTAGGGAGCATATAATTGTGCTCCGGGAGCATACAATCGTGCTCCATACTTTTTCATTTCTTGACTGTTATTACAAAATTGAGTACACAATTAAAACATATGAATTACTATATTGCATAATTAAGGTGCCAATAGTATAATGAGAACGGTTAAAACAGGCACTTGCTAAATAGGGAAAGGAGTATGTTGCGGAGAAAGGCTGTTTCTGGAAGCCCAAGTATCCAAAGCGCAAAAGAAAAGGGATGAAGAAGAAAATAGGAGTCAGAAGCATTGGGGTTAAAATGCTGCTTGGAATTTTGCCTGTAGTCGTGCTGGCGTTGGCGCTGCTTACCAGGCTGAGTGAGTCAGCAAGCCAGAACCTGATTGAGGAACAGAGCAATTCCAATATGCAGGCGGAATTAAGGGCAAATGTCAACCGGATTGATGATTACTTGAATGCGGTGAGGACAACATCAACAAATATCGCCCATATGGTAGGGGCATCTTACAAGACGACGGACCTTGATATTTATGGGGATGCAATTAAGGGAATCATCGGCAGCAATGACCTGGTTCTTGGTGCCGGAATCTGGTTTGAGCCTAATGTATATGACAATCAGGAGAAATACGTTGGTCCTTACTGGTACAAAGCCGGAGATAAGATAGAGCTGACCAATGAGTACAGCAATGAAGAGTACGACTATTTCAATCAGGATTATTATAAGCTGGCAGCCAATGGGTCAGGGGAAGCTGTTATCACCGATCCCTATTACGATCCGACTCTTGACATAACAATGGCTACCTGTACGGCTCCGATTTATGACAGCCAGAATAAATTCATCGGGGCAGTGACTGTGGATATGGAACTGGGCAGTATTGATGAACTGATACAGTCCGTGAAGGTTGGTAAAAACGGCACCGCCATGATGACCACAGGAAGCGGGGTATACCTTTGCGGGGTGGATAAAGAAAAAATTGCCAATGGGATAAATATGGCTCAGGACGAAAATACCTCTATGGCCTCAGCGGCAGCTGCCATGATTTCCAGTGAGAAAGGAAAGGCTTTCTATGAAGAGGGAGCGGAAACCTATAACCTTTACTATGATAAGGTTCCTGGCGTGAACTGGATTATCATGATTAAAATGCCCCAGTCAGAGCTGGAGGAGCCCATCATAAATCTTAATTCCAAGCTGATGAAGTTAAGCGCGGCAGCGCTGATCTGCTGCATTATAGCGGTTTTGATTCAGGTGGCGGCGATTGCTTCAGGATTAAAACGGGTGAAAAAATTTGCCGGTTCCCTGGCTGAGGGGGATTTCACCATTAAGCCTTTAAAATCCAGAGGCGTGGACGAGCTGGGCCAGATGAGCAGTTCCTTAAACAACATGTTTGAGAGCAACAAGGAAGTAATTGAGCGGATATCCGTTCATGCGGGCGATATCAATGATGCCAGTGCCCGTTTGAATACTGTATCCAGAGATCTGCTTGATGAGTTCAGTAAAATCAGGACTTACATGGAAGACGTGGATAAGGCCATGGTATCTTCCAGTGCCGCTTCTGAAGAAATGAACGCTTCCATGTCACAGGTAAATTCGTCGGCGGGAATTCTGGCAGAGGAAACAGGAAGAACCAGCAAAATGGCCGGAGAGATCATGGAACGGGCCAGAGTCATTGAGGGGAACAGCAGAAAGGCCTACGAAAATGCCATCAGCATTTCCAAGGAACGGGAAAATGACTTACAGCTGGCGGTGGAAAATGCAAAAGTGGTGGAAAAGATCGGCAGCATGGCCAGACTCATTTCCAATACTGCGTCCCAGATCAATCTTTTGTCCTTGAATGCATCCATTGAAGCTGTCAGAGCCGGAGAGCAGGGAAGAGGTTTTGCAGTGGTTGCAAGGGAAATAGGAAAACTGGCAAAGGACACCTCTGAGGTCGTAAATGAGATCGAAAAAACCATAGAAGAGGTCCAGAAGGCTTTCTCCGTGATGATGAGCGGATCAGAATCCATGCTGAATTTCTTAAAGGAAACTGTCACGCCGGATTATAACAGCTTCGTTGATGTGGGACAGCAGTATGGCCGTGATGCGGTTTCCATTGAGGAAATGTCCAATAAAGTAGCCGCAATGGCCGGGGATATCAGCCAGATTATGAAAGAAGTCCGGGATGCCATCCAGAATGTTTCCGAATCAGTCCAGATCACGGCGGGCAACAGCAGCAAGGTTCTGTCTGCTGTTGAAGACGCCTACGTGGTGGTACAGGATGTATCGGAAATGTCAGGAAAGCAGGAGCGCATTGCGGAGGAATTGAATACGGTTGTCTCAAGGTTTAAGCTGGATTAAATCTTTCCCATCCCTGCACCTCCGCCAGAGAAATGAGGCGGAGGTGATGAGGGATGAGAGAATGAACACCATGAGTACGGCATTGGATATCTGGTTGTTTAAAAAATTCATCATGGGATTTAACTGGTTCAGAACCCAGAGTGTTCCCAGAAACAGGGAAAGGATGATGGTCAGATGAGGCCACAGATTCAAGTACCATTTTTTCATTTTGAAGAGTCCTCCTTTTTTACATAGATGATGTCACTGATGGACCGGCCGCCATTTGCCGGCTGGTTTACATAGCTTCCCTGATATACCATTGCAGCGGATTTACCGCCATCCAGGTTATAAGCCAGAGAGCAGCCCTCATCGGCCATGATCTGCGCCAGCTCGCTCATGGTGGCGCCTTTGGAATAACCGGAATCCCGCCCGTCCACAAGAACCAGCTTATAATGACCGGGGGAAATGTATCCGATGGCGCACCGGGGATTGCGGGAATTTAAGTAGGAAGTAGTCTTAAAAGAGGTCTTGACTTCTCCGTCATCTAATAAGGAAGGACCGAAGTTCCAGGCCTGCCATACCTGGTCAGCTAAGATCTGTTCCTGATCAAATTCTTCCGGCGTGTAAATTTTCATGACGCCATCCTGAAATATGACACATATTTCCGCATCGTTTGTTTCTGAACGGTAAAGAACTCCGTTTCTCACCACAATTCCGGTTTCATTATTCCCATAAGAATCCCCTGATATGGCCAGCAGAGCGCCGTTGTCTTCTGCCATTTGCAGCGTGTCCTCCCTTACATTTTTGCTGTAAGTTCCGTCGGCGAAAGCCGTTTTCAGCTGGTCGATGGAAGAAACATATACATCGGCTGTATAATAGGTGATTTTATTGTCTCCATCTCCCAGTTCTGATTTTTCAACGGTCAGCTGCAGGCTGTCATCCTTGTATTCTTCCAGCACAGTGTCCTTTGTCCCGGACAGGGATAACTGGCTTTTGTCGGAAGCGATGTCACTGGTGCCGGTATTGCCGTTTCCACGGTCAGCTCCGCCCCGTTTACGGCCTGTGATTTTCTGAGACTCCTGGGATTCCTGAGATTCCTGGGCATCAGGCAGTTCGAAGGTCTGCTGCTTTGCCGATTCCTCACTTGTGATGCTGGTCCCGGCGCTGTTTCCTTTTCGGGGCAGAACATAAAAATATAGAAGAAAAGCCCCTGTCAAAAGCAGGGCGATTAAAAAGTCAATCAGTAATAATACTGCAAATTTCTTTTTCATAATTTAAGCCTCCAGACGATACCCGACTTTTCGGGCAACGGAAATATGGACACTGGATTCCAGACGCTGCAGCTTCTTCCTCAGAAATGAAATGTACGCTTCCACGTTATTTTCGCTTATGCTGTGCTCGTATCCCCAGATTTTTATCAACAGGGCTTCTTTTGAAAGATACTGCCTGCCGCTTGCCATAAGTATCTGCATGATATCCAGCTCCCTGGCGCTTAAAGAGATTGCATTGGACTTGCAGTACAATTGGCATAAAGAAGGCACCAGCTTCAAATCCGCAAAATTCAGTGTGACAGGGGTATGATCTCCCTGACAGTGGAACAGGACCTGAAGACAGGCAAGAAGCCTGGTATTTTCAATGGGTTTGACCAGGAAATAATCTGCCTGTGTATCGGCAGCCTGGGCCTGGAACATCCCGGATTTATCTGTAAGCAAGAGAATAGGGATTGTGATCTTTTTTCTGCGAAGACAGGAAAGGATCTCAAATCCCTGAAAGCTGTCATCCAGAATGATTGCGTTATAAATACCGCTTTCGGCAAGGTGCAATCCCTCTTTTGTATCCATGGAAACATCTGCGTTATATCCCCCATAGGTGATGGCGGCAGATAGATTCATGGCAAGTCTTGCGTCATCTTCAATGATTAATATTCTCATGGTGTGAATCCTTTATCTGAAAGTAAGGCCTGTAAGGGCTGCTGCATAAAAATGATACTCATATGATTTGGCAGCAGCCCTCTTACGGCTTAGTTCATGATGTTTACACCGGTGACGGTATCTCCATCCAATGTAATGCGTACCACCGAATCTACGGTCAGGTCGGAAGCAGAAGCGCTTTCCTGTTCCATTCCTTTTGTAATTGTGACAGAAGAGGAAATGGTGTAGGTTTTTGTTTCCCCATTAAAATTCATCTCCTGTGTGGCCTGTGCGGTTCCGTCTGCCGGCTTTTCCGGCGGGGTGGTTCCGTCTGCTGGTTTCTCTGGCAGGGTGGTTCCATCTGCCGGTTTTTCCGGAGGAGTGGTTCCATCCGCAGGTTTTTCTCCTTCCTTCATACCGTCCGCAAGAACTACGGTTATGGAATTGCCGTCAACGGCTGTAATTTTTCCCATAACACCGAGGTCCTTTGGAGGCTGTTCCTGCTGGCTTTCCGTTGTGGCTGCGGCTGTGGTCCTATAACTGCTCATGCTGCAGCCGGTCAGGGCCAGAATGCAGATACCTGCATACAATAAATTTTTTCTCTTTTTTCTCATATTCCGCTTCTCTTTCCTGTTTTGATTTCAGTACGGCCGTCTGATGGCTTAGAGTATAGCGTACAACACTTAAAAAAAACTGAAATTTCAGCGTAAATTTTTCTTTGTTATTTTCAGAGATATTTCAGGGAAAACGGGTATACTCCGCTTAAAAATAAATCAGGAGAGGATTAAGATGGCGGAAAGGAAAAGTATAATCATTATACCGGCTTATGAACCGGACCAACGGCTCATCAGTCTTTTAAAGGAATTGCGGGCAGGCTCCGATGCAGAGCTGATTGTGGTAAATGACGGAAGCAGTCAGGAGGCAGAATCCATTTTTAAGGAGGCGGAAAGCTATGGAAAGGTGCTGGGACACCATAAAAATTATGGAAAGGGAAGGGCAGTAAAAACAGCCCTGGAATACATAGAGAAACAGGAATGGAAGGGAGAGGTTGTAATTGCAGATGCGGACGGGCAGCATGCCGTCCCTGACATCTTTTTGCTGTTAAAGACCGCCTCTCTGAAGAGTGGCGGCCTGGTGACCGGATGCCGAAGCTTTTATGGAAATATTCCTTTCAGAAGCCGGATGGGAAATCAGATAACCAGAGTCACGTTCCGGCTCATGTCGGGAAAATGGCTTAAGGATACCCAGACAGGACTGCGGGCATTTGACACCAGCCTGATCCCGAAGCTGTTGGCGGTTCCTGGGGAAAGATATGAATACGAGACCAATGCGTTGCTCATGTGTGTGAAAGAAAAGATCAACATTGTGGAAGTTCCTGTTGAGACGATTTACCTGGAGGGAAACAAGTCCTCCCATTTCCGTGTGCTGAGGGATTCTGCAAGAATATATATGAATATGTTTAAATTTGCCTCCTCCTCCTTTTTAAGCTTTTGCGTGGATTATCTTTGTTACGGTCTCATACTGTATACAGCCGTAAGGCTCAGGCTTTCCCACGCAATCGTGATCAGCAACCTTTCCGCCCGTGTAATAAGCGCTTCTTTCAATTATTACTTAAACCAAAAGTATGTGTTTGAATCCAGGGGAAGCTGCTGGAGATCCGGAGTAAAATACGGGGTCCTGGCTGTTTTTATTCTGCTGGTCAATACGGTCTTTCTGGTATGGCTGACAAAGGAGAAAGGGATCAATGGATGGGCGGCAAAATTTGGGGTGGAGATCAGCATGTTTGTCATGAGCTTTCTTGTTCAGAAGCTTCTGATTTTCAAAAAATCTGATTGAAAAGGAAATAGCCCTTGACTTTTTCTGCTTTCGTCATTACAATTATAGCTAATGCAACAAGTAAATACATGAAATGCAGTGAAAGTGCCAGTAAATCCTTATTTTCTTCCAGAGAGAAAGGGCCGCCGGCTGTAAGCCCTTTTAAGTTCAATTAAGAGATTGAATTTCCCACTGAAGCAGCATGATTGAAACCGGAGCACTTATGGTCTGTTCCGGCGGGTAGATTATGACGTCCATACACGTTACGTATGCCGAGTGCCTGTGTGATCCACAGGAATCAGGGTGGTACCGCGAATACAGCTTCGTCCCTTTTTGGGGCGGAGCTTTTTATTATTACTATGATAAAGAAGGAGATCATGATGAAAGAGCAATTAGAGAAAATCAAACTGGAAGCATTAAAGCAGATTGAAGCTTCAGATGCGCTGGAGAGACTCAATGACATTAAAGTTGCCTATCTTGGAAAAAAAGGGGAACTGACCAGCGTATTAAAGAGCATGAAGGATGTGGCTCCTGAAGACCGGCCCAAGGTGGGGCAGATGGTCAATGATGTCCGTGCCGTAATCGAAGGAAAATTAGAGGAGGCAATGACTTCTCTGATGAAGAAAGCAAGGGAAGAGCAGCTGAAAAAAGAAGTGATCGACGTAACGCTTCCGGCGAGACGGAACAGGGGAGGCCATACTCATCCCAATACCATTGCCTTAGAAGAGGTTGAGCGTATTTTCATCGGCATGGGCTATGAAGTAATAGAAGGACCGGAAGTGGAATACGACGCTTACAACTTTGAAAAGCTGAATATTCCGAAGAATCATCCGGCCAGGGACGAACAGGATACTTTCTATATCAGTGAGAATATCGTCTTAAGAAGCCAGACCTCCCCGGTACAGGTCCGCACCATGGAAAAGGGCAAGCTTCCCATCCGCATGCTGGCCCCAGGACGCGTGTTCCGTTCCGACGAAGTGGACGCCACCCATTCTCCTTCCTTCCATCAGATCGAAGGCCTTGTCATTGACAAGAACATTACCTTTGCGGATTTAAAGGGAACCCTGGCAGAGTTTGCAAGAGAGCTGTTCGGGCCGGAAACAAAGGTGAAATTCCGCCCTCATCATTTCCCATTTACAGAACCCAGCGCGGAAATGGATGTGACCTGCTTTAAATGCGGGGGAAAGGGCTGCCGGTTCTGCAAGGGCTCCGGCTGGATTGAGATTCTGGGCTGCGGCATGGTTCATCCCAACGTGCTCACCATGAGCGGCATTGATCCGGAGGAATATTCCGGCTTTGCCTTTGGCGTTGGCTTAGAGCGTATTGCCCTGTTGAAATATGAGATCGACGATATGAGATTATTATATGAAAACGACATCAGATTCTTAAAGCAGTTCTAAGGACAGAAAGGGAGAGAAAGCAATGAATACACCATTATCATGGATTAAAGCATATGTTCCGGATTTAGATGCGGCGCCCCAGGAATACACGGATGCCATGACCCTCAGCGGAACAAAGGTGGAAGGCTATGAATGCCTGGATAAGAATTTAGAGAAAATCGTGGTTGGACACATATTGTCCATCGAGCGCCACCCGGACGCAGATAAGCTGATTGTCTGCCAGGTGGATGTGGGAACGGAGACGGTCCAGATCGTAACCGGAGCGCCCAACGTAAAGGTGGGAGATAAGGTTCCTGTGGTTTTAGACGGCGGAAAGGTGGCAGGCGGCCACGACGGCGGCCCTCTTCCCGAGGATGGAATCCGGATCAAAAAAGGAAAACTGAGAGGGATCGAATCCTGCGGCATGATGTGCTCCATCGAAGAGCTGGGCTCTTCCGCTGAGATGTACCCTGATGCTCCGGAAAGCGGAATCTACATTCTGCCCCAGGATGCGGCTGCCGGCTCTGACGCCATTGAACTGCTGGGCTTTCGTGACTCTGTGTTTGAATATGAAATTACTTCAAACCGTGTGGACTGCTACAGCGTCATCGGAATTGCAAGGGAAGCTGCGGCTACCTTTGATAAGGCCTTTATCCCGCCTGTGGTAAAAGCCACCGGAAATGAAGAGGATGTTCATGACTTTTTAAAGGTATCCGTGGAAGATAACCGTCTCTGTCCCCGCTATTGCGCCAGAATGGTAAAGAATATAAAGCTGGCTCCGTCTCCTGTATGGATGCAGAGACGCCTTGCCGCCTGCGGCATCCGGCCCATTAACAACATTGTGGATATTACCAACTATGTGATGGAGGAATACGGCCAGCCCATGCACGCCTTTAACTATGACCAGCTGGCGGGCCATGAAATCATTGTAAAATGCGCTGCGGACGGCGATACGTTCCAGACCTTAGACGGGCAGGAGAGAAAGCTTGACAGTACAGTCCTCATGATTAATGACGGAGAAAAAGCGGTAGGAATCGCCGGTATCATGGGCGGAGAAAATTCCAAGATCACTGATGATGTAAAGACCATGGTCTTTGAAAGCGCCTGCTTTGACGGCACCAACATCCGCCTTTCCGCAAAGAAAGTAGGACTGAGGACCGATGCATCCGGCAAATTTGAAAAGGGCCTTGATCCCAACAACGCAGAGGCTGCCATAAACCGGGCCTGCCAGCTGATCGAGGAATTGGGAGCAGGAGAGGTTGTGGGAGGCATGATCGACATTTACCCGGTAAAAAGAGAAGAAAAGAGGCTTCCTTTTGAGCCGGAGAAGATGAACCGTCTTCTGGGAACCAGCATTTCCCCGGAAACCATGCTGGGATACTATAAAAAGCTTGATTTACGTTACGATGAGGCATCGAATGAGGTGATCATACCGACTTTCCGTCAGGATTTAGGCTGTATGGCCGATATGGCGGAGGAGGTTGCCAGGTTCTTCGGCTATGACAAAATCCCGGTATCCTTACCCACAGGAGAGGCTACTACAGGAAAGCTTTCCTATAAATTAAGGGTAGAGGAGGTTGCAAGGGAAGTGGCGGAATTTAGCCGCTTTTCCCAGGGAATGACCTATTCCTTTGAAAGCCCCAAGGTCTTTGACCGGCTTCTGCTTCCGGAGGACAGCCCGCTTCGCATGACCGTAAATATTTTAAATCCCCTGGGCGAGGATTTCAGTATTATGAGAACCTCTCCTCTTCACGGAATGTTAAATTCTTTATCCATTAACTATAACCGGCGCAATAAGAATGTCCGCCTCTATGAGCTGGCGAATATTTATCTTCCTAAGGCGCTTCCTCTGACGGAGCTTCCTGACGAGCGGATGCAGTTTACCCTGGGAATGTATGGGGACGGAGACTTCTATGACATGAAGGGCGTTGTTGAGGAATTTTTCAACAAGGCAGGAATGAATAAAAAGCCTCATTATGATCCGGCCGCCGGAAAAACTTTCCTTCATCCGGGAAGACAGGCCAATATCGTCTATGACGGTGTGACAGTAGGCTATCTTGGAGAGGTACACCCGGCTGTGGCAGACAATTATAAGATCGGAGACAGGGCTTATGTGGCTGTCATTGATATGCCGTCCATGATTCCTTTTACCAGCTTTGAACGTAAATATACGGGAATCGCCAGGTATCCGGCTGTCACCAGAGATATCAGCATGGTGGTTCCCAAGGAGATTCTTGCAGGGCAGATCGAAGAAGTGATTGAGAAGCGGGGCGGAAAGCTGTTGGAAAACTATGAGCTTTTCGACATCTATGAGGGAAGCCAGATTTTGGCAGGACACAAGTCCATGGCTTATACCATTACCTTCCGTGCAGCTGATCATACCCTGGAGGAGCAGGAGGTCCTTGCCGTCATGAAGAAGATTCTGAACGGATTACAGGATCTTGGAATCGAACTGAGGGCGTAAATTCAATATTTTCCCGATTTTTGTAAATGAATGTAAAATAGAGAAGATGCCAGGACATGGGTTAAAAATGTCCTGGCATCTTTTTTCTTTTCGCCTGCATGGATATGGGAAATCCCGTCAATCCTTACGGTAAGAACGTGATAAGAGACAGGGAGGCAAAAAAATGTTTGGCGGACTGGATATCGTAGAAGCTACAGGAAGAATCGTCCTGGATTCATGGTCAAATCCGGCAATAGAAGCCGAGGTGGAGCTGGAAAACGGCGCCCGGGGAAGAGCTATGGTTTCCGCAGGAAACAGACTGAAAGCAGAGGAAGAGGAAGCGCTTGTCAATGAATTTCTTTCAGAAGCCCTGATTTATGAAGACGCATCCGATCAGGGAAATATTGATCGTATACTTTTAAAAACAGCAGAAGAGGAAGCTGTGGAGAAAAAGGGCAGCAGCGGAGTACTGGCTCTGTCCATGGCAGCCGCAAGAGCGGCGGGCGCCGGACTTGGTCTTCCCCTTTACCGTTATTTAGGCGGAACCTCCGCGCCTGTCATGCCGGTTCCCATGATGACCATGATAAGCGGAGGAGAGGAAGCGGTTGGAATCGATTTCCGGGAGATTATGATCATCCCCCAGGGAGCAGAATCCTATTCAGAAGGGCTGCGCATGGGAACGGAAATTTATCACACCCTCAAGCGGCTTTTATCGATCAGCGGCTACAGCACCTCCACAGGTGAGGGCGGCGGCTTTGTGCCTGATTTAAACAGTGCCGAAGAGGCCCTTCGTTATCTCATGGATGCTTTCAAGCTCAGCGGCTATAAACCGGGAAAGGATGTGCTGGTGGCCATCCATGCGGATGCGGGCCGGCTGTATGCCAGGGAAGACGGGGTTTACCGTTTTTCCAAGGAAAGCAAAAAAGGCGGGATTTTGGTGGACCGGGAACAGCAGGATATGATTTCCTATTATTTGAGACTGGCCGACGGTTTTCCCATTGCCGGGGTCCTGGATGGACTTTGGAAAGGGGATCTGGAGGGAAGAAACAGGCTGCAGCGGATGCTGGAACACCGGGTTTTAATGATGTCGGAGGACTTTTTTGCCTCCAACGGAATTGTTATTAAAATGGAGCAGGCAGGCACAGTCACCGGAGCCCTGGAAATGGTGGAAAAGGCCAGAAAGGCCGGGCTGAAAGTGATCCTTTCCAATGGCTTCCGGGAAACAGAGGAAGCCTTTCTGGGAGATATGGCTGTTGCTGTCCATGCCGATTACGTAAAGAGCGGAGCTCCCTGCAGGGGAGAATGTACAGCCAAGTATAATGAGCTCCTGCGCATAGAAGAATTTTACAATAAACGGAACAAATAAGGCAATAATTACAGGAATTGTAAAAAATATATTGTATTTCATGGAAAATTATGATATGATAACCGTTGTTTGACTATAGGAGGTGGAAACCATGATCAGGATTATATTATCAATCATATTTGTTCTTATATGTATAGCTTTATCTGCAATCATTCTTTTGCAGGAAGGAAAGAGTCAGGGCCTGGGCGCTATCGGTGGTATGGCAGATACCTACTGGGGCAAGAACAAGGGCCGTTCCATGGAGGGAAATCTGGAGAAGTTCACAAAATACGGAGCTTTCCTGTTTTTCATTTTGGCGTTGGTGCTGAATCTGAATATACTGTAAAGATCAAACACTCTTGTGGCATGACGGCAAGGGTGTTTTTTTCGCATTATGGGAAATTTTTCTCATACCTCCTGGTAAAATGAAGATAATAAAATAAGAAGCAGAAAAGTTAAAAATAAAAGGAATAAAGAAACACAGGAAAGAAACACAATAAAGAACACAATAAAGAATGACAATAAAGAGAGGAAAACAATGACAGAAGAACAGTTAATACAGCGGAAAGCCATGCTTATTTCCCTGTTTGCAGATCCGGCCTATGTGCCGATGAAACTGAAGGAGCTGGCGATTCTTCTTGATGTTCCTAAGGATCAGAGAGAAGATTTGAAAAAAGTGCTGGATTCTCTTCTTGCAGAAGGGAAAGTCGGCGTTTCACAAAAAGGAAAATATGGAAAACCGGACATTGGCTCTATTGCCGGAATATTTTCAGGACACCCCAAGGGCTTTGGCTTTGTGGCGGTAGAAGGACAGGAGCAGGACATTTTTATTCCGGAAGAAAAGACGGGAGGAGCTCTCCATGGAGACACTGTGCTCATTTCCGTGGAATCCAAGCCGGGAAATGGAAAACGGGCGGAAGGCAGCGTGATCCGGGTATTGGAACACGCCAATGAGCAGGTGATCGGATTTTATCAGAAGAACAAGAACTTTGGCTTTGTGATCCCTGACAACCAGAAAATAGCAAAAGACATTTTCATCCCCCAGGGCAAGGATATGGGGGCCGTCACCGGCCATAAGGTAGTGGTGAAAGTGACTGATTTCGGAGGTCCGGAGCACAAGCCGGAGGGAGCCGTCACCGAAATTATAGGCCATGTCAACGATCCGGGGACGGATATCCTTTCCATTGTAAGGGCCTACGGGCTGCCGGAGGAGTTTCCGGACAGCGTCATGAAGCAGGTGGAAAAGGTGCCGGACCAGATTGACGGGAAAGATATGCAGGGCCGTCTGGATTTGAGAAGCTTACAGACCGTTACCATTGACGGTGAGGATGCAAAGGATTTGGACGATGCCATTACCATTTCAAAAAAGGACGGAATTTACACCCTGGGCGTCCATATTGCAGATGTGACCAACTATGTGACGGAAAACAGCCCCCTGGATGAAGAGGCTTTAAGGCGGGGAACCAGCGTGTATCTTGTGGACCGTGTGATTCCCATGCTGCCCCACAAGCTTTCAAACGGCATCTGCTCCTTAAACCAGGGAGAAGACCGTCTGGCCTTAAGCTGTATAATGGAAATTGATGAAGAGGGCAATGTTTCCGGCCACAGGATCGCAGAAACCGTCATAAATGTGGACCGGAGAATGACCTATACAGCGGTCAACGCCATCGTGACCAACCACGACGAGGAGGTTATGAGGGAGTACGAGGCCCTTGTCCCCATGTTTGAGCAGATGAAAGAGCTGGCCGACATTCTTCGGGAGAAGAGAAAAAAGAGAGGGTCCATTGATTTTGATTTCCCTGAGACAAAGGTAATTCTTGATGAAAGGGGAAAGCCTCTGGAAATCAAGCCCTATGAGCGGAATGCCGCCACAAAAATTATTGAAGATTTCATGCTCATGGCAAATGAAACCGTTGCAGAGGATTATTTCTGGCAGGAGCTGCCTTTCCTTTACCGGACCCATAATAACCCGGACCCGGAAAAGATGAAGAGCCTTGCCATCCTCATTAACAACTTTGGATACTCCATCCGTTTCCACAACGGGGAGGTGTACCCCAAGGAGGTGCAGAAGCTGTTAGCCAATGCAGTGGATACGCCGGAGGAAGCCCTGATCAGCCGTCTGGCCCTGCGGTCCATGAAACAGGCCAGGTACACGGTGGAAAATACGGGCCATTTCGGCCTGGCCGCAAAATATTATACCCACTTTACTTCTCCGATCAGGCGGTATCCTGATTTACAGATTCACCGCATCATTAAGGAGAATTTGAGAGCGGGCTTAAGCGAAAAGAGGATTGATCATTACGATAAGCTCCTGCAGCAGGTGGCTGTCCAGTCCTCAGCCCTGGAGAGAAGGGCGGATGAAGCCGAGCGGGAGACCATCAAGCTGAAAAAGTGTGAGTATATGTCAAAACACATCGGCGAAGAATTTGACGGGGTTATTTCCGGTGTGACAAACTGGGGGCTTTATGTGGAGCTTCCCAATACGGTAGAGGGGCTGATTCATGTAAATCAGCTTCAGGATGATTATTATCGCTTTGATGAAGAACATTATGAACTGGTGGGCGAAATGACAGGAAAGGTGTTTAAGCTGGGTCAGCCCATCCGGGTCATTGTTGCAGGTACGGATAAGCTTTTGCGTACCATCGACTTTATTTGCGCGGGTGATGAGCCGGACGAACGTGATTGAATGTTCGGCTGGCCGCCGCTTTCGCGAAAATAACAGGAGGAATTTAACATGGGGAAAGAGAGTATTAAACTGATAGCCAACAATAAAAAGGCTTATCACGATTATTTTATTGATGAAAAATACGAGGCCGGAATTGAGCTTGCGGGTACAGAGGTGAAGTCCCTCCGCATGGGCAAATGCAGCGTGAAGGAAGCCTTTGTGAAAATTGAAAAGGGAGAGGTTTTTGTTTACGGCATGAACATCAGCCCCTACGAAAAGGGAAACATTTTTAATAAGGACCCTCTGAGGGTAAGGAAGCTTTTGCTCCACAAAATGGAGATTTCAAAGCTGGATGGGAAAATTGCCCAGAAGGGATATACCCTTGTCCCTCTTCAGGTGTATTTTAAGGGCAGCCTGGTGAAGGTGGAGATCGGCCTTGCCAGAGGAAAGAAGCTTTACGATAAGCGGGAAGATATTGCCAAGAAAGATCAAAAGAGAGAGCTGGAAAGAGATTTTAAGGTAAAGAATCTTTAATGAAGAAAAGCTCATAAAGCTCATAACCTCCATAACAATCTGTACACAGAGCAGTTTTAATGGTAAAATAGCATTAGAAAATAATGGGAGGAGAAGGGTCTATGGCGTTATATGATTATGCAGGGGCGTTAAGGCGGGGGCGCAGACAGTATCAGGCCTCTGTGTCAAAAGGGGAATACCCCTATCTGCCGGTTCTGGATGAAATTTTATCCTATACGGATATTGTTTCCGAAGTGAATCTGGGGATTATGGATATTCCTCTTGAAAAGGTGGTAGGAACCAAGACAGAGGGGCGTACCAGCGCCTTTGCCAACAACTTCATGCCGCTTTTGTCGGAAAAATCAGAATTTGGGGCAAAATGGGCCTATCTCTATGACCACCAGATCGAAGAAGGAATTCACGATCCTATCGTGGCCTATGAGTTTATGAACCAGTACTATGTTCAGGAAGGGAATAAAAGAGTCAGCGTTTTAAAATACGTGGGGGCTTTCAGCATTGCGGCCTCTGTCACGCGTCTGATTCCGAAACGGAGTGATGACCTGGACAACAGGCTTTATTACGAATTCCTGGATTTTTACCAGGTGTCATTCAACTGCGACGTGTGGTTCAGCAAGGAAGGAAGCTATGACAAGCTGATAAAGGCCATGAATAAGAATCCCGGCGAGGTCTGGAGCGAGGAAGACAGAATCATATTCAAGTCCGCCTATGACCGTTTTTCCAAGGCGTTCCATGCCTTTGGGGGAGACGATTTCGATATGACCTGCTCCGACGCCTTTCTTATTTATGTGGGGCTGTTCGGCTATGATGTGGTGAAAGACCGTGTGGACAGCCAGATAAAGAAAGATTTAGCAAAGATGAAGGATGAACTGCTGCTGGCTTCCAGAGGCAATAAGATCGCCCTGCTGGAGCAGCCGGAAGAAGTGCAGACCGCAGCGGACAATAATCCGCTGAAGCTCATTAACTGGCTCCGCCCATTCCAGACTGTTGATCCCCAGATGCTAAAGATCGGCTTTATCCATGCCAAGACAGCGGAGACCTCAAGCTGGACCTATGGCCATGAGCTGGGAAGGATGCACCTGGAACAGGCCTTTGGCGGGGACATAGAGACCATGGCATTTTTTGGCGCTGATACGGAGGCGGAAACAGCCAAGGCCATTGATGCGGCCATTGCTGCCGGCTGCAATATGCTCTTTACCACGGCCTCCCAGATGATAAATTTAAGCGTTAAAACAGCCATTGACCACCCGGAGGTGAAGGTCTTTAACTGCTCCGTGAATATGTCCTATTCTTCCATCTGCACTTATTATGGAAGAATGTACGAGTCCAAATTCCTTATGGGAGCCCTGGCGGCCTCCATGGCCCGGGAGGATAAGATCGGATACATTGCGGATTATCCCATATACGGCACCATAGCCAACATCAACGCCTTTGCCCTGGGCGCCAGGATGATAAATCCCTATGCAAGGGTGTATCTGGAATGGTCAAGGGTCAAGGACCGGGATGCCCGCCTGGAGATTGAGAAAGAGGGCATCTCCTTTATCTCAGGAGATGATATGATAACCCCTCAGTCGCCCAGCAGGGAATACGGCCTTTACCAGAAAAGTCCTAATGGCCTTAAGAATCTGGCCACTCCCATCTGGCATTGGGGCAAGTTTTATGAAAGAATCATAAATATTACATGTCATGGGTCCTCTGACAGGAAGGAAATGAAAGGAAAGCAGGCCATTAATTACTGGTGGGGAATGTCCGCCGATGTGATTGATGTGATCTGTTCTCAGAATCTTCCTCACGGCACCAACCGGCTTATTACGTTTTTGAAGAATTCCATCCGGGCGGGAACTTTCCAGATTTTCGGAGGGACCATTTATTCCCAGGACGGCAGGGTCCAGTGTGAGGAGGAGATGAGCCTGACACCGGAAGAGATCACCACCATGAACTGGCTGACAGATAATGTGGTGGGGCAGATCCCTGCCTATGAGGAGCTTACGGAGGAAGCGAAGTCTCTGGTATTCCTTCAGGGGCAGACAATATACGAAAATACGGAGATAGAGGAGGAACATCGTGAAAATCCTGGTACTGGCAGACCATGAGTCAAAGTCACTTTATGAATATTATACGCCTGAAAAACTGAAGGACATTGACTTGATCATATCCTGTGGGGATTTGAAGGCAAACTATCTTTCTTTTTTTGCCACGTTTTCCCACGCGCCGGTTTTTTATGTGAGAGGAAATCACGATTGCCAGTATATGGAGTGTCCGCCTGAGGGCTGTACCTGCCTGGAAGACGACATTGTAACCTACAAAGGGGTCAGAATCCTGGGGCTGGGAGGCTCCAGGGAATACATACCCGGGGCCCAGAACCAGTATACGGAGCGGAAGATGGAAAAGAGAATCCGGCGCCTGTGGTGGAAGCTTAAGAAGAACAAGGGCTTTGACATCCTTGTGACCCATGCACCCGCCTATGAGCTGAACGATCTGCCGGATCTTCCCCATCAGGGCTTCTTATGCTTCAAGGAATTGATGGACAAGTATTCTCCAAGGCTTTTTCTTCATGGACATGTCCATGCTAATTATGGAAAAGGCTTTAAGCGGGAGGACCAGTACGGCAATACAAAGGTGGTAAATGGATATGAGTATTATATTGTGGACTATCCCGAATAGGCCAGGAATAACCTAAGGTTATAATACACATTCCTATTATTTAGTTGACAAATAGAAGCTAGGTTGTTATCATTTAAATTATTATACAAAAAGGCAGGGATATGGATGGAAAGAATCGTATTATCATTGTTAGTTGATAACACCTCCGGCGTTTTAAGCCGTGTGGCCGGACTGTTCAGCCGCCGCGGCTATAACATTGAAAGCCTTACGGTGGGTGTGACTGCGGATGAGAGATACTCCAGAATGACGGTAGTCTCCGTCGGCGATCAGGAAATTTTAGACCAGATTGAAAAGCAGCTCAGAAAGCTTGAGGATGTAAGGGACATTAAGGAGTTAAAGCCGGGACGTTCCGTTTACAGAGAGCTGATTATGATTAAGGTCCGGGCAAATGCCAGCCAGCGCCAGGCGGTCAGCGCCATTGCGGATATTTTCAGGGCAACCATTGTGGATGTGGGTAAAGATTCTTTAACCGTCATGCTGACAGGCGACCAGTCGAAGCTTGATGCATTGATTAACCTGCTTGAAGATTATGAAATCTTAGAGCTTGCCAGGACGGGCCTTACAGGGCTTTCCAGAGGCTCGGACGACATACGGTATCTGCCATAAACAGGCGTTGCCAAAGGCGGACAGTGAGTCGTCGGCATGGTTTTAACCGTTCAATGAACCATTCGGTGAATTGAACTTGCCTGAAAAAATATATTATGAATTAACTATGAGGAGGAAATAAAGAGATGGCAAAGATTTATTATCAGGAGGACTGTAATTTATCCCTGTTAGAGGGGAAGACCATTGCAGTTATTGGATACGGCAGTCAGGGTCATGCCCATGCGTTAAATTTAAAGGAGTCCGGCTGTGATGTCATTGTAGGACTTTATGAGGGAAGCAGCTCCTGGGCAAAAGCAGAAGCGCAGGGATTAACTGTTTATACAGCCGCAGAGGCGGCAAAGAGAGCCGATGTTATCATGATTCTTATTAATGATGAGAAGCAGGGCGCTCTGTATAAGGAATCCATTGAGCCAAACTTAAAGGACGGCGACATGCTCATGTTCGCCCACGGCTTTGCGATTCATTTCGGACAAATTGTTCCTCCAAAGAATGTTGACGTTACCATGATCGCGCCTAAGGCTCCCGGTCATACTGTCAGAAATGAATATCTGGTAGGCAGAGGAACCCCATGTCTGGTTGCCGTACATCAGGATTATACAGGCAAGGCAAAGGATAAGGCCCTGGCTTATGCACAGGCATTAGGCGGAGCAAGAGCAGGCGTTCTGGAAACTACCTTTAAGGTAGAGACAGAGACAGACCTTTTCGGCGAGCAGGCTGTACTTTGCGGCGGCGTATGCGCATTGATGAAAGCAGGCTTCGAAACTCTTGTAGAAGCAGGCTATGCTCCTGAGAACGCTTATTTTGAGTGTATCCATGAGATGAAGCTGATCGTAGACTTAATCTTTGAAAGCGGCTTCTCCGGAATGAGATACTCCATTTCCAATACCGCTGAATACGGCGATTACATCACAGGACCAAAGATTATCACTGATGAGACCAAGAAAGCCATGAAACAGATTCTTGCGGATATCCAGGACGGCACCTTTGCCAAGGACTGGATGCTGGAGAACCAGATCGGCGCTTCCCACTTTAAGGCTATGAGAAACAGGGAAGCTTCCCACCAGCTGGAGAAAGTTGGATCAGAGCTTCGTAAGCTTTACAGCTGGAACGATGGCGGCAAGCTGATTGACAACTAAAAGACTTATATAGAAATCATATAGAAAGAAGCTGCAAAGGAAATGATGTGTTTCTCTTTGCAGCTTTTTTTTCATCCTTATCTGCTTTATTTCCGCTTTTTATACCTGTATTCCCGCATCTTTCATGGCCTCGAAAAAGTTCTCCATGGCTGTTGACATTCCGCTGGGATGATAGGCAAAGCCCACGGTCCGCTTTTTAATGGGATTTTCCATGGGAATCTGGAGCAGGGCCCCGCTGTCCAGCTCCTCCTGGACAAATTCCTTAATGGCACAGCCGATTCCCAGCCCGATCTTGGCGAATTCAATCAGCAGATCCATGGTCGTGACCTCTAAAAGCTGGTTGGGCACAAGCTGGTTATCATTTAAATATTCATCAATATATTTTCTTGTCACGTTGTTCGCATCCAGAAGCAGAATATTCCCTGTCTGAAACAGATCCGCATTCTTTCCCTCCCTCAGGTACAGATTATCCAGGTAAGCTTTCGTTGCCACAAAGGTATCCTGAATATCCATAACAGGTATGAACTGAAGCGGGCGGCGGTTGGAAGGCTTTGCGATGAGACCTAAATCAATGTGCTGCTGCTCCAGCATGCTTACCGTGTGAGAGGTGGACTGGCTTTCAATGGTAATCTTAATATGAGGATACTTCTCAATGAAATTCTTTAAATAGGGCAGAAGGATGTATTTGCAGAGAGTATTGCTGACACCGATTCTCAAGTGACCGATATTAAAATCCTTAACCCTTTTTAACTCCTGCTCGCCCCGTCCCAATGCTTCAAAGGCGGCCTTTGTATGGCTGTAGAGAAGCTTTCCTTCCTCGGTCAGCTGGACGCCTCTGGAATTTCTGGTAAATAGAGACACCTCTAAGCTGTCTTCCAGCTTGCTGATGGATTTGCTGATGGCTGGCTGGCTGATATACAGCTCCTTTGCCGCCTTGGAAATGTTCCCGGCCTTTGCCACCTCGAAAAATATTTTGTACTGAGAAAGATTTTGTTCCATATAATAACTACCTCTCATTTCATAACTAACTATTATATTAAATATTCATATTATGTATTTCTATTATACCAATATGTATGTTAAAATGTAAAGCGAGAAAATGTTACAGTTTAGCCATGAGGAAATACTCGTATAATTTATGTCCAGGCATTTGTTTGCTGCATACATAGCTGAACTGCAAAGAGAAAATAACAGGAGGATGCTGACTATGGGAATGACTATGACCCAGAAGATTCTGGCAGCCCATGCCGGGCTTCCGGAGGTGAAAGCCGGACAACTGATCGAAGCGGACTTGGATCTGGTATTGGGAAACGACATCACCTCACCGGTTGCCATTAAGGAAATGGAAAAATTTAATAAGGAGACGGTCTTTAATAAAGATAAGATCGCCCTGGTCATGGACCATTTTATTCCAAATAAAGACATTAAATCCGCAGAAAACTGCAAATGCTGCCGTGATTTTGCATGCAGACACGAAATTACCAATTATTTCGACGTAGGACAGATGGGAATTGAACATGCTCTTCTCCCGGAAAAAGGCCTGGTAGTGGCTGGGGATGCGGTCATCGGTGCGGATTCCCATACCTGCACCTACGGAGCTCTGGGAGCATTTTCCACCGGGGTGGGGAGCACGGACATGGCGGCAGGCATGGTGACGGGAAAGGCATGGTTTAAGGTTCCCCCCGCCATTAAGTTTGAGCTGGTCGGAAAGCCTTCCAAATGGGTTGGCGGAAAGGACGTGATCCTGCACATCATCGGCATGATCGGCGTTGACGGCGCTCTGTATAAATCCATGGAATTCACCGGAGACGGCATTAAAAACCTGACCATGGACGACAGGTTCACCATCTGCAACATGGCAATTGAGGCCGGCGGAAAGAACGGTATTTTCCCGGTGGATGATCTGGCTGTCCAGTATATAAAGGACCATTCCAAACGGGACTATAAGATTTATGAAGCAGATCCGGATGCGGAATATGAGGAAGTTTATACCATCGACTTATCGAAGCTGGAACCGACGGTATCTTTCCCCCATCTTCCTGAAAATACAAAAATTATAGGCACTTTCGGCGAAATCAAGGTGGATCAGTCGGTTATCGGCTCCTGTACAAACGGCAGGCTGGATGACATGCGCATAGCTGCTGAAATCATGAAAGGCCGGAAAGTGGCTAAAAATGTGCGCTGCATCGTGATCCCGGCCACCCAGGAGATTTATTTACAGTCCATGAAGGAGGGACTTCTGGAGATCTTCATCGAGGCGGGGGCTGTGGTCAGCACCTCCACCTGCGGCCCCTGCCTTGGCGGCTATATGGGAATCCTGGCCGCGGGAGAGCGCTGCATCTCCACCACCAACCGGAATTTTGTGGGCCGCATGGGCCATGTGGAATCAGAGGTTTATCTGGCAAGTCCGGCAGTTGCCGCAGCCAGCGCCATCACCGGAAAGATATCTGCCCCTGATGAATTGGGCTTATAGGAGGTTTTAGAGATGAAAGCATGTGGATCTGTTTTTAAATATGGAGACAATGTGGATACGGACGTGATTATTCCCGCAAGATATTTAAATATCACAGACGGGGATGAGCTGGCAAAGCATTGCATGGAAGATATTGACAGGGACTTTGTAAATAAGGTGAAAAAAGGAGATATCATCGTAGCCAATAAAAATTTTGGCTGCGGTTCTTCCAGAGAGCATGCGCCCTTGGTGATTAAGTGCGCAGGAGTGAGCTGTGTCATTGCCGAGACTTTTGCGAGGATCTTCTACAGGAACGCCATCAACATCGGCCTTCCTATTATAGAGTGTCCGGAAGCGGCCCAAGCCATTAAGGCCGGGGATAAGGTTTCCGTAGACTTCGACAGCGGCATCATTACCAATGAGACGACAGGTGAAACCTTTGAGGGGCAGGCGTTTCCGCCCTTTATGCAGGAAATCATATCCGCAGGTGGTTTATTTCCTTATATAAATAAGAAAAAATAACAGGTATTTCCATGGAAAACAGGTCCGTGAATGTCAGATATTGCATCTGGCTTTCCGGGACCTGTTTCTTTTCATTGTAAATCCATTTAGGACATATTATAATAGGAAGAAACTACAAAAAATTCAGGGAGTTGATTCTAATGGTAAAGACAAATGCAATGCGCATACTTGATAAAGCGAAAATTGAATATGACACAAAGGAGTACGAGGTGGACGAGCAGGACTTGTCCGGCAGCCATGCGGCGGATATGATGGGAGTGGATCATGGCAGTGTTTTTAAAACTCTTGTATTAAAAGGGGAGAAGACAGGATATCTTGTCTGCTGTATTCCGGTGGATGGAGAGCTGGATTTAAAAAAGGTGGCGAAAGCTGCCGGAGATAAGAAGGTGGAGATGATTCCCATGAAAGATTTGCAGGCAGTCACCGGATATATCAGAGGAGGCTGTTCTCCTGTCGGCATGAAAAAACATTTTCCGACCTTTGTCGAAAATGCGGCCTGTTCTTATCCAAAAATCGCCATAAGTGGCGGGATGAGGGGAGTACAGATTCTTCTTTCACCTCAGGCTCTGGTGGATTTTATCAGAGGAAAATTTGCCTCTCTCATGTAATGTGGTTTACATAATATAAAAATTTTAAGGACGAGCCAATTTTGAAAAAATAAATAATTAACATAAATGTAACACTATTGTAAAATGTAAATAGTTTTTTAATACAAAAACAGGGCGTAAAAGCCAGTAAAAACAGTGTATTTGATACAAAAACTGAAAGGAGATAAAATTCCAAAGGTTAAAATATCACAAAAATGTTAAATGACCATTGACATTTTTGACAGCCATCTTCTATAATTACGGACGTCACCGAGAAACGGTTGTGAATGATGATCACAGCCCAGGCAAGTGAAATCAGAGAAAGAGGAGTTTGTATGCTTACACTGCGCTCTATCCTTCAGCAGATTTGTCAATTTTTCAGAGGGTTCACCGTAAAGGTCACAAAGAAGATGTATCGTTCCTCCGCAGTATTCATGGCGGGAGCGGCAGTCATTACGGTCGTGGCGTTTACATCGGCGGGCTTTGGCAGCGGAGGCAGGAATGCCCTGACGGCATTCGCAGAGACGCTGGCACTGGAAGATGCTGCGGATGAGGAAGCTGTTGATGAAACAGCGGTAAGTACCGAAAACAGGATGCAGGCACAGCAGTTAGCCGGAGATTTCCTGGAAAAAGAGGTCATAGAAAAACAGGAATTAGAAGAAGAAGCCCATGATCAGGCAGAACGCATAAATGCCCAGATAGCCATGGAAGAAGAGGCAAAACGCCAGGCGGAGGAGGCCAAACGCCAGGCAGAGGAAGAAGCAAAAAGGGCGGAAGAGGAAGCGAAAAAGGCGGCGGAGGAAGCGGCCAGGAAAGCCGAGGAGGAAAAGGCGCTTCATGCCATGTCGGTATCTCAGGACGATTACCAGGTCCTTCTGCGGATTGTACAGGCGGAGGCAGGCATTTGCGACGATGAGGGCAAGATTCTTGTGGCAAATGTAATTTTAAACCGCGTCAGAAGCGGAACTTTCCCCAGCACGGTTCGGGGAGTGGTTTATGAGCCGTCCCAGTTTTCACCGGTATCCAATGGTTCCATTGATTCGGTGAAAGTTACGGAGGATACCAAACGGTGCGTGGACCGGGCCCTTGCGGGGGAGGATTATTCCAACGGAGCCTTATATTTTATGAACCGGGGAGGTTCAAGGAGAGGCGCCGTAAGCTGGTTTGATTCTCATCTAACCTATCTGTTCCAACATGGGAATCATGAATTTTTTAAATAAAAACATTGTAGAATATTCTGCTTTAGGTGTATACTATATCTATCCGGCAGGCGCCTGTTGGTCTGCTGCGAAAGTATACTATACATAAAAGGAGAGCAGAAATATGATTTTTGATTCAGCAAAAAACCTTGACTTTTACAGGAATCTCGGAGTGGAGGGAAGATATGCCAAAGCAGTTGACTTCCTTAAGAACACTGATTTGGAGAATCTGGCGCCGGGAAAATATGAGATTGACGGCAAAAATGTTTTTGCCAATGTACAGGAATATACCACAATTCCATGGGAGGAAGCGAAATACGAAGCTCACCATGATTATACGGATATCCAGTATGTGGTGTCCGGAAGCGAAACCATGACCTATGCACCGGTCGATGAACTGGCGGTAAAAGTACCATATGACAAAGAAAAAGATGTCGTATTTTTCGACAATGAGAATCCTGGCCTGAGGGTGGTTGCAAAGGCGGGGGAATATATGATTTTTAATCCTTGGGATGGACACAAGCCCAAAGCGGCTGCCGGAGAACCGGCCCCGATTAAAAAGGTGGTTGTGAAGATCAAAGAAGTTTAATAAAAAGAAAACCGGAAGCCTGCCCTTTCTGTTATGTGCAGGCTTCCGGTTTTATATATCTATTATATATTTTATTTATGGCTGTTAAATAAGCGTATTCCGGCGCGGGCTTCTGCTTTGTCTGCCCTTTATTCCGGTCTCCAGCCGTCTTCGCCTTGCAGGACCGCTTTTTTCGTGTAGTTTTGCAGATCCTCCTTTGCAAGACGCCGGATCCAGTCCGGCCGCCTTTCCATGACGGCTCCGGGGCCGTAGCTTCCGTACTCGCCGTAAAAGGCGTGGTCATGGGCGGCTTCCTTGTTCCAGTCATGCCAGCCCTCCTTGCAGATATGATCACCGATATAGCAGTTTATCAGCACGGTTTTGGCATACTCCCTCCAGGGGCGGCCTAAGTAGGCGCTGTCCGGGGGACAGTTGCTCTCAAACCGGCAGTTTTCCATGACATAGCCGTATTCCTGGCCTTCGGGTGTGGAAGCGGCGGTCACATAGCTGCTGATCTCTTTCCCCGTGTATTTGGAAAAGAAAGTGCAGCCCTCAAAATAAGCGGTAGCGCTGCCGAATATAAAATCAATATCCCCTTCCAGGTAACAGTTCTTATAGAGCTGCCGTCCGTTGATCCGGGGAGCGAACTGCTTTGGCCCAAGAAATCCGTTTTTCTCGATTTCCTTTGGCGGAAGAGGGCCGGTAAAAAGAGTATCCTGACCGCCCAGAAAGCGGCAGTTTTCAAATAGCAGCCGGTCTCCGTCCGCATAGAGGGCCAGGGCCTGTCCGACGTCAGTTCCTTTTCCGGCGCTGTTTTGAAAGGTGATATTTTTTGCAGTAAAATCATGAGTGTCCACCAGGCAGGAATAGGTGCGGAAGGTTCCCCGGCTGCTGCCGTCTTCCATGACCATGCGGGCATAGAGGCCGTAGGAGAGGATGGTGTCCTCGGCAGATTCTCCTATAAAGGTTATGCAGGGAATTTTTACGGTAATCTGCTCTTCATAAAAGCCTTTGTGGATGTAAAGGACCTGAGGGGAAGCGCCATCCGGTTCCAGGGAAGCCAGGGCCTCTGTAATGGTGCAAAAATCTCCGGTGCCGTCCTGTGAAATATGAATCATTGTCAGCCTTCTTTCTATATTTTGTATACATAATCCAAGACACTTATTAATATATACATTTTACGGGAAACTTGCAAGAGAAATATGCGGGTTACTATTCAGCCATGGCATGTCCGGACAATTTTTTATTGACATTTCCCCCAGATCATGTTATATTCATAAAGCTATATGAGGGAGTAATTAGCGCGGTTGAAAACGCGTGGTAAGTCAACAACCCTGGCGGTTCTTTCCGCCTGGCTTATCTTAAAATATGAGACTCATGTACAGTGATACTGTACTTGAGTCTTTTTTTATACCAAAAAGGTCAAGTACATGCTTGACTTTTTTTATTTCTAAGGAGGGTATTTATGAAAGAATATTTACAAACGTCGGAGGAAATCCTAAAAGGTCTGAAGACGGATGCGGAAGGGCTTTCAGAACAGGAAGCTGCACAGCGGCTGGAGAAAAACGGCAAAAACAAGTTGAAAGAGGCTGAAAAGGACTCTCTGCTTGTCCGTTTTCTAAACCAGTTAAAGGACCCCATGGTCCTTATCCTCATAGCGGCCGCCATTATTTCCGGTGTGACTGCTGTCTATTCCCACGAATCATTTGCCGATGTTATCATTATTCTGGCTGTAGTTATCATCAATTCCCTGCTGGGCGTATATCAGGAGAGCAAGGCGGAAAAAGCCATCGAGGCTCTGCAGGCCATTTCTGCAGCTACTTCCAGGGTGAAACGGGACGGAAAGGTCCAGGTGGTGAAAAGCGAGGACCTGGTGGTCGGTGACGTTATCCTGCTGGAAGCCGGTGATTCCATTCCGGCAGACGCCAGAATACTGGAAAGCGCCAGCATGAAAGTGGAGGAAGCAGCCCTTACGGGAGAGAGCGTTCCTGTGGATAAGATTATCAACGTTTTAAATCTGGGCGATCAGAAGGATATTTCCTTAGGAGACCGCAGAAACATGGTGTACATGGGCAGTACCGTTGTCTATGGCCGGGGAAGCGCCGTAGTTACCGCAACCGGCATGGATACGGAAATGGGAAAGATCGCCGACGCCATCACCCAGGCTCAGGAAAATGCCACACCTCTTCAGATGAAGCTGAACCAGTTGAGCAAAACCTTGAGCGTGCTTGTTCTCGGAATCTGTGTCGTCATCTTTTTGTTTGATATATTCCGCCTTTACCCGGAGATCACAGGGGAAGGGGTTCTTGAGACCTTTATGGTAGCAGTATCCCTGGCTGTAGCCGCTATCCCGGAAGGTCTGGCAGCTGTTGTGACCATTGTGCTTTCCATAGGCGTGACCAACATGTCCAAAAGAAATGCCGTTATCCGAAAGCTGACAGCGGTGGAAACCTTAGGCTGTACCAATGTAATCTGCTCTGATAAAACAGGAACCCTGACACAGAATAAGATGACCGTGGTTGACAGCTTCTGCAAGGATGAGCCGCTTTTAGGCCGGGTTATGGCTCTTTGCAATGACGCCAATTTAAATGATTCCAATGTGGCGGAGGGAGAACCTACAGAAGCCGCTCTGGTTAATTACGCCTATAAGCTGGGCATTACAAAGGGAGAAGCTGAAAAAACAACTCCCCGCATGGGAGAAGCTCCCTTTGATTCAGGCAGAAAGCTTATGAGCACCATTCACCAAATGGAAAACGGAAGCTTTGAGCAGTATACGAAAGGCGCCCCTGATGTGCTCCTTTCCCGCTGTTCGTTCTATTGGGACGGTGAATCCCGGCAGCCCATGACTGAGAAAATGCGGGAAGAGATCACAAAGGCCAACAAGGCCCTTGCAGATCAGGCTCTCCGCGTTCTGGCCGGTGCATTTAAGCGCCTGGAGCAGATGCCGGAAGAACTGTCTCCGGAAGCTCTGGAAAAGGAGCTTTGCTTTGTAGGCCTTACCGGAATGATCGATCCTATCCGGCCGGAGGTTACGCCTGCTATTGAAGAGTGCAAGGCGGCAGGCATCCGCACAGTCATGATTACCGGGGACCATAAGGATACGGCTGTGGCCATCGCAAAGCAGCTGGGCATCATCAAGGATTCCTCAGAGGCCCTGACAGGAGCGGAGCTCAATGAATTAAGCGATGAGCAGCTCAATGAGGAAATCGGAAAATACTCTGTTTACGCCCGGGTACAGCCGGAGCATAAGGTCCGTATCGTAAAGGCATGGCAGAACAAGGGTATGATCGTTGCCATGACCGGCGACGGCGTCAATGACGCACCGTCCATAAAGACGGCCAATATCGGTATCGGCATGGGAATTACGGGAACCGATGTGACCAAGAATGTGGCTGATATGGTTCTAGCAGATGACAACTTTGCAACCATCGTCCATGCGGTGGAAGAGGGCCGGAGAATTTATGACAATATACGGAAAGCTATTCAGTTTTTGCTGTCCTCCAATCTTTCCGAGGTGCTTTCCATCTTCATATCCACCTTGCTGGGCTTTACGATTTTAAAGCCGGTTCATTTGCTGTGGATCAACTTAATCACGGATACTTTCCCGGCCGTCGCTTTGGGCATGGAAAAAGAAGAATCAGATACCATGAGCCGTCCTCCCAGGGATTCCAGGGAAGGAATCTTTGCCAGAGGCCTTGGAGCCGATGTTATCTGGCAGGGAATCATGGTTACGGTTGTTACGGTTCTGGCATACTTTATCGGACACTATATGGAATCAGGAGTATTTGAGATTGCGGAAAGCCCTGACGGCATGACCATGGCGTTTTTGACCCTTTCCATGGCGGAAATGTTCCACTCCCTGAATATGAGGAGCAGGCGCTATTCCATTTTCCAGATCAAGCATCACAATAAGTATTTATACGGGGCCATCGCCGCATCTTTCCTGCTGACCACAGCGGTTATCTTCATCCCGCCTTTAGCGGAAGCATTCCAGTTCGAAAACATTTCTCTGATGGAGTACCTGGTAGCCATGGGCCTTGGTGTAGTAGTTATCCCGATTGTGGAAACCGTGAAATTTTTTCAGAGACGTTCTGATAAAAAGGCCCAGCTTTCCTGAGTAAAATAAAAAATATAATCAGGGAATTTCAGAGGAAAATCCTGATTATATAAAAAATGACTTTGTTATAACCGGAAAATCCGGCGTGAATCTATATCAGATATAAATTCATGCCGGATTTTTGATAATGAAAAACAGTTACCGGACAGATGAGCATTTACATGATGAATGCAGGGAGAAATTCGCCGTTTTTCTACAAATTATGCATATAATAAATTATGTATACCAAATATATGTATTACATTGGAAAAAATCGGCAAAAATTATTGACTTTTCCTTTCTAAAATGAGATAATAGTAACAAATTTGGATTTTAATAAGGAGGATTTTATATGTCAACGAAAGCTTATTTTCCGATTTATGAAATTGGAAAAGACAAACCTGGTTTTGCGACGACAAGATCGATCATTGAGGCGCCGTTTTATGGAAACAACGTTATCAAAGTTAATACGCTTAGAGAGGCATATGAATTAGCCAAGAACTCCCCGGGAACCGTTGTTACGGACATGCCGGTATATAGAGGCGAAGAATTCGGTCTGGATAAAGACGCCAAAGTGCTTTTATTCAACGACGGTGCGATCACCGGACGTTATGCGGCCGCAAGAAGGATCGCAGGAGAGCCTGGTGTAAACTGCGGCGCTCTTGATAAGGTGGTCATGGATGCTGTTTATGAAACGCGCTGGAAAACTATGTACCATGCAGAGGTTTATGCAGGGCTTGATCCTGAATTCATGGTAAAGGCACATCTCCTTATTCCGGAAGGCGAGGAAAATATTCTTTATAACTGGATGCTGAACTTCCAGTACATGTCTGACGAATACGTTAAGATGTACAGGCAGTCCAAGCCGGTAGGCGATGGAAAAGAACCTGACATCTACATTTTCTCCGACCCGCAGTGGAACGGCTCCGACCGTCCGGGCGTGGACTTATCCTGCTTAAGCGATCCAAAATGTCTGTGTTACTTTAACACGGATCAGAACTGTGCGGCTATTTTAGGCATGAGGTACTTTGGAGAACACAAAAAAGGAACTCTCACCATGGTATGGGCTCTTGCAAACCGCAACGGGTATGCTTCCTGCCACGGCGGACAGAAGGAATACACCTTGTCTGACGGCTCCAAGTACGTTGCTTCCGTATTTGGATTATCAGGATCAGGAAAATCTACCATTACCCACGCAAAGCACGGCGGAAAATATGATGTTACCGTTCTTCATGATGACGCCTTTATTATCAATACAGATACCTGCGCCTCTGTGGCAATTGAGCCTACATACTTTGACAAGACACAGGATTATCCCACAGGCTGTGAGGACAATAAGTACCTTTTAAGCGCCCAGAACTGCTCCTGCACCATGGACGAGAACGGAAAGATTCAGCTGGTGACGGAAGATATCAGAAACGGCAACGGACGGGCCATCAAGTCAAAGCTGTGGTCCCCGAACCGTGTGGATAAAATCAACGAGCCTGTAAACTCCATTTTCTGGATTATGAAAGATCCTACCATTCCGCCGGTAGTTAAGCTGAAAGGCGCTTCCTTAGCTTCGGTTATGGGCGCCACCCTTGCAACAAAGAGATCCTCTGCGGAGAGGCTTGCGGCAGGCGTTGATCCCAATGCCCTTGTCGTGGTGCCTTATGCAAATCCTTTCCGGACCTATCCTCTGGTCAACGATTACGAGAAGTTCAAAAAGCTGGTGGAAGAGAAGAATGTGGACTGCTATATCATCAACACCGGAGATTTTATGGGTAAGAAGGTTCAGCCGAAGGATACTCTGGGCATTCTGGAAGCCATTATAGAAAAAAGGGCGGACTTTAAGCCATGGGGACCTTTCTCCGACATTGAAATCTTTGAGTGGGAAGGCTTTGTTCCAAACCTTGAGGATGCTTCCTATGTGGAACAGCTGAAAGCCCGCATGCAGGACAGGGTTAACTTCGTTTCAAAGATTGCCACCGCAAAGGAAGGCTATGACAAGCTTCCGGATGATGCTTTAGAGGCCATCCAGAAGGTCGTTGATGAACTTCAGTAAAAATTCCATAGAGACGAAAAAGGAACAGCCTTTTTCGTCTCTGTTTTTTGGATATAAAACATGAATAGGAAAGAGAAAAAGATGAAGAAAGAATATTTATTGTTTGACTTGGATGGGACACTTACGGACCCTAAGGAGGGAATCACAAAATCGGTCCAATACGCTTTGAATGCCTTTGGAATCGAGGTAAAGGATCTGGATGAGCTTTGCTGCTTTATCGGACCGCCTTTAAAGGACAGCTTTATGGAGTATTACGGATTCAGTGAGGAGGATGCGAATAAAGCGATTTTGATTTACCGGGAGTACTTTTCCGCTAAAGGACTGTATGAAAATGTTGTCTTTGACGGGACGAGAGAGGTATTAAAGGCTTTGAGCCAGGGGGACAAAAAGCTTTATGTAGCGTCCTCAAAGCCGGAGGTGTTTGTTAAGGAAATTTTAAAGCATTTTGATTTAGATTCTTTCTTTACCTTTATGGGCGGCTCTGATCTGGGAGAAATACGGGTGAAGAAAGGGGATGTGATCCGCTATGTGCTGGAGGAGAACCATATCACTGATCTGGATAAAGTGGTCATGATCGGAGACAGAAAGCATGATATTCTTGGAGCAAAAGAGGTTGGAATTGACTCAATCGGGGTATTGTATGGATATGGGAGCAAAGAGGAGCTTAAGGAGGCCGGAGCGGATGTTCTGGCGGAAACGATTTTTGATTTGCAGAATTTGGTATAGTGTGATATACTAGGTCTCTAACAGGGACAGTCCTTTTTATATATTGGGAAATTCTTCTGGAATTTTTTGATATATTAAGAAACGCTCCGCTAAGGATGCGCACTCTTGACACGGTCGGAAGGAGGATTCTTATGATTGAACTGGGTAAGGAAAAAAGACAGGTTATCGGACAGATGTGCAGCGGTGCGGATGCAGTCGTACCCCGCGGAGCCGTGGAAGGCCGCATGGGCAGGGTTTGGGTTCCGGAGCTTGAAAATCCCGGGTTCTGTCTGATTCTTCTGGGAGATTTTGCATACTTGTTCGGCATATGCCCGAAAGGGGAACAGGCCATGGAACTGAAAGAGCTGCTTTTCAAACAGTGCGGCCATGGCTTTATCGTACCTGCCGACGTGCGCTGGGCGGAGTGGCTGGAAGAAAACTTTGCCGGTGAATTCAGGATATTGTCCCGATATGCCATGAGAAAGGACCGGAATGATTTTTCCGAGGATGCGCTTAAATCCTATGTGAAAAATCTTCCTTCAGGAATCCGGCTCCTTAAAATGAACAAACGAATTTATCATCTGGCCCTGAAAGAGGAATGGAGCAGGAATTTCTGCTCGAATTTTGAGTCCCCGGAAGCCTTTGAGCAGGATGGGATGGGCTTTGCCGCCTTTGACGGACAGCGCATGGTTTCCGGCTGTTCTGCATATGGAATCAGCCAGGGGATGACCCAGATGGAGGTAGCTACAAGGAAAGAATATAAGCGTCAGGGGCTTGCTTTGGCCTGCAGCGCCAAATTCATTTTATCCTGTCTGGAACAGGGGATTTATCCAAGCTGGGATGCCAATAATGTTTCTTCTGCCGGGCTGGCGGAAAAACTGGGATACGTTTTTGAAAAAGAATACCAGGTGTATGAGTTGGTGAAAGTGTAATGGTATTAGGAGGAACAGAAAGAATGAAAAAGGTGGAAATCGGATTTTGGGGGATCGAATCCATCCTGGAATTTGTCAATATTGCCGGAAAGCGCACGGAGAATATGAATTTGTCCTATGGAGGACGCATGGTAAATGCGAAATCACTGCTTTCCGTACTTTCCCTGGCTGTGTCGGAAGAAGTGGAGCTTATTATTCAGGAGGATTCCTGCGACTCCCTTTTGAAGCTTCTGGAATCGTATGTGGAGCATGGGAGGCTTCTTGGGGGGAAAAAGATTGCTGTGTGAGGTTGGAGGCGGCATTGTTTCTGCACCTCCAAACGGTAAAGCAAACTGTCAGGAAAAGGAACTTGAAAAACGGGAAGAAATGGTGTATACTAAAAACCATAAAGACAGGTGAATGTAATTCCTGAAATGTACGACACTCTTACCTTTTTTGAACCTACATTATGACACATGGGATTCCAATATTTTCAGGCGGATGTCAGGCCTCCGTTTGCAGTGGAAGGCAGAAACCTGAGTGAGGTCGCCCACCTAGCAAGGCTAGGCGTCAATAAGTAAGAACCGGCATTTTGGGGTTACAAAAGAAAAAAGCAGCGAGCAATCGCTGCTTTAACTTTATGCAGAAGTGAGGAGCTCATGAATAGAAGGACATTTATCGGATTTATTGCCGGAATTCCTCTTTTGGTTTTGATTCTCATCATAATCATTCTGGTGGCTGAACCGGAACCGGAAGGCATATCAAGGGGGGCCGCATACAAGTCGGCTGCTCTCCTTCTGACGGACAGAAAAGGCTGTGAAAAAGCAGCGGAGGATCGGAAACAGGAGTATTTCCCGGAAAAGGATCAGAATAACTGGTATGTGAAATACATGGATTATCTCTATGAGGGCGGATACATGGATACATCCCAGGTGCCGGCTTCCAGAGAGACTGCGGAAGGGTTTTTGACCTATCAGGAGGCGGAAAGCCTGGCGGAAGCCCTGGTTCCGGGGGCGGGAAAAAGCGTTCATGGAGGGAAGAAAAAGCAGAGCAAACAGATTCCTGCCGATCAGTGGTGGCTTCTGTATGACCAGCTGCGGGAAAAGCTTGATAAGGATAATCAGATCAAAGAGGTTGATATTCTCCTTTACGGCACGCCTTCCAACGTAAAAACCGCTTCCGCATGGACCGCTTATACCAGTAAGGGCAGCTTTCAGTTTGAAGGCTTAAGCCTGGATTCGTACATAGACTGGGAGTTGAAAATCCTGGTGAAAGGGAGCGAGATCATTGCCCTGAAAGAGGCTGTGACGGATTCCGTAACCTACAAAAACGTATGGCTGACCGCCGGAGATGAGAAGACCTTTCACGGGTATTTAGGATCTGTGGAACGGACCTTTCCTCTGGAGGCTTCTTTAGGTCAGCCGGAGGATTTTGCCAATAATCTGGCGGATATCAGCTTAAAGCGGGGGAATCTGCAGAAGGTTACCATGAAGAAAAAGAAGATATCGGGCAAGGTCCTTGCGGTAAAGGAAGACTCCATCGAGGTGGAGGGATACGGCAGCTTAAAGCTTGATGAGGATTTTAAAGTCTACCGGCTTTACGGCGGCTTTGAGGAACGCACCATAGCCGATGTGCTGGTGGGGTATGATATCCAGGATTTTGTGGTGGCCCATGGAAGAATCTGTGCGGCTTTGCTGATGAGGGAGTTTGATGCGAAAAGCATCCGGGTCCTTTTAATGAGCACGGACTTTCAGTCGATTTTTCACCCATCCGTGACCCTGTCTTCGGAAAGCGGACTGATCTTGTCCTATGGGGAAAAACAGGTGAATGTTCCACCAAAGGCGGAGGTCATCATTGATACCTCCGATGAGCGGCTGGCTGACCGGCGTATTGTGGTGTCGCCCTTGGAAAAGGGAGATACCATAAGGGTCGATTCCATAAAGAGATCCTATGGAACCCCGTCCTATGACGGGACGATTGAGATACGGAAAGAAGCGGACGGACTGCTTTTGATCAATGAGCTTTATCTGGAGGATTATCTTACAAAGGTGGTGCCCAGCGAAATGCCTGACAGCTATGAGAAAGAAGCCTTAAAGGCTCAGGCTGTCTGTGCCAGGACCTACGCTTACCGGCAGATCCAGAGCAACACCTACAGCAAATACGGAGCCCATGTAGATGACAGCACCAGATTCCAGGTTTATAATAATCTGCCCTCCTCATCAAAAACCGAGGGGGCGGTTCAGGAAACCTATGGAAAGCTGCTGTTTTACGGTGATACGCCTATTGAAGCCTTTTATTTTTCTACATCCTGCGGCCATACCACCGACGGCAGCATATGGGGAAGCGACCCGACCCAGTATCCCTATCTGGAGGGGGGGCTGCTCCAGGCGGGAGGCGGGGTTTTGAACCTGTCTACCAACTCAGATTTCGATACATTCATAAAGAACAAGGAATATCCGGCCTATGATTCGTCATTTCCCATGTACCGGTGGGAAACCTCGGTCACCAACCGCCAGCTGGAAGAGGAAATCACAGAGGTAGGCTCCATCCTGAACATTACAGTGACGGAAAGAGGCGTGGGGGGAATCGTGAAAAAGGTCCGGGTCGAAGGCTCTGACGGCACTATGACCATCAGCGGCGAGGGACAGGTAAGGGCCAAGCTGGGAAATAAATACATGACCATAACAAAAGAAGACGGCACCCTGATGAAGAATTTTGACTCTCTTCCCAGTGCCTATATTTCCATTGAAAACCAGGGAGTCAATGACAACAATGTGACGACCTTCCACATCTATGGCGGAGGCTTTGGCCATGGGGTCGGCATGAGCCAGAACGGAGCTCAGGAAATGGCAAAGGAAGGACAGAATTACGAGGATATCTTAAAATTCTTTTACCACGGGGTTCAGGTAAGGGAAGCGGAGCACAGTCAGGAATGAGAATGACTTTCCCTGCGTAAGATGGTAAAAAAGCATAAGGATGATCTATGCAGGATCAGAAACTGGAGAATCTTTTAAACCTGGCTTTAAGCTCCACTCCCGAGGAAAGAGAAAAATCACTGAATTTAAATGTAGGATACAATCCAGGAGAGAGATCCTGGGATGTGATCGTGAAGTATTCCGGGGATATCAGCGGCCTTTCCCAGCTGGGAATCCGTGTGGAGCCCATGGTGAATGAATACGCCGTTCTTACAGTCCCGGAATCCCTCATAGACAGGCTCAGCGAATTACCGCAAATTGAATACGTGGAAAAACCAAAGAGGCTGTTTTTTGCTGTCAATCAGGCAAAAGCGGCCTCTTGCGTAAACATTGTCCAGCAGGGGGCAAGCACCCTGACGGGCAGAGGTGTTCTGATAGCTATTATTGATTCGGGAATCGATTATTTTCACGATGATTTCCGGAATCCCGACGGCACCACCAGAATCTTAAGCCTGTGGGACCAGACCCTGGACCGGGTGTTTACACAGGAAGAGATTAACGCAGCCTTGAGCACGGGAAGCAGGGCAGAGGCAAGGAGCCTGGTTCCTTCCACGGATATCAGCGGCCACGGCACGGCAGTAGCCTCTATTGCGGCGGGAAACGGAAGGGAAAACAGGGGACAGTACCGGGGGGTGGCATTTGACAGTCCGCTTCTGGTGGTAAAGCTGGGAATCCCCCAGGAGGAAGGGTTTCCCAGGACCACGGAGCTCATGAGGGCAGTCAATTTTGCAGTGAGGGAAGCTGTAACCCGCCAGATGCCGATCGTCATTAATTTAAGCTTTGGCAATACCTATGGGTCCCATGACGGGACCAGCCTGCTGGAGACATTTCTCGATGATATTTCCAATTACGGAAAAACGGCGATTGTGGTGGGAACAGGAAATGAAGGGGTGGGAGGCGGTCATGTTTCAGGGGTCCTGACCATGTCCAGCCCGCAGGATATCGAGCTCAGCGTAGGAGGATATCAGACCAGCTTCAGCGTCCAGCTCTGGAAGTCCTATGCAGATCTTTTTGACATCAGCATTGTAACCCCTTCCGGGGAGGTCATAGGGCCCATAAGCAGCAGGCTGGGACCGCAAAGCATAATGTACCATGATACCCAGATTCTGCTATACTATGGAAAACCCGGGCCCTACAGCGTTGCCCAGGAAATTTATCTGGACTTTCTTCCTGTGGAAACCTATGTGGAAAGCGGCATATGGAAATTCCGTCTCACGCCCAGGCGGATCGTGGAAGGGAAATACGATTTATGGCTCCCCTCCAATGGAGTCTTAAACCAGTCCACCCGGTTTTTGAGGCCGACGCCGGAGACGACCCTGACCATTCCGTCATCGGCTTCCAAGGTCATTTCCGTGGGAGCATATGATGACACCTACCAGTCCTATGCGGATTTTTCCGGCAGGGGGTTTACGAGAAGGACCAATCAGGTGAAACCGGACCTGGCGGCTCCGGGAGTGGGAATTATTGCGGCGAAGTCAGGCGGAGGATATGATTCTGTCACAGGAACCTCCTTTGCCACACCCTTTGTCACAGGCGGCGCAGCTCTTCTGATGCAGTGGGGAATCGTGGACGGCAGGGACCCGTTTTTGTTCGGGGAAAAGATAAAGGCGTATTTAATCCGCGGGGCGAGACAGCTGCCGGGGATCACCCAGTACCCGAATCCGGAGCTGGGATATGGCGTGCTGTGTGTAAGTGACAGCCTGCCCGTATGAGAGAACAGGAAACATGGCCGGAAAACCATTGGAAATCCGGCCAAAATGTTCTATAATGGAAGCAGTTTTTATGGGGAGGTGTGAAATGGAAGTCAGACATGAGCTGGTCATTCCCAATGAGGACCTGCCGTTTCGGATGTTTATCTTTGAAGGCAGGGATGGAAACTATAAGGTTGCGAAGCACTGGCACCATTCGGTGGAGATTTTTCTGGTTCAGGAGGGAGAGATTGATTTTTATATCAACAACAGCCACCTTTCCCTGGCCCGGAAAGATTTTGTGCTGGTAAATTCCAATGAGGTCCATTCCATTGATTGCCCCAATCCCAATATCACCGTCGTTCTTCAGATTCCTGCGGAGGTTTTTGAGGAGTATACGGAAGCCGACAGCTATGTGAATTTTGAGAAAAAGGGAGAGGCGGAAAACCTTAAGCTGACGGATCTGGTGACCTCAATGTTTTCTGTTTATGAGAAGCGGGAATACGGCTACGGCCTGAAGGTGAAAAGCCAGTTCTATGAGCTTTTGTATCTTCTGGTGACGGAATTTAAAGCGGAAACCATGGATAAGGAGGTGCTGCGCCAGAAAAGGCAGCTGGATAAGCTTTCCAATGTGACCCGGTACATGAGGGAAAATTATGATCAGGATCTGAAGCTGGAGGAGGTGGCGGCGCAGTTTGGCTTCAGTCCCACCTATTTGTCCAGGATTTTCCAGAAGTACGCCCAGGTCAATTACCGCACCTATCTCATTGATTTACGGGTCAAATATGCGGTGCGGGAGCTGGTCCATACAGACCGTGAAATCGGGGAAATTGCCATGAACCACGGCTTTCCGGACAGCAGGGCCTTTTCCAAGGCTTTCAAAAAACGGTATGGCTGTCTTCCCAGCCAGTACCGGAAGCATTTAGGCCCAGGAAAGTGACAGGTATTTTAAACATATTTTGCTTACAGGGTATTATAATTACTGAAAATATGATATAATGTAACATAACTTTGTACGTAAGGATGTGATTGTATGAATATCAGGGAATCCACGGAGCAATGGGAAGAGGGCTATTTAAGCCCCTACGCCGCTTTCAGCAAAAACAGCAGGGGAAGAGAGCGGGAGGAAGAGCCCTGTGATATCCGGACCGCTTACCAGCGGGACAGGGACCGGATCATTCACTGTAAGGCTTTCCGGAGACTGAAACACAAGACCCAGGTTTTTCTGGCGCCTGAGGGGGATCATTACAGGACCAGGCTGACCCATACCCTGGAGGTGTCACAGATTGCCAGGACTATCGCCAAGTCCCTGCGCATGAACGAGGACTTAACAGAGGCCATCGCCCTGTCTCATGACTTGGGCCATACGCCTTTCGGCCATTCGGGGGAGGCCATCCTGAATAAAATCTGCTCCCAGGGCTTTGCACATTACAGGCAGAGCGTCCGGGTGGTGGAGGTGCTGGAAAAGGATGGCATGGGGTTAAACTTAACCTGGGAGGTCCGGGATGGGATTTTAAACCACCGTACCAGCGGACATCCCTCCACCTTAGAGGGAGGCATCGTCCGCCTGTCGGATAAGATCGCCTACATCAATCACGACATTGACGATGCCATCAGGGCCAGAATGTTCGTGGAGGAGGATTTGCCGGAATGCTATACGGGGATTCTGGGCCACAGTGTCCGTGAAAGGCTTAACAATCTGATCCATGATATCATCCGCAACAGCTACGGAAAGCCGGAGATCATCATGTCCCCGGACATGGAAACGGCCATGCAGGGACTGCGCACCTGGATGTTTGAAAATGTTTATAAAAGCGATATTCCAAAGGCGGAGGAGGGAAAGGCGCAGCATCTCATTGTCATGCTTTTTAATTATTACATGGAACACCCGGACAAGCTTCCTGATGAATACCGCACTCTTATGGAGGTGCGAAAGGACAGCAGGGAGCGGGCGGTCTGTGATTACATTGCAGGCATGAGCGACAGCTACGCCATTGATAAATTTGAAGAGCTGTTTGTCCCGAAAGCGTGGAAAACAGTTTAAAAACGCGGCAAGGAAAGGAGAATTGAGGCTTCATGCGATATTCGGAAGAAGTGATTGAAGAGGTCCGGATGAGGAACGACATCGTGGATGTGATCTCGGGCTACGTCAAGCTGCAGAAAAAGGGAAGCAATTATTTCGGCCTGTGTCCTTTTCATAATGAAAAGTCGCCTTCCTTTTCCGTTTCCCCCGCCAAGCAGATGTACTACTGCTTTGGCTGCGGAGCGGGCGGAAATGTATTGACGTTTGTTATGGAATATGAAAATTATTCCTTTTCCGAGGCCTTAAAGGTTTTAGCGGACCGGGCGGGCGTGAAGCTTCCTGCGGCAGAATACAGCAGAGAAGCCAGGGAGCAGGAGGATTTGCGTTCCGCTCTTCTGGAGATCAACAAGCTGGCTGCCAGTTATTTCTATTATCAGCTGAAAAATCCCCAGGGGGAGATTGGTTACCGGTATTTAAGGGACAGGCAGCTAAGCGATGAGACCATTGTCCATTTCGGGCTGGGATATTCCAATAAGACAAGCGATGATCTTTACCGGTATTTGAGAAGCAAGGGCCATGACGATGAAATCTTAAAGCAGACAGGCCTTGTGACCATTGAGGAGAGAGGGGCTCATGACAAGTTCTGGAACAGGGTCATGTTTCCCATCATGGATGTGAACAACCGGGTCATCGGCTTTGGGGGCCGGGTCATGGGAGCCGGGGAGCCAAAGTATCTAAACTCGCCGGAGACAAAGCTTTTTGACAAGAGCAGGAATTTATACGGCTTAAATTACGCCAGGCTTTCCCGGGAAAAGTACATATTGATCTGTGAGGGCTATATAGATGTAATCGCCATGCACCAGGCAGGCTTCACCAATGCGGTGGCGTCCCTGGGCACGGCATTTACGACCCAGCATGCCCAGCTTTTAAAACGGTATACGGATAAGGTGGTTCTCACCTATGACAGCGACGGAGCGGGAGTAAAGGCGGCTCTGCGGGCTATTCCCATATTGAAAGAAGTGGGGATGTCCATCCGGGTGCTGAATATGGAGCCTTATAAGGACCCGGATGAATTCATCAAAAATCTGGGAGCGGAGGCTTTCCGCCAGAGGATCGAGGAAGCCCGCAACAGCTTTTTGTTTGAAATCGATGTGCTGAAGAAGAATTACCGGATGGATGACCCGGAGCAGAAAACGGAATTTTATAATCAGACGGCAAGAAAGCTTCTGGAATTTTCCGATGCTCTGGAGCGGGACAACTATATGGAGGCGGTATCCAGGGAGCATTTCATCAACTATGAGGATTTAAAGCGCCTTGTCAACCGGATGGGGGCTTCTCTGGGACCGGCGCCTTTCCAGGCACGGGAAGAGGAAGAGAGCCGTTTCAAGGGACAGAAGAAAAAAGAGAAAGAAGACGGGGTAATGCAGTCCCAGAGGCTTTTGCTCACCTGGCTGATTGAGAATCCCGAATTATTCGATAAGATTAAAGGAGTGGTCACTCCCGATGATTTTATAGAGGACCTGTATCATCAGGTGGCAGAGATGGTTTTTGAAGGGCACGCCGCCGGAACTTTGAATCCGGCAGAGATTTTAAATCATTTTATTAATGACGAGGATCAATACCGGACAGTGGCAGGTCTGTTTCATGCCAGCTTAAAGGAATCCCTGGACAATGAGGAACAGAAAAAGGCGTTTTCGGAAACGATCATGAAAGTAAAAAAGAACAGTCTGGATCATGCCAGCCGTCATGCAGCGGGGATCGAAGAGCTGCAGAGGATCATAAGGGATCAGGCTGCATTAAAGGATCTGCATATTTCACTGGATTAGGGTGTACAATATAGGCAGGCTGTGGAAGGATGGATTGACATGGATGAGAGTGTGAAGAAGACGTCAGATGGGATGGCAGGATCAAAAAAGGCGGCGGAAGGACCGGCTGTACAGGGGCTTGATGCAGCGGCAGTAGCAGCCTTTGAGGAAAAGTTGAACCAGCTTCTCATTCTGGCAAAAAAGAAGCGTAATGTATTGGAAAACCAGGAAATTTTGGACTTTTTTGCGGGGGAAGAGCTGGATTCGGATAAGCTGGACCAGATTTTTGATTTCCTGGAAAGCAACAAGGTGGACGTGCTTCAGATCGATGGGGAGGATTTGGACTTAGATGAGGACCTTTTCATTGAGGAAGATATTGAGGACGAAGAAGAAATCGATATGGAAAGCATCGATTTATCCGTCCCCGAAGGCGTCGGCGTGGAGGACCCGGTCCGGATGTATTTAAAGGAGATCGGAAAGGTTCCCCTGCTTTCCAGTGAGGATGAAATTGAACTGGCAAAAAGAATCGAGCTGGGAGATGAGGATGCAAAGCAAAGGCTGACGGAAGCCAATTTACGCCTTGTGGTCAGCATTGCCAAGCGCTATGTGGGACGGGGGATGCAGTTTCTGGACCTGATCCAGGAAGGAAACTTAGGGCTCATTAAGGCGGTTGAGAAGTTCGATTACCGAAAGGGCTATAAGTTCAGCACCTATGCTACCTGGTGGATCCGGCAGGCTATTACCCGGGCCATTGCAGACCAGGCCAGGACCATAAGGATTCCGGTTCATATGGTGGAGACCATTAACCGGCTGGTTCGTGTATCCAGGCAGCTTTTGCAGGAGCTGGGACGGGAGCCTGTGCCGGAGGAAATCGCAGCCAGGGCGGATATGCAGGTGGAACGGGTCCGGGAGATCATGAAGGTATCCCAGGAGCCGGTATCCTTAGAGACCCCTATTGGGGAAGAGGAGGACAGCCATCTGGGAGATTTCATCCAGGATGATCAGGTGGCGGTGCCGGCGGATGCGGCCACATTTACCATGCTCCATGAGCAGCTGATGGAGGTTTTGGATACCCTGACGGAGCGGGAGCAGAAAGTCTTAAAGCTGCGGTTCGGCCTTGATGACGGGCGGCCCAGGACTCTGGAGGAAGTGGGAAAAGAATTTAATGTGACGAGAGAGAGAATCCGTCAGATCGAAGCGAAAGCATTGCGGAAACTGCGCCATCCCAGCAGGAGCAAAAAACTTAAGGATTATTTGGATGATTAAGATGAAAATATCAAAGCGTTTGGAAATGATCGCTTCCTTCGTACCGGAGGGAAGCAGGGTCGCCGATATCGGGACGGATCACGGTTATATTCCGATTTATCTGGTACAGGAAAAAAAAGCAGAATGCGCCATTGCCATGGATGTGAGGCCCGGCCCCCTGGAACGGGCCCAGGCCCATATCCGGGAGGCTGGCCTGGAAGATTCCATTGAAGTCCGTTTAAGTGACGGACTTTTAAAATTAGGAGAAAACGAAGCGGACTGCGTGGTCATTGCAGGCATGGGCGGAGAACTGATGATACATATCCTGGAGGAAGGAAAAGGTCTTTGGGATAATATTCCCTATTGGGTCCTGTCTCCCCATTCTGAGCCGCAAAAGGTGCGCAGATTCCTGGAGGAGCAGGAATTTTTTATTGAACGGGAGATTATGATTAAGGAAGACGGAAAATACTATTCCGTCCTGGGAGTTTCGAAAGGGACGGGAAATGCCATGGATTACGGGCGTGAGGTATTCTACCGTTACGGCAGGATGCTGTTAGAGGCAAAGGACCCGTTTTTACTGGAATACTTAAAAAAGGAAGAGGAGCAGCTGAAAGGGATTCTTGACGGACTTTCCCAAAGCGGAACTGAAGCGGCGGGAAAACGGATGAAGGAGCTTCAAAAGGAGCTGGCCTGGAATAAGGAGGCGCAGGATGAGATGCGATGAACTGATCAGAAAACTGGAAAGGCTGGCTCCGGCGGAGTGCGCCTGCGACTGGGATAATGTAGGACTTTTGGCAGGCCGCAATGATAAGGAAGTAAAAAAGGTTTTCATTGCCCTGGATGCCACCGATGAAGTGGTAGCGGAGGCCGTTTCCTGGGGAGCGGATTTGCTCCTTACCCATCATCCCCTTATTTTTAAGCCCTTAAAAAGGATCAATGATGAGGATTTTATTGCCCGCCGGATCATGACTCTGATCCGTCATGACATTTCCTATTATGCCATGCATACCAATTTTGATGCTGCGCCCGGGTGTATGGCGGATGAGGCGGCAAAGAGACTGGAGCTCCTGAATCCTGAAGTTCTGGAAAAGGAAGGGGTATTGAGTCCGGATACAGAGGACGGCCCTGCGGAGGTTCCTTATGGAATCGGTAAAATTGGGCATCTTAAGGAAAAGATGACCGTAAGAGAGCTGGCCGAATTTGTAAAGGAACGGTTTCAGCTTCCCTTTCTGACTGTTTACGGCCAGGATGCCCCGGGAGCATTGGTGAATTTTATCGGAATCAGTCCGGGCTCCGGAGGAAGCATGATAAAACCGGCCTTAGAAGCCGGAGTTCAAGTCCTCATAACCGGGGACATTGGTCATCACAATGGAATTGATGCGGCCGCAAACCATATGGCCGTCATAGATGCGGGCCATTATGGACTGGAATACTTATTCCTGGATTTTATGGAGGAATATTTAAAGAGAGAAGCCGGGGAATGCCTGGAGATCCGAAAGGCAGAGGTGGTATTTCCTGAAGCATTGATATAAGGAGGAGCACAATGGCATTTGTTACGATTGACGGAGTGGCAAGGGAATATCCGATCGGTACGTCCTATCAGGAAATTGCCAGGGAATACCAGCCGAAATATGAAAATGATATTCTGCTGGTCAGCGTAAACGGGAAGCTGAGAGAGCTTCATAAATCAGTGGAATTTGACTGCGATCTTCGCTTTTTTACAGGAAAGGACCAGCCGGGGATTCAGACCTATCACAGAAGCGCCATCTTTCTCATGATGAAAGCCTTTTACGATGTGGCGGGAGCGGAAAATATTGAGAAGCTTACCGTGAACTTCTCCCTTGGAAAGGGGTATTACATTGAGCCCCATGGGGAGGTTAAGCTGACTGAAGATTTAATCCGTCGGGTGAAAGCCCGGATGAAGGAATATGTGGCTCAGGAAATTCCTATTATGAAGCGGAATATGAATACGGACGACGCCATTGAGCTGTTTCACAAGCATCGGATGTATGATAAGGAAAGGCTGTTCCGCTACCGCCGGGTTTCCCGGGTCAACATCTACAGCATCGGTGGATTTGAGGATTACTATTACGGTTATATGGTGCAGAATACGGGCTATATCAAGTATTTTGATCTGGTTCTCTTTGACGAAGGCTTTTTACTTATGCTTCCCCAGGCGGAAAATCCAAAGGAAGTGCCTGCCTTTGTACCGGAGCAAAAGCAGAAGCTGTTCCAGGTGCTGAAGGAGAGCGTGAAATGGGGAGAGCGTTTGAATGTGTCCCATGTAGGCGCGCTCAATGAAGAAATTGCGGCGGGAAATATCAATGAGCTTATTTTAATCCAGGAAGCCCTTCAGGAGAAAAAGATTGCGGAGATTGCCGAACGGATCGGACGTGACCGGAGCAAGAAATTCGTCATGATTGCGGGGCCCTCTTCCTCAGGGAAAACCACCTTTTCTCACCGGCTGTCCATACAGCTGAAAGCACAGGGGATGATTCCACATCCCATTGCCGTGGATGATTATTTTGTAAATCGGGTAGACAGTCCGAAAAATCCCGACGGCAGCTACAATTATGAGGTTCTGGAATGTCTCGATATTGAGCAGTTTAATAAGGATATGACAGCCCTTCTGGCCGGAGAGACGGTGGAAATGCCCCGGTATCAGTTTAAAACAGGAGTCAGGGAATACAAAGGGGATTATTTAAAGCTGGGAAAGGATGATATTCTGGTCATTGAAGGGATTCATTGCCTTAACGACAGGCTGTCTTATTCTCTTCCGAAAGAAAGTAAATTCCGTGTGTATGTAAGCGCTCTTACACAGCTTAATGTTGATGAGCACAACCGGATTCCAACCACGGACTGCCGTCTAATCCGGCGGATGGTCCGGGATGCCAGAACGAGAGGGGCTTCGGCCCAGGATACCATCCGCATGTGGCCCACGGTGAGACAGGGGGAGGAAGAGCATATTTTTCCTTTCCAGGAATCGGCGGATATGATGTTTAATTCAGCTACGGTTTATGAGCTGGCGGTGCTTAAGCAGTATGCGGAGCCGCTGCTGTTCGGGATACCGAGAGATTCTGCGGAATATATGGAAGCAAAGCGGCTGTTAAAGTTCCTGGATTATTTTCTGGGGGTCAACTGCGAGGATATTCCCAACAATTCCATTGTCCGGGAATTCATCGGAGGGAGCTGCTTTAAGGTTTAAGGCTTTACAAATGTCAGGTTTTATGATAGACTTGTATAGTTTTGAGTAAGACAAATGGCCGCAGCTGCAATGCCGAAAGGCAGCAGGTGAGGAAAGTCCGGGCTTCACAGGGCAGGATGCCAGATAACGTCTGGCGGAGGCGACTCCAGGGAAAGTGCAACAGAAATATACCGCCGCATATTGCGGTAAGGGTGGAAGGGTGGTGTAAGAGACCACCGCTCTCCTGGTAACAGGAGGGGTCCATGTAAACCCCATCCGAAGCAAGACCGAACAGGGAGCATAAGGCGGCCCGTCTGCTCCCGGGTAGGTCGCTTGAGCCTGCCGGCGACGGCAGGCCTAGATAGATGGCCATTCAACGACATAACCCGGCTTATCGTCTTACTCAAAACTTTAAATAAGGCCTATGAATAGAAAGATTTTAAGATATGATTTAAATATCTTAGAATCTTTTTTGCTGTCTGCAACTTTTGGAGCCGTGAAATAATCTATATATCAGAAAAGCAAAACGTATCTGTTAAGGAGCAGATGCAGAAAGGGTAACGAATGAGACAGGAAGTTTATGATAAAATGACAGGCTACATCATTGAAAATCAAAATAAGTTTTACCGGCTGGCTTTCAGCTACGCCCACAACAAGGAGGATGCCCTTGACATCGTTCAGAATGCCGTCTGCAAGGCGCTGGACCATTACGAATCCTTAAAAAATGCGGATGCTCTCAAAACCTGGTTTTATAGAATCCTGGTAAATGAAAGCAATTATTTTCTTAAAAAGAACAACAGGGAAACTGCGGTGGGGGGGGAGGCATATATAGAAATTCCCTACTATGAACCGGGATACGAGCCTTCCGGAGATCTCTACGATGAGATCAACCAGCTGGAGCCGGACGTGCAGAATATCATCAAGCTGCGGTTTTTTGAAGAATTGTCATTAAAAGAGATCGCAGAAGTTACCGATATGAATTTAAACACGGTAAAGGCAAAGCTGTACCGGGGACTTAAGCTGTTAAGGCAAAATATTGAGGAGGAAAACCTATGAGCCATTTGGAGGATGCCAAAAAAAGATATGATGAAACGCCTATTCCGGCAGAATTAAGCGGGCGCATACAAAAAGTCATGGAACAGCATGAGAGGAAAGGAGAAGCGGTGGATATGAACAAATACAGAAAAGGAAATCGGAAGTTTTACAAATGGGGGCTTGGAACAGCGGCAGCAGTTCTGGTTGTGTTTGCGGGAGCCTTAAATGTGAATACTGCCTTTGCGGAGGAGGTTCAGCAGATTCCGGTAGTGGGAGCCATTGCCAGGATTCTCACGGTAAGCTCCTATACAAAATCCGACGGGGATGAAAAAATCTCGGTGGAGGTTCCGGAGATCGAATTGATTTCAAAGGATACCAAGGGTCTTTCCAAGCAGATCAATGAAGAAATACAGCAAATCTGCAGCCAGTATGCGGACGAGTCGGTCCAGAGGGCAAAGGAATACAAGCAGGCCTTTCTGGATACAGGCGGCACAGAGGCGGAATGGGCAGAACATAAAATTGAGATTAAGGTATGGTACGAGATAAAATCCCAAAGCCAGGATTATTTATCCTTTGTGGTAAAGGGAACGGAAAGCTGGACCTCAGCCTACAGCGAGGAGAAATATTACAACATAGATTTAAAGACGGAAAGGCTTCTGACCCTTAAGGATGTTCTGGGCGATAATTATATAGAAAAGGCCAACCAGAGCATAAAAGACCAGATGGATGAAAAAGCCCAGGAGACAGGAATTCCTTTCTTTACTGCGGATGAAGGCGGTTTTCAGAGCATTTCAGACGAAACAAAGTTTTATATCAACGAAAATGGAAATCCTGTAGTTGTCTTTGAAAAATACGAAATAGCTCCGGGAGCGGCAGGGGCTGTTGAATTTGAAATCAAAAAGTAAAAATGCAGAAAGATGCAAAAAATAACCCGGGCTGCCGCAGATTTTCTTTGCGGCAGCCCGGTTCCTGTGTTCGTTCGTTGCAGATTCGCCTTACAACAGCCTTTTCTGATTATTTGGAGTACTTTTCTTCACAATACCGGCAGCGGTAGGTTTCCTTTACCTCATCGGCCAGATAGAACACATGAGGCAGTCCCTGTTCGATGGAAGTAATGCAGCGGGGATTTTTACAGTGGATCACGTTGGTGATCTTTTGGGGAAGGCTTAAGGTCTTCTTTTCCACGATCTGATTGTCCCGTATGATATTGACGGTTATGTTGTGGTCAATATACCCCAGAATCTCCAGGTTAATGTGATCCAGGCCCCCTTCGATTTTTATGATGTCCTTTTTTCCCATCTTGCTGCTTCTTGCATTTTTTATAATAGCCACCTGGCAGTCCAGCTTGTCCAGGCCTAAGTTAAAATAGATTTCCAGGCTTTTGCCCGCTTCAATATGGTCTAATACGATTCCTTCTTTTAATCCGCTGATATTTAGCATGATTTCTCCACCTCCAGTAATGTCATGATAAGAGCCATACGAACGTAGACGCCGTACTGCGCCTGCTTAAAGTAGGCGGCTCTGGGATCGTCGTCGATTTCCACAGAGATCTCATTGACTCTGGGAAGAGGATGCAGGATGAACATGTTTTCCTTTGCCAGCTTCATTTTCTTTTTGTCCAGGATATAGCAGTCCTTTAACCGGATATAATCCTCTTCGTTGAAGAAGCGTTCCTTCTGGACGCGGGTCATGTAGAGAATATCCAGAGACGGCATAGCGTCGTCAAGGCTGTCCATTTCAACAAATTCAATGTTGTTGGCCCTCAATACATCTTCACGGATATATTCAGGAACCCTCAGTTCCGGGGGAGAAATTAAGATAAATTTGATGTTTGTGTATCGTACCAGAGCGTTTATCAGAGAGTGTACCGTGCGGCCGAATTTCAAATCGCCGCAAAGGCCGATAGTAAGGTCATTTAAACGACCCTTTAAAGAACGGATAGAAAGTAAATCGGTCAGTGTCTGGGTGGGATGCTGATGGCCTCCGTCCCCTGCGTTGATGACTGGTATGGTGGAATGATTGGCGGCTACCAGGGGGGCCCCTTCTTTCGGATGTCTCATTGCACAGATATCTGCGTAACAGGAGATAACCCGGATGGTATCGGCAACACTTTCCCCTTTTGCGGCGGAACTGGAATCGGCAGAAGAAAAGCCCAGTACGCTGCCGCCTAAATTCAACATAGCAGCTTCAAAACTCAAACGGGTTCTTGTACTTGGCTCATAAAATAATGTCGCTAATTTTTTTCCATCGCATACATGGGAATATTCGGGAAGATTTTCTTCAATATCTTTTGCCAGATCTAGAAGCTGTTCCGTTTCTTCCATACTAAAGTCTAATGGGTTAAGTAAATGTCTCATAGAAATCTCCTTTATCCAATAAGTTATGGTTTAAAATTCTTTTCCCATTATATAGTATTCGCCGGAATATTTCCACACTTTTTTTTATTTTATGATATAATCTCTCCATGTGCCAGATTTTCCCTGTAAGGAATATTTAAGGAAGTGTAAGAAAATAAGAAATGACCGATTCTGATATCTTGTTATATAATGTGTATACAGAATGAAATGAGGAGGAAGCAGCTTTGACGGAAAAAAGGGCACCGATGATTCAGGTTAAGAATCTTTACAAGGTGTACAAAGTGGGGGATACGAAAGTCTATGCCTTAAACGGGGTGGACTTTACCATATATAAAGGGGAGTTCTGTGCCATTGTAGGGCCTTCCGGTTCCGGAAAGTCCACACTATTAAATATGATGGCAGGCCTTGAAAAGCCGTCTAAGGGAGAAATTGTCATTGCCGGAAACCACATCGAGAAGCTTTCGGAAAATAAGCTGGTAGCATTCCGCAGAAAGCATGTAGGCTTTATTTTCCAGTCCTACAATCTCATAAAAACTATGAACGCCCTGGAAAATGTGGCTCTTCCCTTGTCTTTCCGCGGAGTGCCGAGAAAGGCGAGGAATGAAAAGGCCAGGGAATACATAAAGCTGGTGGGGCTTGAAAAACAGACCAGGCACATGGCAAATGAAATGTCGGGTGGCCAGCAGCAGAGGGTGGGCATTGCAAGGGCTCTGGCGGTAGATCCCCAGATCATCTTTGCCGATGAGCCTACGGGGAACCTAGATTCCAAGACCACCAGGGAGATTTTGAGCCTGATGCAGAAGATCGTCAGGGAGCAGAACCAGACTCTGGTCATGGTTACCCATGACAATTACATTGCGAAATTCGCAGACAGACAGTTCCATATTGTAGATGGAAAGATATTTAAGATTGAGGAGCAGCATCATGAGGAGACAAAGGAGGACATGGGTTATGAAGAGGAGTAGGAAAGGGGTTTTGTGGCTGCTTGTAGTCCTCATGGTTCTTACGGTTATGCCGTCGCCTGTCTTTGGACAGTATGACTTAAGCAAGAATACCTATATTGATGTGAAAAAGACCCCGTCAGGTAAAACAGGGGAAAACGTTACCATTAATATGGTTTTCACCAATAACACGAATTATGATTTAAACGGAGTGGCGGTCATGTTTGACCGTTCCGTGGCCGATGAAGAATATGAGGCAAAGGAAGATTCCGACGATGAGGATACCTCCTATTCGGGAGAGGTTTTTCCTTTTGAGATCACCTCCAGCACCTTTGACGCCAAAATTCTGGGAACGGTCAAAAGCGGCAGCTCAAAGAACTTTTCCCTGTCTGCAAGGGTGCGGAGAGACATATCGGAAGGCTATTATCTGGTGCCCCTGGAGGTCAAAACAGGGGGCTCCCATGCTTCTTATGAAAGGGTGAACATCTGGATCACGAAGTCCACCGGCACTACGGAATCCGGCGAGGATGACAGCGATATCCATTTTGAATTGGGAGAGGACCAGAATACGCCTTTCGGAACCTATCCGGATGTGATGAATTTCAACATGAATGTCCGTAATTCTTCAGGAATAACGGCCTTTGATGTAAATATCCGCATGGGCCTTGATTCGGACAGCGCCAAATTTCCTTTTGATATCAATGATGGAAATTACACCAGGCATTATGACAGGATCGGAGGAGGGGAGACCGTTTCGGTCCCTTACAGCATGGCCATCCGGAAGGATACATACAGCGGATATTATCCCATCACCTTTACCATTGAATACAAGGACAGCACCGAGGGAGATGTTCAAAAAGCGGAAGAGGTCTTCTATGTAAAGGTTCAGAACAAGGAAAAAGAAGAGGAAACAGGGGAGTTCGATGCCAATGACCGAACCAGGGCCAGAATCATTGTGGACAGCTTTCAGACAGACCCGGAGAAAGTTTATGCGGGAGATGAATTTGAGCTGATCCTTCATATGAAGAATGCTTCCGATAATGTTTCAGCAAGCAACATCCTTTTTAACCTGGAATCAGAAAAGGTATCGGACAGCGCCGTATTTACCACGGATGCCGGCTCTTCCTCCATTGTGGTCAATTCTCTTGGAGCAGGCCAGAGCGCGGATATCCGGGTAAAGCTTCAGGCAGGAGCCTGGGTGGACCAGAGGACTTATGCCATAACCATCAATGAAAAATACGACAGCCCTGAATTTAAAAATGCAGAGGAAAAGGTGACGGTAAACATTCCGGTGAAGCAGATGGCCAGGCTCAATACGGGCACCATTGATGTCATGCCGGATACTATTTCCGTAGGCTCGGAAACCAATGTGATGTTCCCCATCAATAATACGGGAAAGGTGCTTCTTTATAACGTCACGGCATCCTTTCAGGGAGATTCCATTCAGCCTGCCGACAGCTATGTGGGAAATATCAAGCCGGGAGAGTCCGGGAACGTGGATGTAATGCTCACAGGAGCCGCCCCAACCACGGATGACGGAAAAATTAAAATATTTATTACCTATGAGGATGAAAACGGGGTGGTCAGCCAGCCTGTGGAAAAGGAAATGACCTTAAACGTAACAGAGGAAATTCCCCCGGACTTTGGAGACGGAGATATGGGAGAGCTGCCAACCGATTCGGAGCCGTCGGGCCTTTCAAAATACCGGATGCCAATAATACTCGCTGTTGTGGGGATTTTGGCGGCCGGAGCCATTGGAACCGTTTTTGTGCTGAAAAGGCGCAAAAAGAAAAAGGAAGCAGAGGAAGAGGAAATAGACAATGAGATTTAGCGATTTGCTTTCCATGAGTGTGAACAACTTAAGGCGCAGAAAGCTTCGGACGTTCTTAACGGTCCTGGGGGTTTTGATCGGTACGGCCTCCATCGTTGTCATGGTGTCCTTAGGCATCGGCTTTAATGAGCTCACCATGGAACAGATCGCTTCCTACGGCAGCCTTACGGAGATTTCCGTTTATTCCGACTCCGCGTGGAGGGGAAATGACGGCAGCAGCGAGCCCAATTATATGACGGACGACGTGATCGCCCAGTTTGAGGACATCGAGCATGTGAAAGAGGCTTCCCCTCTTTTGCAGGTAGATGTGCTGATGACCCAGGGAGTTTACCAGGGAAATGTAAGTCTTGTGGGAGTGAGCCCGGAATATATGAAGAATATTCCTCTGAAAGAGGGCCGTCTGCCGGAGACAGGAAACAAGGAACTTCAAATGGTCGTCGGAAATATGGTGGCAAGGCGTTTCAGCAATCCCAAAAGCAATAATTACAACTATTACGATGATTCTTCCAGCGCCCCTGATATTGATTTCATGAATAAGCCTCTGTTTGTAATTTTCGATATGGACAGCTATTATCAGTCTCAAAGCGGCGGTACCACGGAAGGCGGGACCCCTGTCAAGCCTCCCAAGAAGTATCTTCTGTCCACCTCCGGACTGGTAGAGGGCGGACTGGAGGACTGGAATAATTACAGCTATAACATTTATGTGGATCTGGAGGCCTTAAAGTCCCAGCTGAAACAGATTTTTAAAAAGAAGCCCATTCCCAACCAGCCTACCAATAAAAAGGGGAAGCCCTACAGCTATTTTATTTACGATCAGGCTGTTGTGGAAGTGGATGATATGGCAAATGTGACGGCTGTGCAGAAGTCCATTACGGATATGGGATTTCAGGCCAACAGCAATATGGAGTGGCTGGAACAGTCCCAGAAACAGGCCAGGATGGTTCAGGCCCTTTTAGGAGGGATCGGAGCCGTGTCCCTGTTTGTGGCCGCCATCGGAATCGCCAATACCATGATGATGTCCATTTATGAGAGAACCAAGGAAATCGGCATCCTGAAGGTTCTGGGATGCGATATGAGGAATATCAGAAATATGTTCCTTCTGGAGTCCGGCTTCATCGGATTTTTAGGAGGAGTTGCGGGAATTCTTTTCAGCTATGGAGTATCCCTTCTCATCAACAAGTTTCTGGCGGGCCGTTTTATGGCGGATGTACAGGGCAACTTATCCAGGATACCAACCTGGCTTTCCCTGACTGCTGTGGGCTTTGCCATCTTTGTAGGCATGGCTGCCGGATTTTTCCCAGCCTTAAGGGCCATGAAGCTGAGTCCCCTGGCTGCCATACGGAACGAGTAGGTAAAATATCCGGTCTGGAAAAAATGCTTGCTTTTCCCACGGGAATATTATATGATGAAGACAAAGTACGTGCGACTGGCGGATAAGTGGGGATATACCACGGGGAGCACGATACGAAAAAGCCGACCGCCTGGGCACCCTTATGGGATGCCCAGGCGGTTTTGTGTTATTATCCAGCCATGCAAATATTTCTATAGGGCGGAACGCCCGACATGAATAATTTGGCGGCCCTTCCGCCAAATTATGAATGGCATGGCGGACTTTCGCCAGTCTGAAGCAGAAAGGAGATTTTATGAATTCAATTTCTTTAAAAAAGTATTTAAGTACCAACCCCTACCCAGGCAGAGGCATCGTCCTTGGCCGAACCCCAGATGGAACAAAAGCTGTAGCCGCCTACTTCATCATGGGAAGAAGTGAAAACAGCCGCAACCGCATCTTTGTGAAGGAAGGCGACGGGATACGCACCCAGGCATTCGACCCGTCAAAGCTGACTGACCCCAGCCTTATTATCTACGCCCCCGTGCGTGTCCTGGGAAACAAGACCATTGTGACAAACGGAGATCAGACCGACACCATTTACAAGGGCATGGACATACAGCTGACCTTTGAACAGTCTTTAAGAAGCAGAACCTTTGAACCGGACAGCCCCAATTATACGCCCCGGATTTCAGGAATCATCCACCGGGAGGGAAACTGCTTTAATTACGCCATGTCCATCTTAAAGTCCAACCACGGGGATCCCGATTCCTGCAGCCGTTATACCTTTGCCTACGAAAACCCGGCAAGGGGAGAGGGGCATTTCATCCACACCTATATGCATGACGGAAATCCTCTGCCCAGCTTTGAGGGAGAACCAAAGCTTGTGGAGACCATGGATGATATGGATGAAATCACGTCCATGATATGGGAAAGCTTGAATGAAGAAAATAAAGTGTCGCTTTTTGTCCGGTATATTGATCTGGAATCAGGCACTTATGAAACCCGCATTGTAAATAAGAACCAGTCATAGAAGTCAATCATATGAAAACGACAGGAGTCCAGAAGATGAATGAATTAGAATTGAAATACGGCTGTAATCCCAATCAGAAACCGTCCAGAATCTTTATGGAGGACGGAAAATCTCTTCCAATCCAGGTCCTAAGCGGCCACCCGGGCTATATCAATTTCCTGGATGCCTTTAACGGCTGGCAGCTTGTGAAAGAATTAACAGAAGCCACAGGACTTCCGGCAGCGGCTTCCTTTAAACATGTATCTCCCGCAGGCGCTGCGGTGGGTCTGCCCCTTGATCCTGTGCTGGCTAAGATTTACTGGGTGGAGGATTTAGGGGAGCTCTCGCCCCTGGCCTGTGCCTATGCCAGAGCCAGAGGGGCGGACCGGATGTCCTCCTTCGGAGATTTCATTTCCCTTTCCCATGTCTGTGATGTGGATACGGCAAGGATTATCAAACGGGAGGTCTCCGACGGCGTCATTGCTCCGGGCTATGAGCCGGAGGCCCTGGAGATCCTAAAATCCAAGAAAAACGGCAATTATAATGTGCTTCTTATGGACCCGGACTACGTGCCGGCCTCTCTGGAGAGAAAACAGGTTTACGGTGTGGTGTTTGAGCAGGGAAGAAATGAGCTGAAGATCGACGGAGAGCTTTTAAAGAATGTGGTCACAAAGAACAGGGGAATTCCCGAGGATGCAAAAATCGACCTCATCCTTTCTCTTATTACCTTAAAATATACCCAGTCCAATTCCGTCTGTTTTGCAAAGGGCGGACAGGCCATAGGAATCGGGGCGGGACAGCAGTCCAGGGTCCATTGTACAAGGCTGGCGGGCAGCAAGGCGGACAACTGGTACCTGCGCCAGGCGCCTAAGGTTCTAAAACTCCCATTTATCGACAATATCCGCCGCGCAGACCGGGACAATGCCATTGACATCTATATTGGAGAGGAATATATGGATGTGCTGGCAGACGGCAGATGGGAAACAATTTTCAAGTCTAAGCCAACCGTATTTACAGGAGAAGAAAAGCGGGCATGGCTGGATCAGATGACGGGAGTTTCCTTAGGATCTGATGCGTTTTTCCCCTTTGGCGACAACATTGACCGGGCTCATAAAAGCGGAGTGAAATACGTGGCCCAGCCCGGCGGTTCCGTGCGGGATGACCAGGTGATTGAAACCTGTGACAAGTACGGCATGGCCATGGCGTTTACGGGAATCCGTCTGTTCCATCATTAAAAATTAGTACCAGCCAATATTTTTTGTAAAAGCACTTTAGGCAGACGGCGGGCATAAAATGAATGTAAGTAAGTTTAAGGTGGCTTTCTTTGAAAACTTTTCCCAAACCTTTAACTGCGCGAGAGGAACGAGAGTGTCTGGATCGATACCAGAAAGGGGATCAGGAGGCGAGAGCCACACTCATCGAGCGCAATATGCGGCTGGTAGCGCATGTGGCAAAAAAATACCAGAATACAGATTACGATATGGAAGACATACTTTCTGTAGGGACCATCGGACTTATCAAGGCAGTCAATACTTTTCACCCGGACAGAGGCTCAAGGCTGGCCACTTATGCGGCCAAATGTGTAGAAAATGGTATCCTATCACAGCGGCCCGCGGCCCGCACCTATATGCCCGGAAAGCATGGGCAGGGCTTCCGGTCTTTGGCAGATTATATCCATGGCCTGGGGCTGAAATTCGGCATACATATCATGAGAGGCATTCTCCGGGCCGCCGCCCATAATCACACGAAAATCCTTGGAACGGGAAAAAAAGCCAATGAGATTGCATATCCCAGCTCCATCTGTTTCTGGAACCCGGATATGTACGGCCTGATTCCGGGAGAGGAAAGGGCCAGGGAATATTACGATTCCATTATGGATTTATATGCCCGGATTGAAGAGGCCTGGCATTACGAAAAACTTCGGCAGCTTTAGCTTTCAATTATTTATTTACCCCCTATATAGGACAATGAAGTATAAAAGTCCTGTATGGGGGTATTTTCATGTCCGGATATTTAACTTTTCCGTACAAACTTCCCCCGGGGGGCCTGGTGAAGCGAATATTCACTCACAGCCAACATATATATTAACAATATCCGCCGGAAAGGAGGAAAATAAAATGATGAAGTTAGTTGCCATAGGCAACCGCTGCATGAAGGATGACGGCGTGGCGGTAAGGGCTGCCGAATTATTGGAGGATGAGCTGGCTCCCCTGGGAATTCAGGTAATTATCGGCGAGACAGATTGCCAGAGCTGTTTCTATTCTCTGGACAAGGATGACTTCGTGTTTCTTCTTGACGCGGTTTTTACGGGAAAAAAGCCGGGCTCCATTCACTTATTCAGCCTTGAAGAAGCTGTGTCCCAGTCCTTCAATCCCTTTGCCCAGCATGATATGGGCCTTATTGAGCTTATGAAGCTTTATGGCAGCAATTTTAACGGCTGTCTCATCGGGGTTGAAATCAATGAAATCGGCTTCGGCACCGAACTCAGCCCTGTTTTAAAGGACAAACTGCCAAAGCTGTGCGACGAAATCAAGGATACAATTAAAAGAATCATAGGGGAACAGAAAAGACGGCAGTGTTAAAATGTCTGACTCCTACATATAGATTAATGACCCGTTTTTTGGTCAAGCAATTGTATCCACGCTTTGGGAGGTATGTCGATGGAACTGAATTTGTTTTTGGATTATGTAGGAAACGGCCTTAAGGAGATCAGAAAGGATGTAGAGAGACTTCACGAGAACCAGTATTATAGCTCCTCAGACCTGCTGGACCGCCTGAGCAGCCATGTGGTTATGCTGGAAAGCCACATTGACTATTTTACAAGGTCAAATCATCTGACTATGGAAGAAATACCGGATCCATACCAGAAAATCTATGCCAGCCAGGAGCCGGAAGAGCCGGAGGAACCGGAACCCAGGTATTTTACCCTGGATGAACTGGCCGCCTATAACGGACAAAACGGGGCTCCCGCATATGTTGCGGTAAACGGGGTTGTCTATGATGTTACAAATAACCCTGTCTGGAGGGGAGGAAGCCATTTCGGCGGACTGACTGCGGGAAAGGATCTGACCAATGACTTCGAAGGGTGCCATCCCGGGGCAATTGTTTTAAGCGTGCTTCCGGTAGTCGGTTATTTAACTTTAGTGTAAAGCAGGTGATCAATTTGGAACCAGTAAACTTCAGCTGTCCCCACCAGGAAATGCGGTTAAGGACAACGGCGGGCCTTGTTGACAGGGTAAGGCATGTGCTCGCTGCCAATGCGCTTCAAAAGAGAACCCTGGTCTGGCTGGAGCTGAACGGATGCACCGGCAATACCATTTCCCTGCTGGATGGGGAATACCCTGATTTTCAATATCTGCTGACCCAGATGACCGATTTCGTATTCAGCAACAGCCTGATGGCATCGGAAGGCAGCGAAGCCATGGACCGGCTGTTTCGTGTAATTGGAAGCGATTATATTCTGGCCGTGGAAGGGGCAGTATCCTTAAAGGACAACGGCGCTTATCACATCATAGGACAGTACCAGGGAAGAGAGGTTACGGGTCTGGAAGCGGCCCGGCTGCTGGGGGGGAATGCGGCACATGTGATTGCTGTGGGAGCCTGCGCCACCCATGGAGGGGTGTCTGCGGCAAGGCCCAACCCAACGGGGTGCGTGGGAATACAGAACGTTTTAAATAAGAAGGTAATAAAGCTTCCCGGCTGTCCCTGCCATCCGGACTGGTTTATGGGGACCCTGGCTTATTTGCTGCTGTATGGAGAACCGCCTCTTGACAGCCTGGACCGCCCTCTGATGTTTTACAGCGTTACCATTCACGACCGGTGCCCCAGGAGATCCTATTTTGACAATGGCATTTTTGCCAACAAGCTGGGGGAAGAAACCTGTATGTTTATGATGGGCTGCCGGGGTCCTGTCACTCCCATCGACTGTCCCATCCGCCAGTGGAACGGACATGTGAACTGGCCCATAGGAAGCGATTCCGTCTGCATCGGCTGTGCCCAGTTCGGCTTTCCTGACGCAATGGAACCGTTTATCGTCTATGACAGTATGAGAGGGGATTAAGTATGGCGGAAAAAATAACGATAAATCCCGTTACCCGCATTAACGGGTTTATGGAAATAGAAGCTGATGTGGAAAATCAGGCGATACAGGATGCCAAGACAAAGGGACTGATGTTCCGGGGCTTTGAAAAGATGCTGGAGGGGAGAAGTCCCTTTGACGCCGTTTATTTTACAGAACGCATCTGCGGGATCTGCTCCACCGCCCATTCCATGGCGTCAACCCTTGCCCTGGAAAGCGCTCTTGGCTTTGTTCCCACGGAGCAGGGACGGTACTTAAGGGACCTGGTTCATGCCTGTGAATTTTTCCAGAACCACCTAAGGCATTTCTACCAGTATACCCTGCCGGATTTCGTAAAGCTTCCGGAGGAATATCCCCTGTTTCAGATGAATCACGAGGATTACCGTCTCCCGAAAGAGATAAACGATAAAATGGTGCAGGATTATTTCCAGTCCCTGGAGTTCAGCCGCAGCGCCCACGAGATGCTGGCTGTCCTGGGAGGGAAAGCGCCTCATAACCATGGAATCTTTATCGGCGGCATCACCTCTCTGGCCACGACGGATAAGATCATGGCTATAAAATCCATTCTCTATAATATCAGCCGGTTTATTGAAGAAAAGATGATTCCGGATGTGTATACCATCGGAGATTATTACCCGGAATATTATCACATGGGCGGAGGCTACGGCAATCTGCTGAGCTACGGCTGTTTTTACGGCTACAAGGATTTGGGAACTTTGTATGTAGATCCCCTCACCTTTAGAGGCGGCCCCATCGAACCCTTTGATCCTGACCGGATCAGCCAGGAGGATGGATTTTCCTGGTTCAATGAAGACGGTAAGCCGGATCCTCAGAAGCCCCAGGCCTATTCCTGGATCAAAGCCCCCAGATATGACGGCATACCCTATGAGGTAGGCCCTCTGGCGAGACAATGGCTTTCCGGCGGATACAGGAACGGTATTTCCGCCATGGACAGGACCATTGCCAGAGTGCTGGAAACCAAGAAGATCGTAGAGGTCATGAATACCCTCATCGATAACCTGGTTCCGGGTATGGCTCTGCAGCAGGAATACACGGTTCCTGAGAGAGCCGCTGGAAGAGGACTGGTGGATACTACCAGAGGAGCTCTGGGTCACTGGCTTCACATTGAAGACAGCAAAATAGCTTTCTACCAGGTGATCACACCGTCCGCATGGAATTTATCGCCTCAGACGCAGAATCAGAAAGGAACGTCGGAACAGGCTTTAATCGGAGCTCCCGTAGCAAATGCCGATGTGCCTGTAGAAATAGGAAGGATCATACGGTCCTTTGATCCCTGCGTGTCCTGCGCCACCCATGTGTTTACAGGAGGAAAGGAAGTCAGTCGTGTCCACATCGTTTAGCTCTTCATCCTTTCATCCAGAATTGCCCCGAGGAGAGCCTGCTTCTGGTCATTGGGACAGGAAAGCTGTCCGATGGACTGGAAAATGGCCTGGCTGTGGATGAGAGCGGCCTTTCTGCTTAATTCCTTTTTCTTTTCGTCGGTTTTCGGGTAATGGGGGATGAGATTCATTGGGAGGCTCCGGATGTGGGGTTTGTATATTGTATGATGTCCGGCGTGTCCGGTATGTGGCAAAGGGGGATGCCGGTGGAGGAACAGAAGGGCCAATTGGCGATCTATTCGAGAAAATCGAAATTTACCGGAAAAGGAGAAAGCATTGAGAACCAGATTGAGCTGTGCAGGCAGTATATTTCCGGCCATTTCGGCAAAGACCTTGCAGAAAATGCCTTTGTTTATGAGGATGAAGGCTTTTCCGGGGGAAATCTTGAGCGCCCTCAATTTAAAAAAATGATGCAGGAAGCCAGGAAAAGGAAATTTACGTCCATCGTCTGCTACCGGCTGGACAGGATAAGCCGCGACATCGGTGACTTTGCCAATCTCATTGAGGAACTGAACGGGCTCCATATTTCTTTCATTTCCATAAAAGAACAGTTTGACACCTCTTCCCCCATGGGAAGAGCCATGATGTATATTGCATCCGTATTTTCCCAGCTGGAAAGGGAAACCATAGCGGAACGAATCCGGGATAATATGCACGAGCTTTCCAAAAGCGGAAGATGGCTTGGGGGAAATACACCTACGGGCTACCGGTCGGAGGGTGAGTCAACGGTAACCATTGACGGCAAGGTGAAAAAGGCTTTTAAGCTGCGGATGGTTCCCGAGGAAGCCAGGCTGGTAAGGCTGATCTACCGGAAGTTCCTGGAAACGGGTTCTCTGACTCAGACAGAGACCTATTTGATCCAAAACGGGTACAGGACAAAATGCGGCCGGTTATTCAGCCGTTTCGCAGTCAAGGGAATACTGTCCAATCCGGTTTACGCCTGTGCGGACCGGGAAACCTATGAATACTTTCTGGAAAAAAACGTGGATCTATGGGCGGAAAGAGAAAAGTTTGACGGCACCCGGGGGATCATGGCCTACAACCGCACCTTGCAGAAGCAGGGGAAGGCCCATGAAGCAAAGAGTATGGATGAGTGGATTGTTTCGGTGGGAAAGCATGAGAGCATGGTACCCGGCTCCGTGTGGGTCAGTGTCCAGAGACTCCTGGACCAGAATAAGTCCAAAAGCTACCGAAAGCCCAGAAGCAATGTGGCGCTGCTGTCCGGGCTCCTCTTTTGCGGCTCCTGCGGGGAGCGTATGAGGCCTAAGCTTTCGGGGCGGAGCAACGGGGAAGGGGAGCAGATATACTCCTATCTCTGCTCCATGAAAGAAAGAAGCCGCATGGAGTGCTGCACCATGAAAAATGTAAATGGAAACTTGCTTGATAAGCTGGTCATAGAAGAAATCAAAAAAATATCCGAGGATGACAACGAGTTTCTAAAGCAGTCAAACAAGAGCAGAAAGACCCTGGAGCAGGATTTGCCGGAATTTGAGTGCCGCAGGCTGCGCCTCGTCCAGGAGGCCCGGGATACCGAAAGCGAAATCGCCGGCCTGGTCTCCTCTCTTGGAAAAGCCAGAGGAACGGAGGCTGAGGAGTACATCCTAAAGCAGATTCAGGAGCTCCATAAACGGAAAGAAGAGACGGAAAACAGAATTCAGGAGCTGGAAGAGGAGGCCATGGAGCGGGAGCTTTCGGCGCTGGAGTTTCAGCGGATTAAAGAGACTCTTTTCACATTCCGGGAAACCGTGGACGTCATGGATGTCCGGCAGAAAAGGGCGGCTATCCGCGCCCTTGTGAAAAAGGCTGTGTGGGACGGGGAAAATGTCCACCTGTATTTTGCAGGCTCGGAGGAGCCGTCATGTGACTATGGCAAACGAGATCCTGATGCTTCTTCGTGCAAATAAAAAATATTCAAAAGAAGTCTCTTTGTTTGAACCCATCGGAATAGACAAGGATGGAGAAACCGTAAGCCTCGTTGACGTCATTGAAATGGAGAATAAAGAGGCCCTGGAAACCATTATATTGAAACAGGATATCAAGGAATTGTATGAAGCCTTTGACAGCTGCCTTAAGGACAATGAAAAGATGATCATTGGCATGAGGTATGGACTGCACGGGGGAAAGGAATACACCCAGAGGGAGATCTCGGAATTAATGGGCATATCCAGATCCTATGTATCCAGGCTGGAAAAAAAGGCCCTGGAAAAGCTGAAAGCAGAGTTTGAGCGGAAAGGAAAATAGCGAATTTTTGCGTTCCGTGAAGAATTCGGAGCTTTATAGTAAAAAATTCATTGACTTTTCTGAAAAAGACTGGTATAGTTTAAGTAAAGTTCATAGTGAGTGGATTGTTACTGGAAAGCAGGCAAAACCAATTTTGATTATAGAAAATAACATGTTATTTTCGTGGTCGAAATTGGTTTTTTTACTTACAGGTGGGGCATTTATGAAAATTGACAAAATCATCAATAATAATATTGTCAGCGCGATGGAGCCGGATGGAAAAGAAGTCGTTGTTATGGGAAGAGGGATCGGATTCGGGGCAAAGCCCGGAAAGGAAATCCCGGAGGACAAGATCGAAAAAGTATTCCGTCTGGACGGCCAGGGAAGCATTGATAAGTTCAAAGAGTTGGTGGTAAATCTCCCTCTTGAGCATATCCAGGTTTCCACAGAGATTATCAATTACGCCAAAAGCGTTTTAAACAGGAGCTTAAATCAGAATATCTATATTACCCTGACGGACCATATCAGCTTTGCCATATACCGTTTTCAGGAAAAGATGGTTTTCAGGAATCCTCTTTTAAATGAGATAAAGACATTCTATAAGGAAGAGTATCTGGTGGGAGAATACGCCGTGGCTTTGATCGAGCGGAAGCTGGATGTGAAATTTCCGGTGGATGAGGCGGGCTTCATTGCCCTTCACATCGTAAACGCAGAGTTCAATACGGCCATGCGGGATACCATTGACATCACGACCCTGATTCAGAACGTGGTGCAGATTGTAAAAGAGTACTTTACCATGAGGCCGAACGAAGCCTCTTTAAATTACCAGCGCTTCGTCACCCATTTGAGATTTCTGGCCCAGCGGATCGTTGCAAAGGAGCTGCTGGACAGCGGCAATACGGATTTTAACCAGCTGATATCCGGAATGTATCCGGAAGAGTATGCGTGCAGCTTAAAAATTAAGGATTACATTCTGGAAACCTATCACCACAACGTGACAGAAGAGGAAACCGCCTATCTGGCGGTCCACATTAAGAGGCTGAGACTGTAGAAGAAGTATCCTAAGGGTGTACATGGGCAATAATAAGAAGACACCATTGGGTATACCTGTATGTCCAAAATACGTGGACAATAAATATGAAAGGAGAACACACATTATGTTTGGTTCATTGAAAAAAATTTTTGGAGGAAACGACGAAGCCGGGAGGGAAAAGATCCTGTCGCCGGTAGAAGGAGAGGCAGTACCATTAAGCCAGGTCAGTGACCCCACGTTCAGCCAGGAGATTCTGGGAAAGGGAGTTGCCATTATTCCTGCAAAAGGGAGAGTCGTAGCGCCGGCAGACGGTGTCCTGACGGTCATGTTTGAGACAAAGCATGCGGTCAGCATTACCACCAACCAGGGCGCGGAAATCATTGTTCATGTAGGACTGGATACGGTTAACTTAAAAGGGGAGCATTATACCTCTTATAAAAAGCAGGGAGACCGGGTAAAAGCAGGAGAGCTTCTCCTGGAATTTGATATGGATGCCATAAAGGGAGCAGGATATGATGTAATAACGCCGGTTATTATATGCAATACGGCTAATTATCCTGAGATGGAGTGCCATACGGGAATTCAGGTAAAGGAGCTTGATCCGATCATTGAATTGTAGGTGATTGAATGAGGGAGTATTTATTTTATATAAAAGATCCTATGGGGCTTCACGCCAGGTCGGCTTCCTTAATTTTTATGGAAGCCAGGAAATACGCCTGCAACATTGAGGCCCAATGGGAATCAGACAAAGCGGACTGTAAAAGTCTTTTATCGCTCATAGGACTGGGAGTTATGGGCGGAGGGGAGGTCCTCTTCCGGTTTGACGGAGAGGATGAGGAGGCCGCCTCTGTTGGGGTTAAGTCCGTTTTGGAGAGTATGTGATCTGAACCTGCATTTTTGCAGGAAGAGATAAAAATGTCCGGCAGGACAAAAAAGAAAGGGGTTTTCTTTATTATGATGAAGTATTTGCAAAAACTGGGGAGATCATTGATGCTTCCGGTAGCATGTCTGCCTGCGGCGGGAATTCTCATGGGAATCGGTTACTGGATCGATCCCACCGGCTGGGGAGCCAACAGTGCCATTGCTGCTTTTCTTATTAAAGCAGGAGGCGCGATCATTGACAACATGGCAATTCTGTTTGCCATTGGTGTCGGCGTAGGAATGGCAGATGACCATGAAGGTACATCGGCTCTGGCAGCTCTTGTTTCCTGGCTGATGATCCAGACCATTCTGTCTCCAGGCGTAGTAGCCATGTTAAAGGGCATTGATGTAAGCGAAGTAAATGCCGCTTTCGGAAAGATCGGAAATCAGTTTATCGGCATTGTTTCCGGTATTATCGGAGCTACCTGCTATAACAAATTTAAAAACACCAAGCTGCCCGATGCGCTGGCATTCTTCAGCGGCAAGCGGTCGGTTGCCATTGTAACGGCTCTCGTTTCTTTGGTAGCATGTCTGGTTCTTTTCTTCATATGGCCGGTAGTATATACCGGGCTGGTTGGATTTGGTGAGAGCATTCTGGGCTTAGGCGCTGTCGGTGCAGGTATTTACGGTTTCTTAAACCGTTTGTTGATTCCAATCGGTCTTCATCACGCCCTGAATTCCGTATTCTGGTTTGACGTGGCAGGCGTGAACGATTTAGGCAACTTCTGGTCAGGCACCGGTACTTTAGGCCAGACCGGTCAGTACATGACAGGTTTCTTCCCGGTTATGATGTTTGGTCTTCCTGCAGCAGCTTTGGCTATGTATCATACCGCAAAGCCAGGAAAGAAGAAAACTGCATATGGCTTATTGCTGGCAGCAGCAGTCTGTTCTTTCTTTACAGGTGTAACAGAACCTCTGGAATTCGCTTTTATGTTCCTTGCACCAGGCTTATACTTAATTCACGCTATTTTAACAGGTATTTCCTTAACTATCTGCTCCCTGCTTCCTGTACGTGCAGGCTTTAACTTCAGCGCAGGCTTTGTCGACTGGTTCTTAAGCTTTAAGGCTCCTATGGCTGTAAATCCGCTGCTTATCATTCCGTTAGGAGTTGTTTACGGTGCCGTTTATTATTTCATATTCCGCTTCGCTATCTTAAAGTTCAACTTTAAGACCCCGGGACGTGAGGATGATGATATTGATGAACAGGTTGTTACCCTTACCAACAGCAATTATGCACAGGTGGCTTCCATTATTCTGGAAGGCGTCGGCGGAAAAAGCAATATTACCAGCGTTGACAACTGCATTACCAGACTGAGACTGGAAATTAAGGATTATACTCTGGTAGATGAAAAGAAGATCAAATCGGCGGGAGTTGCCGGCGTTATCCGGCCAGGAAAGACCAGTGTCCAGGTAATCGTAGGAACACAGGTACAGTTCGTAGCCGATGAATTTAAGAAGCTTTGCAAATAACTGCAGAGACAAACGAAACAGAAGCAAAAAGAGAAGCAGAAGCAGGGGCAAAACAGGGCCCTTGCTTCTGCTTCTCTTTTTTAGGCTTGAACCATATTCTTAAATTTGGTAAAATGGAGGAATTGAAAAATAAAAGGGAAATAACCGGAAAGCAGGAGCCGTATTTATGCAGTTTACCATACCTCATTATTATAATAAATTTCGCTGTGTGGCTGGAGAATGCCCGGACACCTGCTGTGCAGGCTGGGCCATTATGATTGACGACCGTTCCATGAAGCGATACCGGATGCAGAAAGGAGAGCTGGGAAGCCGGCTTTCCCATTCCGTTGACTGGAAGAAAGGCTCCTTTAAGCAGTACGCCGGCAGGTGCGCTTTTCTCAACGAAGAGAACCTCTGCCATCTCTACTGCGAAGCAGGTCCTCAGATGCTGTGCAAAACATGCCGGGATTATCCCAGGCATACCGAGGAGTATGAGGGAGTCAGGGAGATCTCTCTGTCTCTTTCCTGCCCGGAAGCGGCAAAGCTGATTCTGGGCTGTGAGGAGCCTGTGCGGTTTCTTACAAAGCAAACGGAAAGAGAGGAGTCATACCCGGATTTTGACTTCTTTCTGTTTACAAAGCTGACGGATGCAAGGGAGCTGATCCTTTCCATTCTGCAAAACAGGCAGCTTGACTGCCGCCTGCGCATGGCCATGGTTCTGGGTTTCGCCCATGATATGCAGAGGAGAATCCGCCGGGAGGAGCTTTACCGGACCGATGAGCTGCTGGACCGCTATAAGGGGGCGTCTGTTCCTGAACGGATCGGGGAAAAGCTTTTGGAATACCGCACAGATGGCAAAAAGAGACAGGAGAGGATGAAAGAACTGTTTTCCATTTTTAATAAGCTGGAAGTGCTGGGCAAGGACTGGCCCCAATATTTGGACGGCTTAAGAAAGGCTTTGTTTGAGGATGGGGCGGAAAGCTATGAGGAGAACAAAAAGGCATTTGCCTGCTATCTGGAGGAAAAGGAAGAGCGGAGAGGGCAGTGGGATTTGTGGCGCGAGCAGCTCATGGTGTATTTCATCTTCACCTATTTCTGCGGAGCCGTCTATGACGGCCGGCCTTATGCAAAGGTAAAGCTGGCGGTGGTGAGCACCCTTCTCATTGAGGAAATGGCTCAGGCTGTTTTTAAAATAAATGGAGGAAGCCTGGAATTTGAAGATTTTTCCCGGCTGTCGGGAAAGTATTCCAGAGAGGTGGAGCATTCGGAGGAGAATCTGAACACCCTGGAGGAAATATTCCGAAGCGATAAAGTCTTTGGACTTTATGAGCTCCTCCGGCTGTTGTAGGAGGCGCTTTCATGGATCATACGAAAAAGATTAAGGGAGTGTGGAAAGCCCTTTTGTTTCTGGCCCTGTTTCTCCTTTATTGTCTTTCCATGACGGCCATGACAGGGGGTATCTGCTTTTTGAAAGGAATTTTCGGCATTCCCTGCCCCGGCTGCGGCGGAACCAGGGCCGTGATTTTGCTGACAAAGGGGGATGTTTTGGGAAGCCTGGACATGAATCCATCCGCACCTCTTCTTTTTTTCTGTCTGCTGAATGAGATACGTGTGAATTATTTCAGGAAAGGCGGTAAAAAGGCGGCGGATATCCTTTTGGCAGCCACTGTTTTTCTATCAATTGCTGTCTATATCGTGAGAATGAAAATGTACTTTCCTTTCCGGGAGCCTTATGTATTTAACAGTCAGGCTTTTCTGCTGCGCCTGATGAAAGCCTTAGGAATCTGATTGCTGACGGTTAAAATACAGAAAAATATGCCAATTTTTGGATTTTTATGATATAATGAAAATGTTCCAACATTTTTATTTATTTTAAGGAGACCAGCTATGAAAAGTCAAGTATAAATTAGCAAGAGATTTCTTTTTTATATCGATGGTAAAAAAGGGTAACTTTAATAGAGCTCCCTAAGGGTGCATTTTCAAAATCTATCGATATTGGT
>JAEZFK010000068.1 GCA_023437715.1 Bacillota bacterium | reverse complement strand
GTTGCTTGTTTTACAAACTGGATTGTCGTCTACAAAAAGAGACAGTCAGTTTACAAATGGGAATATCGATTACAATATCTAGTTTCTCATATTACAAATGTGACCTCTCGGTTTACAATTCATCGTCATTTTAATTCCCTTATTTCTCAAATATAGTTAATTATGATAATATTCGACTTGGTGTATACATATTAACTACAGTTACCCCAGTATTAATAAATTTTGGACCTGTATCAAATCCCCTTAATGCGGCAACTGCCTGAGCCATACCCAAATAGCCCATTGTAAATGGATTTTGCACCATTACTGCTTGTATAGTATTATCTCTTATCATTTCCTGAATTGTCTCTGTAATATCAAATCCAATACCGGTAATATTTATATCATTTTCTCTCAAAGCGTACCCCATCCCTAACGTAGATCCTTCATTCGTTGAAAAAACACCAACAAAATTGGGATTGTCTCTTATATATTTTTCCGTTGCTTGTTTTGCTAACTCCGGGTCACCATTCGTGTATATTGTTTCTAATATTTGATATGTGGCAAACGGTTTAAAATAATCGCGAAATCCCAATTCCCGATTTACAGTGGTTCTGTTTTCAGGAGTTACCCCAATGATTCCTATTGAACCATATGTGGCACCAATCTCCTCTAATTCGTAAAACATATTTTCTCCAGCTATCCTGCCAGCTGTATAATTATCTGTAGCTAAGGTTATGACTGCTTCTTCAAACGCTGGTGCATCAACATAAATGATTTTTACACCCTTTGCTTTCGCTTCTTCAACTGCTCCTGAAATCTTTAAAGGATCACTCGCCGCTAACATTATTGCATCTGCTCCCGCTGCTACGGCATTATTAAATATTTGAATTTGTTCATTTACATCTCTCGTTAAGGGGGCGTCCCATTCATATGTAACACCTAACATAGAAGCCATTTCTCTGGCACCATTATCCATAACCGTCCAAAATTGATCACTTTTATCCATGGTTATTAAATAAATTTTATAATTCTCATTTACTATATGGTTCATTTCTACAACATCTCCTATAATAATAATCAATTTTAATGTTGGTCCAGTTACATTCACGCTTTACAACGAGTGTTCTGATATATCACCGACTTGCATAAAGATTATATACTGTTATTAAAATTATAGGCTGTAACAGTGGAATATTTATCCAGGTAAATAAAATATCTGTAATCTATTCCCGTATCTACAGTTCCTGTTAATACTCCTTGTCCCCCAGTCTATAATATGGAACACTTCTAAACTTGAAATGAAATTCGAATCTAAAGCAGAGAGCGCTTTAATACTCATATAACCGGTATAACTTACAGATTTGGAAGAATACACGTATATTCAATTATATGCGAGGGGTTTTATAATATCACTTCATTTGATATTATATTCTCCAGATTTATCAGCAGATATTGATAGCAGTATCGATACCTGCCTTTTGCCCAGGAAATGCTTACCATATCCCGGGGAATCTCTCACAAATATTAACAGAAGAAATACGTATTCAACATTTTATAAAGATAATTTATGTGCACACAATGCTCTTATACAACAAATAGAAGATGTAAAAATGACCATTCATGAATACTTAGATTTACACTTTGCTGAGGAATTAGAGCTTTATTATGTATATTAAATACATATCTGGCACTATACCCCATACCAGGGTTTTTATTAAATCGGCATGAATTAAAATAATGGAGGAAGCTTCCCGATTCAGGCGAAACCGGCTTTAAATCAGGGGACAATTTCAAATACAGTGCCCTGGTTAAAATCGGTCACATTGGAAGACCCGTAAACCCCTAAATATAATTTGGTCTGACTCATATTGGTTCCCAGACTGACATAAAAAGAGGACTGAGTGCCAAAATCATAATCGGTTTCAATAATGCTGAAATCATTTAGTTTAGAATCTGCTCTTGCCCTGGTATAAGCCAGCGTTCCCCTGGCCGGAGGCCGGTTTTCTTCATTTCGGGCAAAATCCGTAAACAGAAGGCTTCCCGTTAAATATGGGATCTCGTTCCCCATATAGGGCTGGACTCCTGTGAGTGCAGTTCCCCTGAATTTATCCGGCCTGGGATCCTCATGAAAATAAGTGGTTATAGGCGAAAGACGGCTCACTGAAAGTTTTACTGCTTCGTCGTAATAAGCGATTGTTTTCTCATTCAATTCAGGATTTACAGAACAGTTCCTTATAATCGCTGTAGGAAAAGAGCCCTCCCATCCCCGCCAGCCAATATTAATACATCCGTCTTCCTGATCGGAACAGGCTTCTGTTAAACCGGATTGAATGAGCTGGGTAACCGGTATTGGCTCGTAATAGGTAAATGAAAAAATTGATTCTTCCAAATCCTGTCCTACATTTCCCACATATTTAATGTACTGATCGTAAAACCTTTGATAGGAAATGCCTGTGGGATTGCGAACCCCTTTGGCGACTACCGTAAGCGTTTCCTGAATAGGCGGCGGAAGTTCATCAAAACGGGTGACCACAGGCGGAATATCGATAGATGTATTCTGACTTACATCAATTTCAATTATTTTTCCGGCGATTTCCATGATATCCTGACTTAAATTAAAGGGATCATATCCCGAACCGCCATCTCCGGTGGTTAAAACAAGCTTTTCTGTTTCAGGCGAAAAGTTCAGACTATTAACACCATTATGATTCATAAACGGTCTTCTTAAATTAAGTAATGTCCGCCGCTTCCGGGGCTGACCATCTGCCTGCAAGCCCCACTCCTCAACCGTATCAATATGGTCAAATAGACTTTCCCTGTTCACCCACTTTAGGTTCAAGGTTTCAGGATCACAGGGGTCCGGACGAAACGATCCGGAGAGGGCACCCGGCCCCTGTGTTCCGGCTGCCGAATAATGGAGATAAAATAAACCGTTATAGTAAAATTCGGGATGAAATGCCAGTCCAAGCAGTCCCCGTTCATCATACCCCCCGCTGGAAGCGCCCAGCTCTATTATTTGCTGGCGGATATCTAAAAAGGTCCACATATTTCTGTTCGCTGTATAAAAAATTTCTCCTGTCTGGGTTGCAATAAATAAACTTTCTTCCCATCCCCCTGGAAGTATTGCTGTTTTCAAAACAGTGGGTAAATTTATATTGCCGACAATGGGGCGTAAATTAACTTTAACATTTACCAATTACTTATCTTCCTTTTTTACTGCTATCTATAATTCATATGATTAATTTTGTTCCGATAGTACCGCATATTCTACTCGCTTTTCTTTCCCTGCCCCATGTGCTATAATCGATTCAGCAGTTCGCATTATAAATATATGAATAGGAGATGATGGGTTCAATGAAAGTTATTGCAGTAAACGGCAGCCCGAGAAAACAGGGGAATACTTCTGCATTATTGAACAAAGCCCTGGAAGGAGCGAAGTCGGAGGGAGCTGAAACCGAGCTCTTCCATTTATACGATTTGAATTTTAAAGGCTGCATCAGCTGTTTTGCCTGCAAGCGCAAAAATTCCAGGTCAATCGGCCATTGTTCTATGCAGGACGGCCTGACCCCTGTCCTGGAAAAAATTCTGGAGTGTGATGTTCTTCTGTTAGGGTCGCCCATCTATTTCGGCAATGTTACCGGGGAAATGCGGTCTTTCCTGGAGCGCCTGCTTTTTTCCAACCTTACATATAATCAAGGGGAGCGCTCGGTCTTTAAGGGAAAAATCTCCTCCGGCTTTATCTATACCATGAATGTTCCGGAAGCATTTATCCAGCAGATAGGATATGATGCCCTGTTTCAGTCTACGGCCAAAAGCCTGCAGCTCCTTAAAGGGCCCTCGGAATTTATTCTGGCTGCCGATACCTATCAGTTTGATGATTATTCCCGCTATGAAGCATCCGGCTTTGATGAAAAACATAAAGCCCAGGTCCGGGCGGAACAATTTCCCCTTGACTGCCAAAAAGCCTTTGATTTAGGAGCCGGACTGGTACGGAACCAGGGACTATAAGAGAAAAAAATCCTGCAGGCCTTTGTTCTGCAGGATTTTTGCTGTGAATATCAAATGATGACTCAAAGCTTTTTTCTGATATTTTTCATGATAAACCCGCTTTGGGGCAAGGTGGGAATTCTTGAAAGGCTGTAGCTTAAGTCCTGCTCCGGGACCTCAAAATCAATTCTCTTAACAAGAAAATCCAGGGCTGCTTTCATGATTTCAATGGTAATGCCCTCCCCCGGACAGCGATGTCCCTTTCGTGGATCACCGCCTCCCTGGGGGATAAAGCTAAATGTCCTGTCTTTTTGTTCCTTAAAGCGTTGAGGCCGAAATTCCTCAGGATCATTCCATATCCCGGAATCATGGTTCATCCCATAGACATCAAGCAATACAAGCATTCCTTTTTCAAACTTATACTGGTTCCAGACAAAGTCCCTGTGTACCCTTGCTCCTAAAAACGGGGTAAAGGGATAGTAACGGCGAACCTCCTGTACAAACATTTCAAAATAATCATTGCCGCCGCCCATCAGTTCTACATTACATTCAGGATGTTCATATATTGCCAGAGCTGTAAAAGTAATATAGGTTGAAATCGCGGCAATCGGCCTTATGATGTTTATAAGTTCCTTTGCGGCCATTTGCAGCTCCATCCGATTGCCATCGGGTTCCTTATGAAAAGCCATTAAGTGAAGCACCGAGTCGTCTTCCGCTGTCAGCTTTCCCTGCCTCACATCCTCTATGATTCCTTCTATCCATTCCTCGGTTCTGCTTCGTGCCGTCTTTCCTTTCCAGTACCTGGGCCCCACCCCCCCTAATCCGTCAACCATTGAGCAAAGATCATCTGCCCTGTTTTCTATATCAGATTCCTGCAATGGAACTCCGGTCCAGGAACATGCTACCTTGCACAAAATATTTTTAACCTCACGAAAAAGCATAATTTCTTTCGCATTTTCCCATTTATAAATGGAATCCTCCATTTCCTTCTCAAAAAGCTCCCCAAGCTCCTTTTGATGGGCTTCCGTCATGAATGACATGAAAAAAAGCTTCCTTTGAGTATGCGCCTGGTGATCCATACCCTGAATCGCATTAACTCCAAACAGGGTTTTTTGTATTCTCTTTGGTACTGCACCCTTTCGCTGAAATAACTCTTCATCGTAAAAAAGCTTACAAGCCTCTTCTCCGCTTATGCAAACTACTTTTTCTCCCATTATATGAGTTTCAAACATATTACATTTATAAAGATCCATTCTATTTTTAATAAAAGGATATCCTTCTTCCAATAATTTAAGAGTATGGTCCAGGCCTTTATCATACCCAATTCTCTCTTTAACTTCCATTCCTTTTCTTCTTTCTGTTCCCATTGTGATTTCATTTTACACCGAAAACTTCTTTTCAAATTATTATCTCTCCATTATAAATAGTTATGCACGGATCAACCACCCTCAATGAAAGGCCATGAAAAAAGGCCCGGGATTTTCCCAGGCCTAAATACGATTCTTTTCTTCCCTATTGGTATTCTCACTTCCTAACGGACCCTAAATCCCTTTTCTTCTACAGCAGGGATCCTTTTTTCTTCATAATCATCGATCATAATATAGCGGTCCTGCTGCAAATAGGCAAATAAACGGTCCATTGCCTCTTCCGTTCCCTGCAGCTCCATTTCCACCCGGCCGTCATCTAAATTCCTCACCCAGCCCGTTAGGCCAAGACCTTTGGCATAATGCTGGGTACGGAAGCGGAAGCCCACTCCCTGGACCCGGCCGCCGACGAAAATATGCTTTCTGATCTTCTCCCATTTCATCATAGAATCACCTGCACTCCCCCGTCCACAGGCTCCATCGGCTCTCCCTTTTTCTCAAGCAGCAGCTGGTCAAAGGCTTCCACCGGCATGGGCCTTGCAAACACGTATCCCTGAATCATATCGCAGCCCGATGAAGTGAGGAAATCCACCGTTTCCACATTCTCCACACCCTCTGCAATGGTTCTGATCTGCAGTTCCTTTGCCATGTTTACGATATTGGACAGAACGATCCTTTCCCTTTTAATATCCTCACTCTTTTTGAAAAACATGATATCCAGCTTAAGGGCGTCAATAGGAAGATTTTTTAACAGATTGAGGGAGGAATATCCCGAACCGAAATCATCCAGGGAGCAGACAAACCCTCTTTTATGGAGCTGGCTGACCATATCGCTGAAAACCACCACGTCATTGAACATGACGGATTCTGTAAACTCCAGTTCCAGAATGTCATCCGGTATCTTGTATTTCTCCTTTACGCCTCCGTAAAAATCGATAAAATCTTCGCTCAGCATTCCGATTTTCGAAACATTGACCGCCAGATTTATGGGATCTCTCCCCTCCGCCAGATAGCCGTGAAGCCACTGGCAGATGACTTCAAACATATACCGGTCCAGCTTTACGATTTTTCCGTTCCGCTCCATAAGAGGTACGAACTGGCTCGGCGGTATGGTGCCCCTTTGGGGGCTTTCCCATCTCACCAGGGCTTCGCCTCCCACAATCCGGTTCCCTTCCTGAATGGAAACCTGGGGCTGTATAAATACCTTGAACTCCTGGTTTCTCAAAGCCCTGTCAATTTCCGATTCCAGCTCGGACTCATCCACCATTTTGTTATGTATTTCTTCATTATAAAAACCGAATTGATTGCCCGGCTGATTCTTTACGTACTTCTGTGCAATATTGGCCCGGTCTACGATCCTGTCAACGGAAACCTCCCGGTCCTCTTCTTCCAGGCAATAGACCCCCATGCACAGTTCCAGAGAAATCCTTTTGTTGGAATATAATTCCTCATCGGGAAAAAATTCGACCAGCCGGTCGAACCAGCCGCGCATCTCCTCTTTGGATTCATATTTGTGTATTCCTGCAAAATTGTCCGCCGAAACCCTGCAAAATAAGGCATCCGGCTCCTCATAATCCCGGAACCGTGCTGCGATGGAGGTCAGAATTCTGTCCCCTTTCTCATAGCCCAGAACATCATTAATGAACCGGAATCCCTTGACATCGCAATACCAGACCGCATAAGAGGTAATGTCCTCCGTCTTAAGAAGCCGTTCCGCCTCTTTTTTAAACGAATAGAAATTTCTGCAGCCGGTCAGGCTGTCCGTATAAGCCATGTGACGGAAAATTTCCTGATTCCGGTTTATTACCTTGCGCTGCATGGAAAGGAAATAAAGGAACAGGCCTGAGGACAGCATGATAATGATTTCAATTCCAATCGCTGTCTCCAGATAACTGGTTCTGAGCTGGGTTTCTGGAAAAATGCTGAGTACATACCAGCCGTTGGTTCCCAAAGGGAGTAAAACGACCCTATGGCGCTGATGAGCCGGTGAATTGGCAGAAAAAGAAATTTCATCTCCTTTTTCCATTTCCTTAGAAATTATGTTCTTAATGTTTTCTTCAAAGGGAGCTTCCCTGAGAAGTCCTCCGTTTTTCAGTTCATAGCCCGTCCCATCGCCCCTCCCTAAGAGGATTTTTCCCTGACGGTCCAGGATGGCAGAATAATCGGCTCCGGTCAGGGCCGCTGTATCAAGAAGGCTGCTTATCATATCATCGGAGTTTGTGATATAAAGATATCCTGCCGGCTGTTCATTCTTATCCAGTACCGGAACTTCATAATAATTATTATGGTCTTTTGCTTCCTTATAATCTTTCCCATCGGCAAAGCCGATCTTTATATACCGGCTGCTGTCATTTATTTTATTTATAAGCTGGTTCAACTGATCTCTGTCATCCAGGCCAGCGGCCTCAATATATATGGCCAGCTCTTCAAGAGACTGAAAGTCTGTTTCCAGCTGTTTTTTTAAGGTAATTTGATTCTGCTTTGCCGCATTGTAAAAAAATGCCGCATTCTCCTTTTCATTCTTCTGTATCATATACAGCAAAAATGCAAAGCAACAGGAAATCAAGAGAACACAGAAAAGCGCGGGAATCAGCGCCTCGCTCTTTTTATTCTTTGCATCTTCCATTATTTGCATAAAGGTTTTACTCCTTAGGAATAATTTTCACTTTTAAAACGTCTAATTTATTATAACTTTTTATGGAAGATTTGGCAATCATTACGTAATTTAAGTTTTTTGATTTTTAAAACTTTTTCCGACTTTTTTTTATGTAAGGGTTGATTTTTTGCCCTTTAGCTGTTATACTATCAAAGGTTTCGGTCTTGGGCCGATAACCGTAATGCTTCCGTAGCGCAGTTGGTAGCGCAACGCATTCGTAATGCGTGGGTCGGGGGTTCGAGTCCCCCCGGGAGCTGATTAAAAACCTCGTGTTCACGGGGTTTTTTCTTGTTTTAAGAAGTAAAATGAGCTTTAAGGATATCTGACTTCATACAAATGGCTGACATTTGACCAACGTTTTTCTTCCATATATTATTTAGTCCTAATAACTTTACAACAATATTTATTGCTGTACAAAATAAATATTTAAGCACTTAGGAAAGGAAAGTGCATCTATGAAACATTGAATAGATGCGGAAAACTATAATGATGATAAAATTAAATGATTATTTATACTCCGGCGATACCGTTCTTAAGATATTACAGAGATATTCTGAGGATTTGAAACAGTCGTCCAAAGAAACTCATAATCAGATTGATCTTGTGCACTGTAATTTTCTGCTTCAAATTGCTGAACTTTTACAGCACAACGAATTTCTGACTTCTCAGTCTCAGCGGATTCGGGAATTCTATAAATATATGGCAAATGAATATCCTTTTCTTGCATTTACCTTTAAGGGCCGAATTAAATCTCTGATACGCGCGGAAGCAAAATTTAACGGATACATTGTGGAATATATTTACGAGTATTATATGAAACACGGCAATTATCCTTCTCTTCCTGAGCTGAAGAACAATTTAAACTGTTTTCGGGACCTGATTGCATACAGAATCGTGATTTCTCTTCCCAAATGTCATCTAAAAGAAGGTGAGATTTGTGGGGAGGAAGAAAATAAATATCTATATGATGTTGCCAACCAGTTGCTTGGTTTCATGGAGGAACGCGGATTTACTGCAGAAATAGCTTCTTTTAAGGGTCAGAAAAAATCTCCTTTATTAAGAGAAAGCGTAAGCCCATATTATAGAGACTATGTTGTAAATCCGGAGTCTAGCGGCTATCGTTCGCTTCATATAACATTTTATGATAACATTGCACGCTGTTATGTGGAAGTACAGCTTCGTACAAAAGAAATGGACGATTTCGCTGAAATCGGTCCTGCCAATCATTTAGGTTACGAAAAACGGCAGGAAAGTGAAAGAGCTAAACGAGATGCAATTCCAAAAGGAGAAAATATTTATTTTGATGATGCTTATGAGAGAGGTATCTTGTTGCAGCAGCTTGAATTATCGAAACTGGATGTAAACATGTTTTCAGCAGTGAATAATTCACTTATTAACGATGGCTGTGGCCTATACCGGGGAAGGCTTATTCTTCCGTACGAGCATCTTTCAAGATTCCAAAATGATCTTGTTGATTAATTCGTCCTGCCAGGCAGCCACGTTAGCCCAACGCATCTGATTTAAAGCTGATTTAAAACCTCGTGTTCACGGGATTTTTTCTTGTTTTAAGGGATGAACCGCTTAAGAAGTAACAATATAGCAATAATGGCCTCGTTATGGTATTATAATACTATGAGCTGATTTGAATTTATTAAAGGAGGTCTGCAAAAGGTGGCTATTTTAAGTGTTATAAATTTAATCCTCTTACTCCTGTGCATTGCCGGCATAGGGGTAGGCATATACGTGTTGTATCTGGTGATAAAAGCATTAAGGATATATATTAAAAAGAATTCTTGATATTTTCAGAGAAATCATGTTTTAAACAGGCAATCATAGTATCGGCTGTCCGCATTTAGCCGGTACTTTTTATTTATCTCTAAAACTCGCCTTTCCATTGACAAAATTAACACGCCTGGCCGGAAATCCATAGAGAAAAGGGAGCCCATATTCATATTTCGAATATTGACTCCCTTTTCTTCCTATGTAATTGTGGTTCCCGGTCTCTTCCTATTCCCTGGGGCCCAAGCACCATACTAAGAATAATTTTTCAAATCCTTCACCCGGTACATCTTCTCATCCGCAGACCGCAGCATTTCCCTTGCGGTCATCGGAGTTTCCCTCATGGTTTCTATGCCATAGGAGATATTCAAACGGGGGCCTGCTTTTTTCCGCTTTATCGCGATCCCTGCCACCTCTCTCTGTATGCGTTCCAGAATCAGTCGGGCCTGCTTTTCGTCGGTATCAGGGAAAATAAGGATGAACTCGTCTCCCCCGTATCTCGCCGCCCAGGCATTTCCAAACTGGACATTCCGCCGGATCACCTCACTTATGGCACGGATAGAGGAATCTCCTGTTTCATGTCCATAAAGGTCATTGATTAACTTAAAATTATCCAGGTCGATAAAGCACACCGATAAAGGCAAATGGGTCATGGAAGCCGTTATAATATCAACCGGCAATCGTTCTTCCAAAAACCTTCGGTTGTAAAGGGAAGTAAGAGGGTCCCTGATTACCGCATCATTCAGCTCCTGGATAAACTGAAACATCATTTCTCCGTTATTATAATCTCCAGTGCCTATAAGCATTGTATCGGTAGCATTTTTCAGCAATTCAAGCACCGCCGGACGGCCTGCATTTTCGATGGGCATTGCAGTAATAAGAAGAACCGAATTCTGCTTTTTCTCCATCTTTACAAAGCTTCTGTTTTCAAGATGGGCTCTTATGGAAATACAGTTGTCACAAATCCTTCCGTTTTCCCAGTAGCTATAACAAGGGTCCGCCCCTTCTATAGCGGTCAGGCCGGAATTCCGGTACTCCAGCACCTTTTTTTCCAAGGGGTCGATCAGCCGTACAACATCATACATTTTATTAAAAAAGTCTAATTTATCTTTTATTTCATCCAGTGAAATGTGATCCATATTTTCCCCGCAATCTAAACTTGATTCAATTAGCAACCGTTTTTTGTTGACCTCAACTGCTTCCCCGCCTTACCTAACACAAAAACCCTCAGGCAACGCCTGAAGGTTTTTATTATGACCTATCCGAGAATCGAACTCGGGTTTCCGCCGTGAGAGGGCGGCGTCTTGACCGCTTGACCAATAGGCCGGAATCGAGGCGACAAGATTCGAACTTGCGGCCTCTGCGTCCCGAACGCAGCGCTCTACCAAACTGAGCCACGCCTCGATTACGTTAAGTAGTATAATATAAACCCTGCTGAATGTCAACTGTATTTTCAAAATTATTTTATTTTTATAAAATACTGGAAAAATTGCTGCAAATTCTGCCGCATTTTCCAGGTGATCCGAAGCATCCGGCCCGGACCCGGATAGGCTGCAAACCGCAGCCTATCCCAGATCAAAAAGCGACAGCTGATTGGATTCCGGAAGCTCTCCAAAGAGCCCCATATCCCCCATCAGATCGCAGACCGTCTTACTGACCTTGGTACGGTTTCTGAAATCTTCCTTTGATAAAAAGATTCCATCCTTTACCGCATCCACCACGGCATCAGCCGCCTTTTCTCCCAGGCCGTCAATACTGCTTAAGGAAGGCATCAGCTTCCCATCAATGATCTGAAAATGCCTGGCCTTTGCCCGGTAAATGTCAATGGGCATAAAATCATACCCTCTGGCGTACATCTCCTGTACGATTCTCATATCCCGCAATGTATCCTGTTCTTTCTTGGATAATGTGTCCATCCGTTTCCTGTAATCCGCCAGATAATACTCCAGCTTATCCCTTCCCTGGCACATCAGCTCATAGCTGAAGCCATTTGCCCGGATGCTGAAAAACGCCGCATAATAGGCCAATGGATAGAACACCTTACAATAGGCAATACGCCAGGCCATCATAACATAGGCGGCCGCATGGGCCTTAGGGAACATGTACTTGATCTTTTTACAGGACCAGATATACCAATCGGGAACACCGTGAGCGGTCATCTCCTCTTCCCATTCTTTTTTTAAGCCCTTTCCCTTACGGACGCTCTCCATGATGGAAAAAGAGGTTCCTTCCTCGATCCCCTTGGAAATCAAATATACCATGATATCGTCACGGGTACAGATGGCTGTCTGAATGGTGGCTTTCCCCTCCTGAATCAGGGTCTGGGCATTTCCCAGCCACACATCCGTACCATGGGCCAGACCGGCGATGCGGACAAGGTCGGAGAAATACTTGGGCTGGGTGTCAATCAGCATCTGCATGGCAAAATCCGTACCGAACTCCGGCACTCCCAAAGCCCCCAGCTTACAGCCTCCGATGTCCTCAGGCCTGATCCCCAGGGCTGAGGTGTCCTGAAACAGGGACATGACCTCCCTGCTGTCTAAAGGGATATCCTTAACCGGATCAAAGCCGATCAAATCCTGAAGCATACGGATCATGGTAGGATCGTCGTGTCCCAGAATATCAAGCTTCAACAGGTTATGGTCAATGGAATGGTAATCAAAATGGGTGGTTACCGTCATGGTGGTCATATCATTGGCCGGCCGCTGTACCGGGGTGAAAGAATAAATCTCCTCCCCATGGGGAAGCACGATGATTCCTCCTGGATGCTGGCCGGTGGTTCTTCTCACCCCGACGCAGCCCTGAACGATCCGGTTGATCTCGCAGTTGCGTTTTCTGACCCCATGCTCTTCATAATAATTCTTTACATAGCCGAAAGCCGTCTTATCCGCCAGCGTACCGATGGTTCCCGCCCGGAAGGTCTGCCCCTTGCCGAAGATGACCTCCGTATAATCGTGGGCCTTACTCTGGTACTCTCCGGAGAAGTTTAAGTCAATATCCGGCTCCTTATCCCCCTTAAAGCCCAGGAAGGTCTCAAAGGGAATATCAAACCCATCCTTGGACAGGGGATGACCGCACACCGGGCAGACCTTATCCGGCATATCACAGCCGGCCATTCCCGAAAACTGCTTCACTTCCCCTGAATCAAAATCATAGTAATGGCAGGACGTACAGTAATAATGAGGGCTTAAGGAGTTAACCTCCGTAATACCCGCCATATAAGCAACAAAGGAGGAGCCTACAGAACCACGGGAGCCCACCAGATAGCCGTCCTCATTGGACTTCCACACCAGCTTCTGAGCGATTATGTACATGACAGCAAAGCCGTTGGAGATAATGGAGTTAAGCTCCCGCTCCAGCCGTTCCGTAACAATGGTGGGAAGCTGGTCTCCGTAAATGGCATGGGCCTTGTCATAGCAGATCGTTCTCAAATCCTCATCGGAGTTTTCAATTACAGGCGCGCACTTATCGGGACGTACCGGAGAGATTTTTTCGCACATGTCCGCAATCTTCCTGGTATTCTTTATGACCACCTCTTCCGCCTTGTTGGGTCCCAGATACTCAAATTCCTTCAGCATTTCCTCTGTGGTCCGCAGGTACAGGGGAGCCTGATCGTCAGAATCCTTAAAGCCCTGGCCTGCCATAATGATTCTTCGGTATACCTCATCCTCCGGGTCCAGGAAATGAACGTCACAGGTAGCGCAGACCGGCTTTCCGAACTGCTCTCCCAGGCTGACAATCCTTTTATTGATGTCAATAAGATCCTGCTCCGATTTTACCACACTCTTTTCATCCCTCAGCATAAATGCGTTGTTTCCCAGAGGCTGGATTTCCAGATAATCGTAAAAATTCACAAGCTTTGCCAGCTCTGCGTCAGAAACGCCCCGAAGCAGGGCCTGGTACAGCTCTCCCGCCTCACAGGCTGAGCCGACGATCAGCCCTTCCCTGTTCTGCTCCAATACGCTTTTGGGGATCCTGGGCCTTCTGGCATAAAAATCAATATGGGAATAGGAAACAAGGCGGTATAGGTTCACCCGTCCCACATCGTTGGCCGCCAGTATGATCACGTGATGGGTGGGCAGCTTTTTTATCATATCCGCGGACATGGTGCTTAAGCCATTGAGCTGGTCAAGAGTTTCCACTCCCCGCTCCTTAAGCTTTTTCATAAAGGACACGAATATTTCAGCTGTACAGCCCGCATCATCCACTGCCCTGTGGTGGTTTTCCAGGGAAATATTTAGGGCCTTTGCCACCGTATCCAGCTTATAACGGTTTAAGTTGGGAAGCAGAAGCCTTGCCAGGGCCACCGTATCAATGACCGTGGGGTTAAAATCCAGGTGAAGCAGGGCCGCATTGTATGCGATAAAGCCTACGTCAAAGGAGGCATTATGGGCCACAAGCACCGCATCTGCGCAAAACTCCAGGAACTGAGGCAGTATCACCTTTATCTTGGGATAGGGCAGAACCATGTTGTCATTGATTCCCGTAAGCTGCTCGATTTCAAAGGGAATCGGTACATCAGGATTTACAAAGCTGCTGAATTTCTCCGTAATGACCCCGTTTTTCACCTTCACCGCACCGATCTCAATGATCCGGTTCCTGGAAGAGCTGAATCCGGTGGTCTCAATATCAAATACCACATAAGTATCGGCCAGGCTCTGGTTTCTGGAGTTGTCCACCAGCTGTTTCATATCATCCACCAGGTATCCTTCTACCCCATAGATCAGCTTAAAGGCATCTCCCTTGTCCAGAGCGTGATTGGCGTCGGGAAAGGCCTGGACACAGCCGTGATCTGTGATGGCAATGGCCGGCATCCCCCATTTCTTCGCCCGCTTTACAATGTCCTTTACCTCTGAGACCCCATCCATATCGCTCATTTTCGTATGACAGTGAAGCTCCACCCGCTTTTCCAGGCTGTTGTCGCTTCTCTTTCCGGTGAAATCCTCTGATTTTTTAATTCCGACCACAGAGCCCAAAGTCAGCTCTCCGTCAAACTTATCAATGGTGGTGACGCCCTTGATCCGGATAAAAGATCCCTGGACCACTGCCGCCTTTAAATCGTCAAGCTGTTCCTCCTTGGCAAACATTTTTACGGTGATGGTATCTGTAAAGTCCGTCACATCAAAGATCATGATAGTCTTTCCGCTTCGCAGCTCCCTGCTGTCAACGGTTAAAATCTTACCGCGGATCGTCACCTCACCGATTTCTCCGTCAATTTTTTCTATCTCAATGGTTTCCCCGTCAAAATCCCGTCCAAAGAGCACGTCCGGATTATCGGAGCGCCTGGAATAATAGCCTCCGCCCTTTTTATAGTCCTTCCACTCCTTTTTCCCGCCTTCAGAATCGCCTGGCTTTGAAGCTTCCTTTTTCCCACCTGTGCGCAGAACCGGTACAGGCGCCTGGGCATCCTGAACAAAGGGCGCCTCCTCAGCATATCCGGCCGCCAGAGCTTCCAGAGAAGCCCCATCCAGCATGGAGGGAGCAGAAAACCCGGTCCCGGCTTCTTCTCCGTTTTTCCTGCTTTTTTTCATGGTTCCAAAAGCAGTGCGGCTTACGATTTCCTCCACCTCCTGCTGCATCTGGAGCTCTTTCTGCTTTGCCAGGACATTTTCCTTGGGAGGAACGTACTCATACCGCACCTCTATGGGCAGGCTGCACCGTTCATGGAAAATCTTTTCCAGGACCCGCTTTAACTCTCCCGCCTTTTCGTGGGTGACTATGGTATCCTCCACCGTCATCTGCAAAAGGTCCGGCTCAGGGAAATGGAATTCCGCCTTGCGGAACATGTTGTATTCAATGATGCTGTAATTTTTCAGCTCCAGTAAAAGGCTTTCCCGGTAAATCTTTAAAAGCTTCTGGGGTGTATACTGCCCGGATAGGCGGAACTTTTCTATGATTTTTACCGTAAGCTGCTTGGAGGGGAAGAGCTGGTCCTTAATCCCCTTTTCCAGAGCGTAAATATTCTGCTTATGGATCAGCCTTGGGCTGATGAGATAAACACGAATAGAGCTTCTATCCCTGTTTGAAGCGACCTTTTCCACTTCCACCAGATTTAAAAGCTCCCGGAGTTCGTCCGTAATATGTAAGCCTGGAAAAACTTCCAAAAATCCTTTCGCCATTCTATCACCTGTTACATTTTCCTAAGTTCATCCTCAAGGGCGCGCAAAAGCTGGTCCTCCGGGACTTTTCGGATGACCTGGCCCTTTTTTATAAGAAGTCCCTCTCCCATGCCTCCGGCAATTCCAATATCCGCTTCCCTGGCTTCCCCCGGCCCGTTGACCACGCAGCCCATGACCGCCACCTTAACGTCCAGATGGTCATAGCGGGAAACCATTTCCTCCACCTGGTTTGCCAGGGAGATGAGGTCGATTCTGGTTCTGCCGCAGGTGGGACAGGATACCACCTCCACGCCGCCGCGCCTTAACCCCAGGGTCTTTAAAATGATCCTGGCCGTTTTCACTTCCTCCACCGGATCACCGGTTAAGGAAACGCGGATCGTATCTCCGATTCCCTGATGGAGAATGATCCCCAGGCCCACCGATGATTTGATGGTACCGGAGGTCAGAGTACCGGATTCCGTAATGCCCACATGAAGAGGGTAATCCGTCTGTCTGGCAATGAGCTCATGGGCCTTGACACACATGAGCACGTCAGAGGACTTAATGCTGATGACAAGGTTTTCATAGCCCAGCTCCTCGATCATGGAGACCTTGTGAAGAGCGCTCTCTACGATTCCTTCTGCAGTCACTCCGCCGTATTTTTCCAGAAGCTCTTTTTCCAGAGAACCGCTGTTCACTCCCACACGGATGGGAATATCATACTCTTTCGCCTTTTCCACTACCGCCCGGACACGGTCCGCTGATCCGATGTTTCCAGGGTTGATGCGGATTTTATCCGCGCCCGACTGGATGGCGGCAATGGCCAGCCTGTAGTCAAAATGAATATCAGCCACCAGCGGAATTGTAATTCTTTTCTTTATCTCTTTTACAGCCTCAGCCGCCTCCATATCAGGCACGGCGACGCGGATGATATCGCATCCCGCCGCTGTCAGCGCGCTGATCTGGTTTACAGTGGCTTCCACATCCTGAGTTTTCGTATTGCACATGGACTGGATCAGAACCGGATTTCCGCCTCCGATGACCCTGTCTCCTATGCGGATTACTCTTGTATGCTCTCTGCTCATGTTTCCTCCATTCTCTTCCCTTACGTAAACCTGCTGATATCGTTAAACACCACAAAAATCATCAGGGCCATAAGGGCTGCCATGCCGATCAAATTTACCAGCCCTTCCTTTTCAGGGTCCATAGGCTTTCCTCTGACGGCTTCAATGATCAGGAATAGAAGTCTGCCTCCGTCCAAAGCAGGAATGGGAAGCAGGTTCATAACACCCAGGTTTGCACTGAGCAAAATACACATGCTGAGCACATTCATAAGGGCCGCCATGACGCTGACCGAAAGGCCGGCCTTTACCGAATCATCGATCATAACCACGATCCCCACAGGGCCGCTTAAATCCTTGACGCTGGCCCTGCCCGTAAAGAGCATTCCAAGGCTTTTGACCGTAAGCTTCACATCGTATTCCATTTCCTTATAGCCGTATTTTATCAGCTCTCCCGGGGATGTGACACGCATATTCTGAGGTGCTATGGTGATGCCGATCAGATATTTTCCGCTTTCCTCCGAGTACTGGGGTGTAACCGCGGTCTTCTGGATCTCACTGACCCCTGTATCAGGATTCACTCTGGAAAACTCCACCTGATTCATCTTATCATCGGGCTTTAACAGCTTGTAAAGAATGTATTCCCGGTACATGGATACGCTCTCCCCATTGATCTTAAGGAGCTTATCCCCGGGGCGCATCCCAGCCTCATAAGCGGGAGACTTTTCCGCCACCTCCTTGATGGATGTGGTATCATAGCCGCTGGCTCCCACAAGAATCATGGCCAGGAGAAAGGCCAGAATAAAGTTAAATATGGGGCCGGCCGCAATCACTGACATGCGGGCCGGTATGGACTTGTTCTGGAACGCCCTTTCATCCTGATTCGCTTCATCCTCCCCCAGCATCATGCAGGAACCGCCCAAGGGCAAAGCCTTGATGGAATAGGTCGTTTCCCCTTTTTTAAAGTGAAACAGCCTTGGCCCCATTCCGATGGAAAACTCCACCACCGCAATGCCGCTCCTTTTTGCAAATAAAAAATGTCCCAGTTCATGAATTAAAACGATCACTCCGAAAACCAGAATTGCTACGATAACACTGGACAATCTACCACCTGCTTTCTATATATTCGTAGGCTGCCGCCTCTGCCTCAAGAATCTCCTCTACCGTAGGATTCTCTTTCACAGTATGCCCGCTCATGGCTCCCTCTATCATATCCGTAATGGTAAGATAGGAAATTTCCCTGTTCAAAAATTTGGAAACCGCCCGCTCATTGGCGGCATTAAATACCGTGGGAAGAGTTCCTCCTCTGCGCCCGGCCCGATAAGCCAGCTCAAGTCCCGGGAAGTTGACCATATCAGGCTTTTCAAAAGCAATCTGCCCCATGGTCCAGAAATCCAGGCGATCCCCGGGAAGATACCGCCTCTGAGGATAATAAAGGGCATACTGGATGGGAAGCTTCATATCCGGCGTGCCCAGCTGGGCCATCACCGCTCCGTCCTCAAATTCCACCATGGAATGGATGATGCTCTTTGGCTGAATTACCACCTGAACCTGATCCATCTCCACGCCGAAGAGCCATTTTGCTTCCATAACCTCCAGACCCTTGTTGACCATAGTGGAGGAATCAATGGTTATCTTCCGTCCCATGGACCAGTTGGGATGCTTTAAAGCATCCTCCACCTGCACGGACTCCAGCTCCTTTCTGGTTTTCCCCCGGAAAGGTCCGCCGGAAGCTGTCAAAAGGATTTTGTGAATGGCTTTCCCGTCTTCCCCGTTTAAGCACTGGAAAATGGCGCTGTGTTCGCTGTCCACCGGCAATATTTTCACTCCCTGCTCCCGGGCCAGAGGCATGATAATATGCCCGGCTGTCACAAGGGTTTCTTTATTGGCCAGTGCAATGTCCTTTCCCGCTTTCATGGCCGCAATGGTGGGCCGTATTCCGATCATGCCGACCACAGCCGTCACCACCAGCTCCGCGGAAGATTCTGCAGCAGCTTCCACAAGCCCCTCCATGCCGGAAACGATGCGGACCGGCAGATCCTTTACCGATAATGCCAGCTCCTTTGCCTTATCTTCCTGCCACACACAGGCCAGTCTTGGCTTAAACCGCCGGATCTGCTCCTCCAGAAGCCGGATATTGCTTCCTGCCGCTAAGGCAGTGACCTCTATATCCTTTTGATTCTCAACCACTTCAAGGGTCTGGGTTCCGATGGATCCTGTGGAACCCAGGATTGCTATTTTCTTCATCTTATGCTCATAACTCCTTTTCTTTTCCAAAATTCCAGGGCAAACTTCTTTAACGCAAAATTATTTAACGCAAAAATGTCACCGCAAAATATATGGCCGGCGCCGTAAAGAGCATGCTGTCAAACCGGTCCAGAATGCCTCCATGGCCCGGAATCAGCTTACCGTAATCCTTTACCTGGTGATTCCGCTTAATGGCGGAGGCCGCCAGATCCCCTACCTGGGAAATCACCGCCCCTATGGCACAGGCCAGCGCGCAGGCGGCCTGTGGATTTTGAAGTCCTGTCATAAAACCGCCGAAAACCGCCCCGTAAAGAAGCCCAAGGAGAGCCGAGCCGGCCACTCCGCCCACCGCTCCCTCTATGGACTTTTTCGGGCTCAGCACAGGAGCCAGCTTATGCCTTCCGATCAGCGTCCCCACGCAGTAAGCGGAAGTATCGCAGCCCCAGGAGCTTAAAAACACCAGCCATACCATATATTTTCCGTCAGTCATAGTGCGGACCTGATATAAGTAGGACAGCATGACAGCCACATAAAAAACGCCGAAAAAAGCTGCCATCACCTCTTCCGTCTTATACTTCGGAAAAGAAAACACATAAACAGCCATGAGAAACATCAGAAAAGCAATAGACATGAGCATCATAAACGCTTCCCCATGGAACCACAGCAGACCGTAATAGGAAATCACGGTCAGATACCCCACATACCCCAGCGGTTTTTTCTCTATCTTCATCACACGGTACAGCTCAAATACGCCGGTCATGGATATGAAAACAGTTGCAGCGAAAAGCAGGAGTCCGCCGCTTCCCACAACAACCAGAGCAATTAAGATGAGAACGATTCCGCTGACCAGTCTGGTTGTAAACATTATTTCACTCCCCCAAATCTTCGCTCCCTGTTATTGTACGCAGTGATCGCCTTTTTCATTTCTTCCATATTAAAGTCAGGCCAAAAGCAGTCCGTAACGTAAAGCTCTGTATAAGCCAGCTGCCACAGCAGATAATTGGAAAGCCGCAGCTCCCCGCTGGTGCGGATCAAAAGATCCGGATCAGGAATGCCCTCCGTATCCAGATAGGAAGAAAAGACACTCTCCGTCATATCCTCCGGCAAAAGCTTTCCCTCTGCCGCATCCTTCATGATCTTTCTTGCAGCCCGCACGATCTCATCCCGTCCCCCGTAATTGACAGCGATCACAAAGGTCATGCCTGTATTCTCCTTTGTCTGCTCCACCAGCTTCCCGATTCCTTCTATAATATCCCGGTCAAACCGGTCCCTATCCCCGATCATCTTTACCCGCACGTTATTGGCTTTGGCGATTTTTAAAAGTCTCACCATATAATAGCGGAACAGCTGCATGAGCGCTCCCACCTCTTCCGTGGAACGCTTCCAGTTTTCCGTTGAAAAACCATATACCGTCAGATATTTGATTCCAAGCCTGGCTGCGTCCTCTACCGTCTTTTCCACGGTCACACAGCCTTCCTTGTGGCCCACGGTCCGGGGAAGACCCCGCTTTTTCGCCCATCTTCCGTTTCCATCCAGTATAATGGCCACGTGCTCCGGAATCACCAGATTCTCCATGTTCTTTTCCATAAAATGCGTTCCTCCAAAAACACAAAACAGGACAGGCAAAATGCCTGCCCCCCTGTTTAAGATTTTTATACCGTAAGAAGATCTTTTGACTTTTCTTCAATCGCTTTATCAACCTGGGCGATCATCTTGTCTGTTAATTTCTGGATCTTTTCCTCTGCCTCTGCCTGCTCATCTTCAGAAATTTCCTCTGCCTTTAACTGCTTCTTGAACGTATCATTGGCATCCCGGCGGATGTTGCGGATGGCGACCTTTGCCGCTTCCCCTTTTTTCTTTACTTCCTTTACCAAATCCTTTCTGCGTTCCTCTGTAAGCTCCGGAAATACCAGACGGATCACGTTGCCGTCATTGGTAGGATTGATTCCCAGATCTGATGTGAGAATGGCTTTCTCAATGGCCTTTAACAGGGTTTTCTCCCATGGCTGGATGACAATCATACGGGCTTCCGGAATGGAAACATTGCCCACCTGCTGAATGGGGGTAGGAGTTCCATAATAATCCACTCTGATCCTGTCCAATACATGGGGATTGGCACGTCCGGCGCGGATGGTTATATACTCGTTCTCCAGCGCCTTTAAGGTTTTGTTCATCTTGTCTTCGTAAAGCTGCAAACTCTCCTGCATATCGTCCTCCTGATTTATGCGGTCACTATGGTACCGTTTATTTTTCCCTGCATTGCATTGGCAATGCCGTCCTTTTCATTCAAGCTGAATACTGCAAGGGACATTTTATTTTCCATGCACATGATGGAAGCCGTCAAATCAATGACGCCCAGCTGCTTGTCGATCACTTCCTGGATGGAAATCTCCTGGTACTTTACAGCATTGGGATTGACCTTCGGGTCGCTGTCATACACGCCGTCAATGGACTTTGCCAGCAGAATGCAGTCAGCCTCCATCTCTATGGCCCGCAGCGCAATGCCCGTATCCGTTGAAAAATAGGGGTGGCCTGTGCCGCCGGCAAAAAATACAACCCTGCCCTCTTCAAAATACTGGTTCGCCCTGTCCTTTGAAAAAAGTTCTGTCATGGAACCGCACTGAAACGGGGTCAGAACAGAAGTCTTCATCCCTGCGTTGCGGAAAATCTCTGAAACGTAAATGCAGTTCATAACCGTGGCAAGCATACCGATCTGATCCGCCTTGGTGCGGTCAATGGCGTTGCTGGTCCTGCCTCTCCAGAAGTTCCCTCCGCCAATGACAATGCCCACCTGGACACCTGCATCAACAGATATCTTAACCTGCCGCGCGACCTCCCTGACAGTTTCTTCCTCATAGCCTGTCTTATTGGAGCCTGCAAGAGCCTCGCCGCTGAGTTTTAGTAATACACGTTTTGGATCCATAACCTTAACTCTCCTGTACTTTTGTATTGTCTTAAAAGATTATAGCATACTTTTGTATGGTTGGAAAGAGGAAGTTTGCCAGAGGATGTGCTCCAAAATGCGAAAACGGGGCTGCCGCAAAAAGAGAATTTTATTCTTCTTTTTACAACAGCCCCGTCTTTTAAAGCCTTAAACTTCTGTTTTTATTCCATTGTAGCATACTGGAAGAACCAATAGCCGTATGGGGAATGCCATGTGCCCTTTAACTTCGGATCCTGTAACCAGAAATCGCTGTAATAAGCAAGAGGCGCAATGGCGGAATCATCGAGAATCATTCTCTCTGCTTTATGAAGGTCGGCATAATGCTCTGCTACATCTGCTGTGGAGTTCGCTGTATCAAGCAGCTTATCAACCTCAGGATTGTTGTACTTACCATTATTGTTTCCGCTGGTGGACTTCATTAAGTTCAGCATATTGGATGGATCATCGTAATCATATACCCAGCCGTCACGTGCGATCTGGAAGTCTCCGGCACGACGGGTTGGTGTAAAGGTACCCCACTCAACAATCTTAATGTCCATGTTAATGCCAAGGGTTTCTTTCCAGCAGCTCTGTAAATACTCCGCTACGGGTTTGTGATAACTGGCATCATTGGTCATATATTCAATAGTCGGGAAGCCCTGGCCATCGGGATATCCTGCCTTTGCAAGGAGTTCCTTTGCCTTTGCAACATCTGCATCATGGTCGGAAATATTGAAGAAATCGCCGCTTTCCTTTTTTGTAACTTCTTCGAAAGAAGATCCGTCTTCTGCATCAGAGATGCCAGGTCCTACAAAATTGGTTGCAGGAAGATAGGTTCCCTGCATTACGGTATTGGCAACATAATCGCGGTCAACTGCAAGGCTTAATGCTTTACGCACATCAGGATTGTTGAACGGTTCTTTCTGTGTCTGGAAACTTACGTAATAAGTACCCATAATCGGATCGATGTGGAAATCTTCCTTGCCCTTTAAGCCAGGAACCTCTTCCGTAGGAACATCCTTGATCAGAGAAACTTCTCCTGCCTGGTATGCGCTGTAGGAGGCATTGGAATCTTCCATTAAAACGAACTTTAAGGTATTTACGGTTACCTTATCTGCATTCCAGTAATTTTCATTCTTTGCGAATGTGATGTGGGAGCCTGGTACCCATTCAATCATCTTGAACGGACCGTTGGAAACGTAGGTCTCCGGCTTTAAGGTCCACTGGTCGCCGTTTGCCTCAACTGTTGCCTTCTGTACAGGAACCATGGAGCCGTGAGTGATCAGCTTTGCAAAATATACGCAGGGAACAGATAATTCTACCACAAAGGTTTTATCATCGGGAGCAGAAAGTCCGAGAGCATCAATGTTTCCGGCTGCCGCTTCTTCATAACCCTTTACATAGCCAAGCATATCAGCTGCATAAGGAGCCGCCGTATTGGGATCAGCCAGTCTCTTCCAGGAATATACGAAATCCTCTGCAGTTAAAGGTGTGCCGTCGCTCCACTTTAAACCGTCGCGAAGATGGAACGTATAAGTAAGTCCATCGTCGGATACGTCATAGGATTCTGCCTGGCCAGGAACGATCTTGTTGTCAGCGTCCACAATCATTAAAGTCTCAAACGCCTCAACGATCATGTTTCCGCCGTCAACCGCACTATTTAAAGCCGGATCGATTGTCTCCGGATCCGGTCCAATCTGCACTGAAAGGTCAAGTCCGCTGGACGTCCCCTCTGCCGGTGCCGCTGTTTCTCCATTCGCTGCAGCAGCGGTTGTAGTCTCGGCGCCTGCTGATGGACCAGCTGATTTATTGCCGCCGCAGGCGGAAAGGATCATGCCGGAGGCCATAACGGCAGCCAATACAAGTGATACTTTTCTCATAAATATTCCTCCTATAAATATTATTTTCTATCGGCCCGGCAGCCATTTGACAGGCTGCTATGCTCAATTACCTTTTAGCATAGCACAAAAGTGGTAAAATAGCAACGTATTTTCGCTTTAACGTGATAAATAGAACTGTAAAACGTTAAAAAGCTGTCATGAAATGAACCGGCAATGGCCGCCTGTACAATAAGCGCAGCATTTACAGCCCAAAAAATGAGCCTTGAAATGGCCTTTATGGCCAATCAAGACTCATCTTGGTACACTGTTTTTTTCAGAGGGACTTATTTGCAGCGTCCCATCAGCAGTAAGCTTTTACTCTGATCTTATTCCATGGTAGCGTACTGGAAGAACCAGTAGCCGTAAGGAGAATGCCATGTTCCCTTTAACTTGGGATCCTGTAACCAGAAATCGCTTCTGCAGACAATCGGTATAATAGCAGAATCATCAAGGATCATTCTCTCTGCTTTATGGAGGTTATCATAATGCTCTGTTACATCCGCCGTAGAGTTAGCCGTATCAAGCAGCTTATCAACTTCTGGGTTGTTGTACTTACCGTCATTATTTCCGCTGGTAGACATCATCAGGTTCAGTAAATTGGATGGGTCATCATAGTCAAGTGCCCAGCCGTTACGTGCAACCTGGAAGTCTCCCGCACGGCGGGTTGGAGTAAAGGTGGACCATTCAACGATCTTAATGTCCATGTTAATGCCAAGGGCTTCTTTCCAGCAGCTCTGTAAATACTCTGCTACCGGCTTGTTGAAGCCTGCGTCATTGGTCATGTATTCAAAAACCGGGAAGCCCTTGCCGTCCGGATAACCTGCGTTTGCAAGAAGCTCTTTTGCCTTTGCCACATCTGCATCGTGATCTGCAAGGTTAAAGAAATCACCGTAGGTCTCTTTTGTCACGTCCTCGAAATAAGATCCGGGTTCCGCATCAGAGATGCCAGGTCCTACAAAGTTGGCTGCCGGAACACTGGTCCCCTGCATAACCGTATTGGCAACATAATCACGGTCAATTGCAAGGCTTAATGCTCTACGCACATCCGGATTTGTAAATGGTTCCTTCTGTGTCTGGAAGCTCATATAGGTAGTGGACATAATGGGCTCTAAATGGAAATCCTCTTTATCCTTTAAGCTGGGAATCTCATCCGTAGGAACATCCTTAGTCATGGAAATCTCCCCTGCCTGGTACGCGCTGTAGGAGGCGTTAACATCTTCCATTAAAACAAACTTCAAAGTATTTAAGGTTACCTTATCCGCATTCCAGTAATTTTCATTCTTGGCGAATGTGATGTGTGATCCTGGTACCCATTCGATCATCTTTAACGGACCATTGGAAACATAGGTTTCCGGATTTATGGTCCACTGGTCACCGTTTGCTTCAACCGTTGCTTTCTGTACAGGAACCATGGAGCCGTGAGTGATCAGCTTTGCAAAATATACGCAGGGAACAGAAAGCTCTACTACAAAGGTCTTGTCATCAGGAGCAGACAGTCCGAGAGCATCAATGTTTCCGGCTTCCGCCTCCTTATAGCCCTTTACATAGCCAAGCATGTCAGCTGCATAAGGAGCCGCCGTGTTGGGATCAGCCAGTCTCTTCCAGGAGTATACGAAATCCTCTGCGGTTAAAGGTGTGCCGTCGCTCCACTTTAACCCATCGCGAAGATGGAACGTATAAGTAAGCCCATCATCGGATACATCATAGGATTCTGCCTGCCCGGGAACGATCTTGTTGCTGGAATCAACCGTCATCAGGGTTTCAAATGCGTGGAGAATCATGTTTCCGCCGTCAACCGCACTGTTTAAAGCAGGATCGATTGTCTCTGGGTCCGGACCAATCTGTACTGCAAGGTCGAGCCCTGCGGATGTTCCCTCTGCCGGTGCAGCCGTCTCCCCCGACGCAGCAGCAGTGGTATCGGCGCCTGCTGACGGACCGGCTGACTTATTACCGCCGCAGGCGGAAAGGATCAAACCGGAGGCCATAACAGCAGCCAATACTAGTGATACTTTTTTCATAAATCTTCCTCCTAAAAATAATTTTTTATGGCTCCCCAGCCTTTTGACCGGCTGAGGAGCCAAGCATAATTAATAATAACATGAAAACAGCAAAATAGCAATGTGATCCTAGTTCACTTTATCCAAATGATGGCATGCCGCATAATGTCCGGAAGACACTTCTCTCCACTCCGGCTCCTGGGCTGCACAAAGCTCATCCGCATAGGGACAACGGGTCCTGAAGCGGCAGCCTGACGGAGGATTTACCGGGCTGGGTACATCTCCTTCCAGCACGATTCTCTTGGATTTCCGGCTGATTTCCGGGTCCGCAATAGGGATGGCGGAAATCAGGCTCTTGGTATATGGATGGACGCTGTGGAAGGTCAGCTCATAGCTGTCCGCAAGCTCCACCAGCTTTCCAAGATACATTACGCCGATACGGTTTGAAATATGCTTAACAATAGAAAGATCATGAGCGATAAAAAGATAGGTCAGTCCCAGTTCTTCCTGAAGCTGCTCAAACATATTAACCACCTGGGCCTGTATGGAAACGTCAAGGGCGGAAACCGGCTCATCACAGACAATGAACTGGGGATTTACGGCAAGTGCCCGGGCAATTCCCACACGCTGACGCTGGCCGCCAGAAAATTCATGAGGATAACGGTTTGCGTGCTCGGAATTCAGTCCTACGGTGGACAGCACAGAAATAATCTTCTCCTGCTTTTCCTTGCTGCCCGCAGCCAGATGATGGATGTCAATGGCTTCCCCTACAATATCTCCTACGGTCATTCTGGGATCCAGGCTTGCGTAAGGATCCTGGAACACGATCTGCATCTTCCGGCGGTAAGGGAGCATCTTTGCATGGGTGATATCCTCCCCATCAAAGAAAATCTTTCCACCGGTAGGCTCATGAAGGCGGAGCAGGGTACGGCCTGTAGTGGTCTTTCCGCAGCCGGATTCTCCAACCAGGCCCAGAGTCTCTCCCTTCTTTATTCCAAAGGAAACGTTATCAACAGCCTTTACCACCTTTTTCTCAAACAGCTTGCCTCCGGCAACAGGGAAATACTGCTGTAAATTTTTCACTTCTATAAGGTACTTATCTTCCATTAGGCATCTCCCTTCTGCGCCTGCTGTTTTTCAAACTCCTGTTTCTGCAGCAGCCAGCAGGCACTGTAATGAATCTCGGATATATCCGTGTAGGGCGGCATTTCCCGCAGGCAGATCTTCATGCAGGCTCCGCATCTTGGTGCAAAGGGGCAGCCTGCAGGCGGATTCAGCATATCTACCGGGCTTCCTTCAATAGGAACCAGCTTGCTGTGTTCCTTTTCCGTAAGCTTAGGAATGCTTCTGATCAGGCCCTTGGTATATTCATGGCTGGGATTGTAGAAAATATCATCTGTATTTCCGTACTCCACCACTTTTCCCGCATACATAACTGCAATGCGGTCACACATATTGGCCACAACACCCAGGTCATGGGTGATCATGATGATTGCCATGCCCAGCTTTTCCTTTAATTCCATCATCAGCTCCAGAATCTGAGCCTGAATGGTAACATCCAGAGCTGTTGTAGGCTCATCGGCAATAAGAAGCTTAGGCTCGCAGGCAAGAGCAATGGCGATCATAACACGCTGGCGCATACCGCCGGACAGCTCATGAGGATACTGCTTTAAGCGTTTTTCCGGTTCATTGATTCCTACCAGGGTAAGAAGCTCCTTGGCTCTTTCGTGGGCCTGCTGTTTATTTTTACTTGTATGAAGCATGACTACTTCGCTGATCTGGTTTCCAATGGTATAAACCGGATTTAAGCTGGTCATGGGATCCTGGAAAATAATGGAAATTTCATTTCCCCGGATCTTTCTCATGTCTTTCTCCGTCATCTGATCGATCTTGTGTCCGTTAAAGTTTAAGGAACCGCCGATAAGGCGGCCCGGATAAGCCGTAAGGCCCATAAGGCTGTAGGCAGTTACAGACTTGCCGGAACCGGATTCTCCTACAATCCCCAAAACCTCTCCCTCCCGAAGATGGAGAGAAACATCATTTAAAGCCTTAACCTCTCCTGCCGGAGTAAAGAAAGAAAGGCGTTCATTTTCAATATTAACTAAGTACTCACTCATGAAATCTCTCCTCCTTTAATCTTTCAGTTTGGGGTCAAATGCGTCGCGAAGGCCGTCACCAAGCAGATTGAAGCTTAAAATAATGACGGAAATCGCAATGGCCGGTGCAAACAAACGGTGAGGGTAGCTTTGAAGACCGTTTAAGGCAGCGCTGGCAAGGCTTCCTAAGGAAGGCATGGGCGCAGCAACGCCAAGGCCCAGGAAGCTTAAGAAGCTTTCCGTAAAGATAGAGGAAGGAATCTGCAGCGTGGTTGTAACGATCAGAGTGCCGATACAGTTGGTCAGTAAGTGCTTTTTAATGATATGGCCGCTGGAAGCTCCCAGAGCTCTGGCCGCAGTCACATACTCCTGCTCTTTCAAAATCAGGATCTGGCTTCGCACAATACGGGCCATACCTACCCAGTAAAGCAGGGCGAACACGACGAAAATACTGATCAGATTGACGCCGATAAGCTGAATCCACTGAAAGCCCGGCTTTTGGGCCAAGGCCTTTAGGGGCTGGTCAAAGGCAACAGACAGCAGAACGATAATTAAAATGTCCGGTACTGTATAGATCATGTCTACAATACGCATCATAATCATATCCACCCAGCCGCCGAAGAAACCGGCAATGGATCCGTAAAGAGATCCGATGAGCAGAATGATGGCGGAAGCAACCAGACCTACGGTCAGGGAAACACGGCTTCCCATCATGACGCGGATTGCATAGTCACGGCCCAGGTTGTCTGTTCCCAGAATGTGAGGGAATACGCTCTCCCCGGCCGCAATGGCTGTCAGTTCCTTTTCCGAATACTGCATGGGAATTAAGTTTTCACTTCCACGGATCTGCTGTTCATAGCTGTATGGATAAAAATGAGGTACGATAAATGACAGGATAATTACAAGAACGATCACGACCAGGCTGACCATGGCGATCTTATTCTTCTTAAGACGGCGGATTCCATCTTTCCAGAATCCAACGCTTTTCCGCATGACGGTGAGGCTTTCCTTTTCTGCATCACTGGCAGGGAGAAAGTCTTCCACATTAAGCTGTAATGATAATTTATTCTTTGGCATCCTCTTTCTCCTTTCTCTTACTTCAGATTGATACGGGGATCAATGAATTTATAAGCAACGTCTACCAGCGCATTCATGAAAACCATCAAGGCAGCAAGAAAGATGGTCGTGCCCATAATAAGAGGATAATCACGTCCCGTAATGGAGCCGATGAATTCGGAGCCCAGTCCCGGAATCGTAAATATTTTCTCAACAATGAAGCTTCCTGTTACCGTATAGGCTAAAAGAGGTCCCAAATACGTAACAACCGGAAGAATGGCATTACGAAGCGCATGCTTGAAAATGCTGACCATCTGAGAAAGTCCCTTTGCACGGGCAGTTCTCATATAATCCTGTCCCATGACATCCAGCATGGAAGAACGCATCAGACGTGCGATATAGGAAGAAGGATAAAATGCCAAAGCAACCACAGGCATAATATAATTTTTCCAGGATGAAAGGCCGAAAGTAGGAAGAAGCCCCAGCTTTAAGCTTAAAACATACATTAAAATAGTACAGACCACGAAGCTGGGCACCGCGATTCCGCATGTACTGAATACAATAATGATATTATCCACTGCGGTCCCCCGCTTATATGCCGCAATACTGCCTAAGGGAACACCTATAAGGACAGCAGTCAGAATTGCAAGCCCGCCGATTCTTGCGGACACGGGAAACTTGGCTGCAATGATCATGTTAACGGTACGTCCGCGCTGCTTCACGCTCAATCCCAGATTGCCGTGAACCAAGTCTTTCATATAGGTTATATACTGCTCGTTCAGCGGCTTGTCCAAACCGTATTTTTCGTTGAGGGCCGCCTGCGCCTGAGGACTGATGGCCTTTTCCGACATAAAAGGACCGCCCGGCACCATATTCATGACAAAGAAAGTAACCGTTGCGACAGCAAAGATGGTTACAATCGCCATAATGATACGCTTTATAATATACTTAGCCATATTTATCAACTCCTTTGGTATTGTGATGTCCGTCCGTTCAGAAAATTTGTCAACGGGAAGCGGACACTCCTCGAATGGAAAAGGGACTGTTGCAAAATTAAGAGCAACAGCCCCTTCCAGAAGCCTGTTACAAGATTACTGCATCTGTTTTGCAACTTCTTCTGCGAAATTCTCTTCTTTCTTCTCAAGACCTTCGCCAGTCTCAAAGCGGACGAATTTCTTCACATCTACCTTGCCGCCGACTTCTTTAGAAACCTGTTCTAAATACTTGCCAACTGTTAAGTCGCCGTCTTTTACATAGGCCTGATCTACCAGACAGAATTCCTTTAACTCTTTATTTAAACGTCCTACAATCATCTTCTCAAGAATGTTGTCCGGCTTGTCCGGATTCTCGTTCTTGGCCTGGACCTTTAAGATCTCCATCTCGTGGTCGATGAATTCCTGTGGAACCTCATCTCTGTTTACATACTTTGGTGTCAATGCTGCAATCTGCATGGCGATATTCTTTAATGCTTCTTTTACCGCATCATTTACCACATCGGTGCTGGCTTCAATTAAAACGCCGATTCTTCCGCCGCCGTGGATATAATCAACTACCAGGCCATCAGTTGTGATCTTCTCAAATCTTCTGATGTTCATGTTCTCGCCGATCACTGCGATCTGGCTGGATAATGCCTGTGCAACAGTTAAAGAAGTGTCCTTTGCCCATGGCTCAGCAAGAAAAGCGTCAATATCCTTTGTTTCGGTTGCAAGGGCCTGAGCCGCAACATCGGCAACATAGCTCTGGAACTGGGCATTCTTTGCAACGAAGTCTGTCTCGCTGTTTACTTCAACGATTGATGCAGACTTTCCATCCTCGCTCACAATGGTAGCAACAAGTCCTTCTGCTGCGATTCTGCCTGCTTTCTTGGACGCTGCTGCAAGTCCTTTCTCTCTTAAAAACTCAACTGCCTTTTCCATATTTCCATCGGTTTCTGCAAGAGCTTTCTTGCAGTCCATCATACCTGCACCGGTGATTTCTCTTAACTCTTTTACCATTCCAGCTGTAACTGCTGCCATTTGTTTTCCCTCCATTTGTTTTTTTCGTTGTTGATATTCGGAATACCCATCTGCTTTTCAGGAATATTTTCCCATAAAAAATGCTTCAACCTGCCTCTCAAAGCAGGTCGAAGCATTCAATCGCTTTAATCATTAAGCCTCTACAGTCTCTTCTGTTTCCTCGGCTGCTTCTGCTTCCTCAGCTACTGCTTCGCCCTGGTTTGCTTCGATTACTGCGTCTGCCATCTTAGAAACGATCAGTTTAACGGCTCTAATGGCATCATCATTACCTGGGATCACAAAATCAAGCTCTTCCGGATCACAGTTTGTATCAGCGATACCAATTAACGGAATTCCCAGGGTATGAGCTTCCTGAACGCAGATTCTTTCTTTCTTTGGATCTACAACAAAAATTGCATCCGGAACCTTCTTCATTTCCTTGATTCCGCCTAAATTCTTCTCTAACTTCTCCCATTCTTTCTTGAGAGCGATAACTTCCTTTTTAGGAAGAACATCAAAAGTTCCGTCCTGGGACATTGTCTCGATCTGTTTCAATCTTGCAATTCTGGACTGAATGGTCTTGAAGTTGGTAAGCATACCGCCAAGCCATCTCTCGTTGATGAAATACATACCGCAGCGCTCTGCCTCAGACTTGATAGCGTCCTGAGCCTGCTTTTTTGTACCTACGAAAAGAATCTTTCCGCCTTCTGCTGCGATATCGGAAACAGCCTTGTAAGCCTCATCTACCTTAACAACAGATTTCTGTAAGTCGATGATGTAGATACCGTTTCTCTCGGTGTAGATGTATGGAGCCATCTTAGGGTTCCATCTTCTTGTCTGGTGACCAAAGTGCACGCCAGCTTCTAAAAGCTGCTTCATTGAAATTACGCTCATGTTACTTCCTCCATTTGGTTTTTCTTCCGTCCGCTTCTCATGCTCCCGGGGAGACCCGTGTCAGGCACCATCCCTCAGAATCCGCAGACGTGATTTTTAATAAGCTTAGCTAGTATAACATATCTTTGTATACGATGCAAGTAATTTTTATTCCTTTGTGAGAAACTTATTCATTTCTAAACTGGGATTTTTACACAAAAAAGGAGCAAAGGCTATATTCCTGCTCCTTTTTATGCTGCTCTTTTCCGCCGCAAATTTCCATATAATTCTATGCCGGATCATTGTATATATGAGATTCCATACCTGGGCTTCCCATATAATACAGGATCATAAGATTCACATCTGTTTTATTCTTATATCCCTTGCGCCTTATATTCCGTCTTTCATATCCCGGCGTTCCTGCATGGTTTTGCTATTTCCTGCCTTTATGCTCTTCAATTCGTCAAACACCACATCGTTCAGAACCTTGATATAGGTTCCTTTCATGCCGGAAGACCTGGATTCGATTACGCCGGCGCTCTCAAATTTCCGAAGGGCATTGACGATAACGGAACGGGTGATGCCTACGCGGTCGGCAATTTTGCTTGCCACCAGAATCCCCTCGTTGCCATCCAGCTCTTCAAAGATATGAGTGATTGCTTCCAGCTCGGAAAAGGATAAGGTGCTGATGGCAGACTTGACAATCTGCACCTTTCTGCTTTCTTCTGCGTTCTCTTCATTGACGGAACGCATCATTTCAAGTCCTACCACAGTTGTTCCGTATTCGCTTAAAATAATATCATCGATATCATACTGGGAATCCGATTTGTAAATAAACAGAGTTCCCAGGCGCTCTCCCGCGATGTCAATGGGGGTGATGATGGCCTGATATTTTCTGATATTGCCGCCGGTAAATCCCAAGGTTTCCAGATTGACATTTTCCTTTGTTGACAGAATACTTAACAAACGCTCATTCAACAGGGTATCCACATAACCGCCAACCTGATCCGCGATCAGCTCCTGAATCTCATCGATATCCGGCGTCAGGCCTACGCCCAACACCTTTCCTTTCTTGCTGATAACAAGAATATTGGAATTCAGGATCTCGGTCAGCACTTCACAGATATCGTTAAATACAACTTTGTGCGAGTTATTATTATGCAATAATTTGTTAATTTTTCTAGTTTTGTCCAATAACTGTACGCTCATAGCCGAAAACCTCCTTAAGAATTTATGTTAAAAGTCCAAAATACTCCTCTAATAATTAAATATTAACACTATTTTTTTCAAATAACAATAGTTTTTTGAAGATTTTCGTTTTTCTTAATAATTATCCCTTTTTCTCTTTATCCATACTATAACCGCACTGTTCATTGGAGCACTGCAGCTTATTTCCCTTTTCAACCATGTAGGCCCCGCATTTCGGACATTTCTGCGTAGACGGCTTCTGCCATGACATAAAATCGCAGTCCGGGTTGGCTTCGCAGCCATAATAAATTCTGCCCTTTTTCGTTTTCTTTATCACCACTTCTTTTCCGCACTTTGGACAGGGAACGCCGATTTTCTCAAGGTAAGGCTTTGTGTTCTTACACTCCGGAAATCCCGGGCAGGCCAGGAATTTGCCGTGAGGACCATACTTAATGACCATGTTGCGGCCGCAGACCTCGCAGATTTCGTCGGTCACTTCATCGGCAATTGTCACACTCTCCAATTCTACGAAAGCTTTGTTTACCGCTTCCTTTAAATCGGGATAAAAGTTTTTCACAACGGTCTTCCACTGGACGGACCCGTCTCCCACCTTATCTAAAAGGTACTCCAGATTCGCGGTAAAGGTAACATCTACGATGCTGGGAAAGTTCTGCTTCATAATGTTGTTGACAACCTCACCCAGTTCCGTCACATAAAGATTTTTATTTTCCTTCGCCACATACCGTCTGGCTATGATGGTGGTAATGGTGGGCGCATAGGTACTCGGACGTCCGATGCCCTGCTCCTCCATGGCTTTTACCAGAGAAGCCTCTGTGAAATGAGCCGGCGGCTGGGTAAAGTGCTGGCTGCTGCTCAGTTTATCCAGCTTTAAGACATTGCCCTTTTCCAGATTTCCCAGCAAAACATTGGCCTCTTCCTTTTCCTCTTCCTGGACATATACGGACATAAAACCGTCAAAGGACAGCTTGGAGGCGGAAAGGGTGAAAATATAGTCTCCGGCTCCGATTCTTACGGAGGTGGTTTCATAAACAGCCGGCTGCATTCTGCTGGCCGCAAAGCGTTTCCAGATCAGCTGATAGAGCCGGAATAAATCTCTTTGCAGGGATTCCTTTACCATAACCGGGGTGAGCTCAATGTCCGTCGGACGGATGGCCTCGTGGGCATCCTGGATCTTTACATTGCTCTTTTTAACCTGCTCTCCCTTTGCCACATACTGGCTTCCATAGTTTTTCTCTATATAATCTCTGGCCAGAGCATCTGCTTCTTCCGCAATTCTGGTAGAGTCTGTTCTGAGATAAGTGATAAGACCTACGGTTCCCCGTCCTGCAACCTCAACGCCTTCATACAGCTGCTGGGCCAGACGCATGGTCTTCTGGGTGGAAAAATTCAGGACCTTGGACGCTTCCTGCTGAAGCGTGCTGGTGGTAAATGGAATGGGAGCTTTCTTTACTCTCTCTCCTACCTTAACTTCCTCTACCGTATAGGTCTGGTTTTCCAGGCCTGACAAAATCTGGTCCAGCTCCTCCTTGGTGCGGATGGTGATTTTCCCGTTTCTGTCTCCGTAGAATTTTGCTTCCAGAGGCTTTTTGCTTCCGCTCTGCTTTAAGTCAGCTTCCAGATTCCAATACTCTTCAGGAATGAAAGCATTGATTTCGTCTTCTCTGTCACTGATTATGCGGAGAGCCACAGACTGGACACGGCCTGCACTTAACCCCCTCTTTACCTTTGCCCAAAGCAAAGGACTTATCATATAGCCAACCATGCGGTCCAAAACTCTTCTGGCCTGCTGGGCATCCACTAAATCCATGTCAATATCTCTCGGAGTTTTTAAGGAAGCTTTTACGGCATTTTTCGTGATTTCGTTAAAGCTGATCCGGTAAACCTGCTTTTCTTTCACTTCATCCAGCTTTAAGGCCTTGATTAAATGCCAGGAAATGGCTTCTCCCTCACGGTCCGGGTCCGTTGCGAGATAAATCTTATCCGCTTTCTTCACTTCTTTCCGCAGCTTGGCCAGTATATCGCCCTTTCCCCTGATGGTTATATATTTAGGATCAAAATCATTCTCTACATCAATCCCCAACTGACTCTTAGGCATATCCCTCACATGTCCATTGGAAGCATCTACCTCATAATTTGTTCCAAGGAACTTTTTTATCGTCTTTACCTTTGCAGGTGACTCCACAATTACTAAACAGTTCGCCATACCAAACTCCTCGCCTATAGTTTCTTTCCATAATATTGATGGGATGTCTGCAGGACATAACCGCTGATTTCCAGCTCCAGAAGGGCGCTCATACAATCACTGACAGACAATCCGCTTAAAGATACAATCTCTTCCAAATTTTTCGGTTGTAAATCTAGGCAACTATACACCATTTTTTCTTTTTTGGCAAGTCCGTTCTCACTTTTTTCATTAACTCTTAACATTTTACCTCTCTGCATCCGGAAATATTCCAGCACAACATCAGGACTTATCAATACTCCTGCCCCATCGCAGATCAGCCGGTTGCAGCCTGCGCTTAAAGGGTCTGTCACTCTTCCCGGAAGTGCAAAAATTTCCTTTCCCTGCTCAAGTCCAAGGTTCGCCGTGATCAGAGAACCGCTTTTTTCTCTGGCCTCCATCACCAGAACCGCATCAGAAATGCCGCTGATGATCCGGTTCCTCATGGGAAAATTCCAGGGTCTCGGGGCTTCCCCAGGCATGAACTCCGTAAGGATTCCTCCCTGCACCGTCAGCCTCTCATACAATCCGTAATTTTCCCTTGGATAGCAGATATCGATTCCGCAGCCCAGGATTCCGTAAGTATCCCCGCCGGCTTCCAAAGCTCCCTGATGGGCCGCTCCGTCGATTCCCCTGGCCAGCCCGCTGACAATCTGAATGCCTGCCTTTGACAGTTCCCCTGCCATATAGGAGGCCAGCTGCCTGCCATAGTTGGTGCAGTTTCTGGCTCCCACCACAGCCACCGCAGGTCTTTCCGCCTCCGGCAGCTTTCCCTTGCAAAAAATCCCCATAGGGTATCCGTAAATGCCAAGAAGGCGCCTTGGATATTCTTCTTCATAGGGCGTAATAAACCGAATGCCCTTTGCCTCCACTTTTTCCAGCTCTTTTCTGCAGCCATCCAGACGCCCTTTATATCTTTCCAGGACAGAAACCTCATCCTGTTTTAAAAGTCCCGAAGCTTCCAGTTCTTTTCTTTCTATATTATATATTCTTTTATAGCTTCCCATGTAGTCATAAAGCTTTTTTATCTTCACCGCTCCCAGTGAGGGAACATGGCTGAGCCAGTATAAGTACTCCCGTTCTTCATGGTTGTCCATATATTCCTCCCCAATATTTTCCTTCCATGCTTCTTAAGCCTACTGCCTCGGCCAGATGATCCTTGGTGATCCTTTCGGAACCAGCCAGGTCCGCTATGGTTCTGGATATTTTAAGGATTTTCTCATAGCCTCTGGCGCTGATTCCGAAGCTGTCATAAACTTTCTTCAAAAAGTCTTTTTCCTTTTTTTCCAAAATACAGAATTTCTCAAGCTGGGCTTTTTTCATGGCGCTGTTAAAATAAATTTCGCTGCCTGTAAACCGCTCCTTTTGGATGATCCTTGCCGCTTCCACTCTCTGCCGTATGGCAGCAGAGGCTTCCCCGCCTTTTTTCTGCTGCAGCTCTTCATATGTGACAGCTCCTGACTCCACGCAAATGTCAATTCTGTCCAGCAGAGGTTTTGAAATCCTGCCTAAATACCGCCGTATCTGCTGCTCGGAGCATCTGCATCTGCTTCGGTCAGGGTAATAGCCGCATAAACACGGGTTCATTGCAGCTGCAAATATGAAGTCCGCGGGAAATACATGAGCTCCATGGATTCTGGATACGGTTATCTTTCCCTCCTCCAAAGGCTGCCGCAAAATCTCTATGGTATTTTTTTGAAATTCGGGTAATTCATCCAGAAACAGAACGCCTCCGGATGCCAGGGATATCTCACCTGGTTTGGGAATTCTACCGCCCCCGGCCAGAGCCTGGGGAGTAATCGTATGGTGGGGGCTGCGGAAAGGCCGCTGTGCCATCAAAGGCTCTTCCTGGGAAAGAAGCCCGCATACGCTGTAAATTTTTGATATGGCAATGGTCTCTTCCATGGACAGGGAGGGCATGATCGTGGGAATCCGTCTGGCAATCATGGTCTTTCCAGTGCCTGCCGGGCCTATGTAAAGAATGTTGTGCATACCGGCCACAGCCACCTCAGTGGCCCGCCTTAAAAGGAACTGGCCTCCCACCTCTGAAAAGTCAACATCATAGTCTTTTAACCGGTCCAAAATCCGGGGAGTATCGGTCCTGACGCTCATTTGCTGCTCAGGGGCGTTAAGATGATCGGTTAAATCCCTTAAATTCTCCACTCCGATAATTTCCATCCCTTCTATTATTAAGCCCTCTCCGGCATTCTCTCTGGGAAAGAAACATTTTTGCTTTCCGGCCTTTTTGGCGGCTGCGGTTATGGATAAGGCCCCCCGGACGGGTTTGATTCTCCCATCCAGTCCCAGCTCTCCTGAAATCACGCAGTTTTCCAAAGCAGAGGACTTCACCATGCCGGACGCCGCCAGAACTGCAACAGCAATGGGCAGGTCAAAGGCGGTCCCTTCCTTACGGATGTCGGCGGGCGACAAATTAATTGTAATCTTTTTTGCAGAAAGCCGGAAACCGGAGTTTTTTAAAGCCGTCCTCACCCGGTCCTGAGCCTCTCTCACCTCAGAAGAAAGATAACCCACCATAGAAAAGCCCGGAAGTCCGTCGCTGACGTCTGCCTCCACAAGGATCGGCACTCCCTCTACACCGGTGATTCCTACACTGTGAACTTTACTGTACAAAACCTTTTCTCCTTTCCTTATTCTTGCCCAGACCTATTGAATGGTGTTCCCCACTTTATCAGGAGTGAACGTACACCCAATGAGCGTTTTCATATTCAGTTTCATAAATATACAGGAAAAAGTGATGCTGAAATGCATCTGGAATGTTCCCGAACAGGAACCTGTATCTATGATAACTGAAAAGAAGAGAAAAGGCAAGTTTTTTCTGCGTTATATATCCTTTAAGCCGCCGGAAAATTCCGGCATATAGGGCCGGTACCGGAGAGGCATGTGGTTTCTCTGACAGACCAGATTTGTCCGTTCCTTGATGGAAATACTTTTTCTGAAGCTTTTGAAGAGCAGCTCATATTCATCCTCCTCTTCCGCCTTAATGAGACGGTCCTCCCATTCTGATGAAATAAGATCCACCAAAAACCAGGGACGAAACGCCGGATGAAGAACTGCTTTCTTCCTGTTTTCATCATATAAAGCCCAGTTTTCGCCGGAAAGCCGGTCAGAAAAATGAGGCGCCAGAAGCATCAGCACGTCATTTTTCGGTCCGATCCTGCTGACCAGAAGGCCTCCTTCCATTTCCACAAAACGCACAAAGCCTGTAAGCAGATGTGTTTCATTGTCTATATGGCGGCATATACGAAAGATTTCGTAAACCTCCTGTATCTGGATCATATGGACAATATTAGCCCCTATGTGAAAGCCGTAAATTAAAAAGCGGTATATCCTGTCTGCCCGGTCCGCCTCTTTGCTCAAAGCAGCCTTATAAACAGTCATATAGGCTTCCTCCGATATCTTCTCCCGGATCGCCTCCACCACCTTACCCGCTTTCTCTGCATCCGCAGGAACCTCTACATACTGGCAGAACAGCTCCATGGTATCCTGGGCGTCCGTAAGGCCCAGCTTTACATTGGCATGTCCTTTCCTGCTCATCCAGGCCGTGTATATGCCGCTGAATATCCCTTCCACACTGTCTTCACACAAATAGACCGTCTTCAACCTTACAATCCTCCCTGGCCTGACAAGGCAGGCATGCTCACATCGTCAAAAAGGGAAAGCTGCCGGAACGTTCCCTGTGATCCGATATCCCATACTTTTCTCTGCTCCTCCCCGATTAAATGGCGGGAAATAGAGTCCTCATCAAGCTTGACCGGATACATCATCCGTCCGGAACAGGTGATGAAATAAACAGCCCGCTTCAATACGACACCTATCTTTTTTAACCCGTCAAAATCCAGAGGAGCGTTCTTTCTTGCAGCTATGATGCGCTTGGCAGATTTCACGCCCATGCCCGGAACCCTTAACAGGGTGTAGTAATCCGCCCGGTTCACATCCACCGGAAACAGCTCCAGATGGCGCAGGGCCCAGTCGCACTTTGGGTCCAGCAAAACATTGAAATTCGGGCGTTCTTCGGAAAGCAGCTCCCCTGCCCGGAAGCCGTAAAAACGCATGAGCCAGTCGGCCTGATAAAGCCTGTGTTCCCGCAGAAGCGGCGGGCCGCCGGGAAGTGCAGGCAGACTGCTGTCCTGATTGACCGGAACGAAAGCGGAGTAGAAAACCCGCTTTAAATCGTAATTCTGGTAAAGGGCTTCCGCCACCATCATCATCTGAAAATCATTTTCAGGAGTGGCTCCCACAATCATCTGGGTACTCTGGCCTGCCGGTACAAAGGAGGGAGCTTTCCTGTATTCCATCAGCTCGTACTTGTTTACCGCTATTCCTTTTTGTATCTGCCGCATGGGCGTCAAAATCTTACTTCTGCTCTTGCCCGGAGCCAGCTTCTTAAGCCCGTCCGCCGTGGGAAGCTCCAGATTGATGCTCATACGGTCTGCCAGAAAGCCTGTCTTTTCAATGAGAACCGGATCTGCACCTGGTATGGCCTTTACATGGATATAACCGTGGAAGTGATACTCTTCCCGCAGCTTTTTAAGGGTCTGGTAAATCAGATCCATGGTATAATCAGCGCTGTAAAGAACGCCGGAACTTAAAAACAGCCCCTCGATATAATTGCGGCGGTAAAACTGAATGGTCAGCTTGCAGACCTCATCCGGAGTAAATGCCGTCCGGACCACATCATTGGAACTCCGGTTTATACAGTATTTGCAGTCATAGATGCACTGGTTGGTAAACAATATTTTCAGCAGGGATATACATCTGCCGTCTGCGGAAAAGCTGTGGCAGATTCCGGCTGCCGCCGCATTCCCCAGAGTTCCGGCCTTTCCCTTGCGGTCCACTCCGCTGGAGGTACAGGCTACATCATATTTAGCAGCGTCAGACAATATCTCAAGTTTTTTCTGGACGCTCAGTTCTTCCTGGATTAACATTTTCTCACCTCGGATATTTCATGTCGAACATTTGTTATGGAACATTCTCTCTTGAACTTCATTTTCGAACGTCCGTTCTTTTTCCCATCATATCATATTTCGATTCCGGTTTCAAGTATTTTCGAATATATGTTCGACTTCCGGGAATGGAACTTTTTTTTATGGTTTCCACGACAGTACAAAAAAGCAACAAAAAACTGCACTATCCGAACAGAATCGAAAGGCAGAAAATATGGATAATTCCAGAATTCCTTAGCTTCCTCAAATGCCAAATAGTGCAGCCCGAACGAAAATAAAAAAAATCATACACAACGTCATTGCGAGGTCTTTCTTTCGCTCTTTTGTCATGTTATTTTTTATTTCATCACGTATTATGTACCATTTTCCTCATTTTATGAATTTTTATAAACCGACATACCCCTCCGGCTTATTAAATAAGCCATCCTTTCGCCGATTCCGCATCTGTAAAATATGCCTTTGGGACAGATAAACCTCCGAGAGCCTGTTCTAAAATGCCGTTGAATTTCCTTTTTGCAAATCCATGTAAACCGATAAAGGCAATTTTGTAAATATGCCCTTGAAACCGGGAAATGCTTTTGGCTATCAATCCCAAGGTATGTTTATCTAAACTGTTTTCATCCAGGTTATACCAGACCCTGAATTGGGCATCTGCCGGCTTAGATAAAAATATTGATTCAATTTTTGACAGACGGTGAAGCAAGGCATCCGTGTCCGCCCTGTATCCGTCCAGGTGGCAGCAATATATTTCACAATTACAATAGGAAAGAATGAGGATCGGTGTTTTTGATTCTACAACTCCCATAATTTTCACCCGCTTTCAATTAAGTCAGATAATAACCTTTGCATGCGGCCATGCCGCGCCACTGAACCGATTCCTGTGTAATACAAATTCTGTAATAAAGAGCAGAAAGTTTGTAACAAAAGCAAGGCGGCACAGCTTTTCACCATTCCGTCTTGCTTTTAAAAACAACTTTCTTAACAGATACCTGCTGAGCTATGGCGTCCGTTTTCTTTTAAAAATCTGCACTTTGTCCAGAGCCAGAGTTGCCTTGTGTCGTCCTGCGCTATCCTGCGTTGTCTTGCCTTACTTCCCTTACCTTACGCCTCATATCCCTGAGGATTGTTCTTCTGCCAGTTCCAGGAATCCCGGCACATGTCCTTTAAGTCACGTTCCGCTTTCCAGCCCAGCTCTTTCTCTGCCTTCAGAGGAGCCGCATAGCACTGGGGGACATCCCCTGGTCTTCTCTCCATGAGCACATAAGGGATCTTTAAGTCATTGGCCTCCTCAAAGGCATGGATGACATCCAAAACGCTGTACCCGGTACCTGTTCCAAGGTTGTAAATCCAGACGCCGCCCTTATTTTGGGCCATTTTCTCTAAAGCCTTTACATGACCGTCAGCTAAGTCCACCACATGGATGTAATCGCGGATGCAGGTGCCGTCGGAAGTGTCGTAATCGCTTCCGAACACGCCCAGGCGCTCCAGCTTTCCGACTGCCACCTGGGTAATATATGGCAGCAGGTTGTTGGGGATTCCCTTTGGGTCCTCTCCGATCCTGCCGGACTTGTGGGCTCCGATAGGATTGAAATAACGCAGAATCATAACCTTCCACTCCGGGTCTGCCGTATGTAAATCGGTCAGAATCTGCTCCAGCATGCCTTTCGTCCGCCCGTAAGGATTGGTGATTTCCCCTTTCGGGCACTCCTCTGTAATGGGAACAAAGGCAGGATCTCCATATACTGTGGCTGAGGAACTGAATACGATGCTCTTCACCCCATGGTTTCTCATGACGTCGCAAAGCACCAGTGTTCCTGTAATATTGTTATGATAATATTCAAGAGGCTTCCCCACCGATTCTCCAACCGCTTTTAAGCCTGCAAAATGGATGACAGCATCGATGGCTTCCTCATCAAATATCTGCTCCAGTGCATCCCGGTCCAATAAATCGGCTTCATAAAAGGTCAGCCTCTTTCCTGTAATCTCCATTACTCTTTCCATTGACTTTCTGCTGGAATTGCACAGATTGTCAACAACCACTACTTCAAAACCCGCATTTAACAGCTCCACACAGGTATGGCTGCCAATATAGCCAGCGCCTCCGGTAACTAAAATCGACATTTTATTGTCCTCCTTATCAAATGACTAGTACTATTATAAGCATTTGAGAAAGAAATAACAATGCAGAATTCTTAGAAAAACCTATATTTTTTTCTTATAAGTTCTCAGCCACCTCCTCTACCATCCGGTATCCGACGCCCATTTCTGTGAGAATATACCGGGGGGCTCCCGGATTTGCCTCGATTTTTCGCCGGATATTTGCCATGTTGACCCGCAGGGTATGGCTCTCATCCGTATAGATTCCCCAGATTTCCCGTATGATGAAATCATGGGTCAGCACCTTGCCCGCATTTTTAGACAGCAGAACCAGAATCTTGTATTCAATGGGGGTTAAATGAATTCTCTCTCCGGCCCTGCATACTATCCGTTTCCTGTAGTCGATCTCCAGGTCGCCAACGGTAAATTTTTCCGATTCCCCGGCGTCTGCGCTCACGGATTCCAGGCTGTGGCGCATGGCAGTCCGTATTCTGGCAAGGAGCTCCGAGGTTCCGAAGGGCTTTACAATATAATCATCTGCGCCGAAATCAAGAGCAGCCACCTTTTCCCTCTCATATCCCCGGGCAGATACTACGATGACCGGGGTTTTTGACCACTGGCGTATATTTTTCAGTATTTCCATTCCATCCATATCCGGCAGGCCCAGGTCCAGAAGCACGATATCCGGAATGTGGGAGGCAAACAGGGACAGCCCTTCCTTTCCTGTCTTGGCTTTTACAACCTGATAGCTGTTGGAGGTCAGAACCGCGGATATGAAGTTGCAGATGGCATCTTCATCCTCAATGATCAAAACCGTTGGCTTGATGTCCATATTCATTCACTTCCTTTCAATGGAAGGGTAAAGCGAAACAACGCTCCCCCGTCCTTTCTGTTTTCCGCTTCCAGTTCGCCCTTATGGGCGTTTATAATTGTTTTGCAGATGGAAAGGCCGATTCCCATCCCCCTTGAAGAATCCACGCTCCGGTTCTCGCCGGGCTTATAGCCGGTAAACAAATAGGGGAAATCTTCGTTGGAAATCCCCTTTCCATGGTCCCGCACCTCAAATCTGGCCCACTTTCCGTCCTTTTCCAGATGGATTTCAACAGGAGAATCACCGGGGGAATATTTTATGGCATTTTCCAGCAGATTTATTAATACCTGTACGATCAGGGTCCCGTCCATGGGAACCTCTAAAAATTCCTCGGGGACGTGAACCCTGATTTCCCGGTCGGGAAATCTCTGCTTGATGCGGCTCACGGCCTCTCCTACCACCTCTTCCGCCGCCTCCAGGCTTTCTACAAGATTGGAGGCGTTCTCATTGATCCGGGTCACGGAGAGCAGGTTTTCCACCATACGGATGAGCCACTGGGATTCCTCCTGGATATTGGCCACCAGGCTGTCACGGGTGCTTTCGTCAAGGGCTTTCCCATTTTCACGGATTGCGGAGCTGGCCCCTAAAATACTTGCCAGAGGCGTGCGCAGGTCATGGGATATGGCGCGCAAAAGCGTGCTTCTCATCTTTTCCTTTTCCGATTCCACCATAATATTGCGCTGCTCGTCGGAAAGATGCTGTCTCTCCAGGGCCATTGCCACCTGGGAGGCGATCATGCGCAGAAACAGGCGGGTGTTATGGTCAAGATTTTCTTTCATGCAGGAAATCCCCCAGACAGCAAGAACCTTGCCCTGGGAGACCACAGGCATGTAAAATGCAGCCGCACCTGCCAGGGTATCCGTTCCCGCACCTGCGCGCTTGTGATTGAGAAATACCCAGTGGGCCACCGCCTTTTCATCCGCTGAATTTAAGACCGCCCCATCAATATCATCCTCTGCCTGCATGGCCTTTCCATCCTCCCCGTGTTCAGGGTCAATGGTGAAAAATACTACGGAACGGCCGAACAGCCTGACGACATAATCATTAGTCAGATCCACAATCCGGTCAAGACCCCTTGTAATAAGGAGCATCTTATTGATCTCATATAGAACCTCGGTACGGTGCTCTCTCTTTACGGCCAGCCGCGCTTCCGCCCTGATGCGCACCGTTAAAGTGCTGGTAATTAAGGCCACCAGCAGCATGATGACAAAGGTAAGGGGATAGCCTGCCTGTATGGCATCCAGTGTAAAATAGGGCTCCGTAAAAAAGAAATTAAAGGTAAGAACACTGATCACGGAGGAAATAATTCCGTATAAATACCCTTCGGTCATCCTTGAAATGAGGAGAACAGAAAAAATATAAACCATGATAATATTATGGTTCATAGTATCCAGCCTTTGAAGCACAAAGGAAATCAGGGTCGTAGCCGTTAAAATAGAAAGCATTTTTATGGAATCTTTCCAGGAAAAGGAAACATTTTCATTTTTCACCCTATGATGAGGTTTTTTATAATTGCGTTTCACGGCGTTTCCGGGTATGATGTGAACCTCTATGCTGGGTAAAAGGGAGATCAGCTTATCCTCAAAATCCATGTCAAATAGGTTTTTCAGGGTCTTTTTGTTTCTGCTTTTGCCGATTACAATATTTGTGATGCCGGAAAGCTTTGCATATTCTGACACGGTAACGGCAATATCGTGTCCGGTCAGATTGACGATTTCCGCCCCAAGCTTTTCCGCCAGGTCGATGTTGGCCCGGATGGTTTTCTGCTGCTCCCGGGTAAGGTGCTCGCTTTCTATATCCTCCACATATAAGGCTACCCAGGTGGCGTGAAAGGCCTCTGCCGCCCGGGCCGTCCACCGGATGCATTTGGCGGAGGAGGGGGAAGGGCCGATGCAGACAAGCATCCTGGTATTTGCCATTTTATCGGATAAGCTCCGCTCGTTCTGGTTCTCCAGGCTGATTTTGTCCGCAGTGCACCGGAGGGCAATTTCCCGCAGAAGCCGTAAGTTTTCCCGGGTGAAAAAGTTCTGCATGGCCGCTTCCGCCCGCTCGGGGCGGTATATCTTCCCCTCTTCAAAGCGGCTCAGAAGCTCGTCAGGCTCAATGTCCACCAGTTCGATTTTATCGGCACGGTCAAAAATATAATCAGGCACCGTTTCCTGAACCCGGATCCTGGTGATATTTTCAATGACATCGTTTAAGCTTTCCATGTGCTGGACATTTACGGTTGTATACACATCAATTCCCGCTCCCAGCAGCTCTTCAATATCCTGGTAGCGCTTTTTATTCCGCCCGCCCTCTGCATTGGTATGGGCCAGCTCATCCACAAGAATCAGCTCCGGCTTGCGCCTTAAGGCTTCATCCAGGTCAAATTCTTTCAGCTCTATATTGCGGTATGATATGATTTTCGGCGCAAGCACAGGAAGACCATGAAGCTTCTGCATGGTCTCGGGGCGGGTATGGGGCTCAATGTAGCCAACCAGAACATCCATCCCGCTTTTATAGCGGTCCTGGGCGTCATCCAGCATGGCAAAGGTCTTACCGACGCCCGCGGCATATCCAAAAAATATTTTTAATCTGCCCGAGTGCTGCTTTTCATGGGCCTGGATATTCTCCAGAATTGCGTCAGGGTCAGGCCTGTGGTCAAAGTCTTCCATATATTTTCCTCCGCTTGGTGGGCATGTTTCAGCCTATATCATACCATTTTTTAAGGCTGCAGTAAATCGTCCAGAGCCAGGTTCACCTTTAAAACATTGACAGCCGGTTCGCCGATAAATCCAAGAAAACGCCCCTTTGTATAAGTCCCTATGATGGTCCTCACTTCATCTTCTGTCATATTTCTGGCTGCCGCAATCCTTGAAACCTGATATTCCGCCGCCTCAGGAGAAATATTGGGATCAACACCGCTGCCTGAGGCCGTCACCAGATCCATGGGAATGTCGGCCTGATTATCAGGATCAAAGGAATGCCACCAATCAATGCGTTCCTGAACAAGCGCCTCCTGTTCGCCGCTGACAGGGGAAAGATTGGATACGCCGGACGGCCTTCCAATGAGATACTCCGGCTTTGTAAATTCCTGTGCAATCAGGCCGGAGCCATACTCCTTTTCCGTCCCGTCCTTTAAGGCCACGGCAATGATGCTGCCATCCGCCTGATGGGGAAATAAAAGCTGGGCAAAGCCTGTGACTGCCGCTGTATAAAGAAAGCCGCACAGCAGAACCATGATGCCGAAGCATAAAAGCGCTGGCCTGAGTAATTTTATATTTTTCATGATTTCAATCCCCCTTACGCAAGACCGCAGGCGGTCAGAACAATGTCAATCAGCTTAATTGCCAGAAATGGAGCTGCAATACCGCCTAAGCCGTAAACCGTCAGGTTTCTTTTCAGTAATTTTCCGGCAGGCAGTTCCCTGTATTTCACGCCTCTTAGAGCCAGCGGAATCAGGGCAATGATGATCAGCGCGTTATAAATTATTGCGGAAAGCATGGCGCTTGCACCGCTTGTCAGTCCCATAAAATTCAGAGCCTTAAGCTGGGGATAAATGCCGATGAACAGGGCCGGGATAATGGCGAAATACTTTGCCACATCATTTGCCACGCTGAAGGTGGTCAAGGAGCCTCTGGTCATTAAAAGCTGCTTTCCGATCCGTACAATATCGATGAGCTTGGTAGGGCTGGAATCCAGATCCACCATGTTGCCGGCTTCCTTTGCAGCCTGGGTTCCCGAATTCATGGCAACCGCAACATCTGCCTGGGCCAGTGCGGGGGCATCGTTGGTGCCGTCGCCCGTCATGGCCACCAGATGGCCCTTGGCCTGGTAATCCCGGATGAGAGCCAGCTTTGCTTCGGGCGTGGCCTCCGCCAGGAAATCGTCAACCCCGGCTTCCGCGGCAATGGCTGCCGCTGTCATAGGATTATCGCCGGTTATCATAATGGTTTTAATGCCCATTTTCCGCAGATCCTCAAAACGTTCCTTTACGCCGTTTTTCACAATATCTTTCAGGTAGATAACGCCCAGCACCTGACTGTTCTTTGCCACCACAAGAGGGGTTCCTCCTGCGCCTGCCACCCGCTTTACCAGCTGTTCGCACTCTTCCGGGTATTTGCCGCCCTTTTGAACCACGAATTCCTTTATGGTATCAGCCGCGCCCTTGCGGATTTCATTTCCCTGATAATCGATGCCGCTCATCCTTGTCTTTGCCGTAAACTCCACAAAAACCGCCCCTAACCGGGAAAGCTCCCTGCCCCGTATTCCAAACCTCTCCTTGGCAAGAACCACAATGCTTCTTCCCTCGGCAGTTTCATCCGCAAGGGAGGAAAGCTGGGCGGCGTCGGCAAGCTCCTGTTCCGTGACTCCTGCAACAGGTAAAAACTCGCTGGCCTGGCGGTTGCCCAGGGTGATGGTCCCTGTTTTATCTAACAGCAGCACATCCACATCTCCGGCCGCTTCTATGGCCCGGCCGCTCATTGCCAGAACATTGGCCTGGTTTAACCGGCTCATGCCCGCAATGCCGATGGAGGAAAGAAGGGCGCCGATTGTGGTGGGTGCAAGGCATACCAGAAGAGCAATCACATTGGTTACGGAAATGGCCGACCCTGAGCTGGCCTGAACACTGGCAAAATAGGTAAAGGGAAGCAGGGTTGCCGTAACCACAAGAAAAATGATGGTAAGGGTTATGAGTAAAATCTGCAAGGCGATTTCATTGGGCGTTTTCTTTCTGGCAGCCCCTTCCACCATGGAAATCATTTTATCCAGAAAGCTTTCCCCTGCTTCCGCCGTCACCTCGATGATCAGCCAGTCGGAAACCAGGGTCGTTCCCCCTGTGACAGCACTCCGGTCACCGCCGGATTCCCGGATGACAGGGGCCGATTCCCCGGTAATGGCGCTTTCATCAACAGAGGCGGCTCCGTCGATCACCTCTCCGTCCATGGGAATCTGCTCTCCTGCTTTGACGTATACGATATCGCCCTTTTTTAAGGTATTGGACAGGGCATCCGTATAATCCTCTGTATTGGAAGCGGATTTCAGCTTCCTTGCCTTAACATCCTTCCTGGCGCTTCGCAGGCTGTCGGCCTGGGCCCGTCCCCGTCCCTCTGCAATGGCCTCGGCAAAATTGGCAAACAGTACCGTAAACCATAAAATGACGGAAACAGCCAGAGTATAGCCTGCGCTTTCTTCTGCAAGTCCTGCAAAGGAAAGAAAATACAGGGCGGCAGTCAGCAGGGTGCCTATATAAACCACCAGCATGACAGGATTTTTTACCTGCACCCGGGGAGACAGCTTCACAAAGGACTGTTTCAGCGCATCCAAAAGGATGCTCTTGTCCATATTCTTTTTTTCCATTTTTTTCACCTTCTATTATTAATGCGTTGTAAAGAATTCAGCAATCGGGCCAAGGGCCAGGGCAGGCAGAAAGCCAAGGGCGCCTATAATGAGAATAACCCCGATCAAAAGCCCCACAAATGTGGCGTTGCTGGTGGACAGTGTTCCCTCGCCGGCTGCAACCGTCTTCTTCTGCGCCATATTTCCGGCAAGAAAAATCACGGCTGTCATGGGAATAAAGCGGACCAGCAGCATGATGATCCCCCCTGAGACATTTGTGAACACATTGTCGCTCTGAAGCCCTCCAAAGGCGCTGCCGTTGTTATTGGCCATGGAAGAAAACGCATACAGAATCTCGGAGAAGCCATGGGCCCCTGAATTGGTCAGCCTCGATGCTGCTTCCGGCATGAGAACTGCGGCTGCGGTTCCAAGCAGGGTCAGCAGGGCTGGCGTAAGGACGATCAGACACACCATCTTCATATCAAAGGGTTCCACCTTTTTCCCAAGATATTCCGGCGTTCTTCCCACCATAAGGCCTGCAATGAATACTGTAAGCAGCACAAAGGCGAGCATCCCGTAAAGCCCGCTGCCCACTCCGCCGAATACAATTTCCCCCAGCTGCATGAGAAACAGGGACACCATTCCGCCCAGAGGAGTAAGACTGTCATGCATTGCATTGACCGACCCGTTTGATGCGGCTGTGGTTACAGCTGCCCATAAAGAGGAAGCTCCAATGCCGTGGATGACCTCCTTCCCTTCCATGCTTCCGGAAGCCCTGACCCCCTCAAAGACCGGACCTGCAAGCTGTTCGCTGGCCGTGACCGCGAAAAGGGCTGCCACAAAGAAAATCATCATGGCAATATAAATGGATTTTCCCTGCCTGCTGTCCTTTACCGCCTTTCCAAAGCTGACACAAAGGGAGGTGGGAATCAAAAGAATGGCCAGGACCTGCACAAAATTGGAGAAAGGCGTGGGATTCTCCAGGGGGAACGCGGAGTTCATTCCGAAGAAGCCGCCTCCGTTTGTCCCAAGCTGCTTAATTGCGATCTGGCTTGCCGCAGGGCCTAAGGGAATTGTCTGTGCGGCTCCATTTTCCAGCATGGCAATTTCCTTATAGGAGCTGAAGGTCTGCACAACTCCCTGGGATACGAGAAACAGTGCCATGACAAAGGAAAGGGGAATCAGAATATAGAGAACAGCTCTCGTCAAGTCCGTCCAAAAGCTTCCCAGAGTCTTCTTTTCTTTTAAGACAAAGCCTCTGATCAATGCAAACAGGACGGCAATTCCTGTTGCGGCAGATACAAAATTCTGAACCGTAAGGCCTATAAACTGGGTGAAATAGGATAAGGCCGATTCTCCCGCATAGGCCTGCCAGTTGGTGTTGGAAACAAAGCTTGCTGCCGTGTTAAAGGCCAGATGCCAGCTGGTTCCTTTCATATCCTCAGGGTTAAAGGGCAGAAAGCCCTGCAGCATCAGCAAAAGAAAGAGAAAAATAAAGCCTGCTCCGCTGAATAGAAAAATGGAAAGGGCATATTTCCCGGGATTCATTTCCTCTTCAGCAGAAATCCCCATAACCTTATAGATTCCCTTTTCCACAGGGGCAAGAACAGGGGTTAAAAACACCTTCTGCCCGGTCATCACCCTGTAAATATAGATGCCCAGGGGAAGAGACAATCCAATTAAAACAATTACATAAAATATATCCTGTATTACCATATAGCTCATGATTTGTCACCTCTGAATAAAACGTAAAATAAATAAATTAACAGGCCAAGGCCGATTGCCCCTGCCGCTATCAAAACAATTCCCATCCTTTCATCTCCCTTTTTTATTTCTTATGCGCCTGTCCTTTGATGCGCTTTCCCGCTCTAGAGGTGAATGTTCTTCCACCACTGCAGGATGCAGAGGACAGCCAGAAAAATTACAGCTCCCCAAAGAATAATTCCTATCCAATCCATAACCGTCACCTCATTATTGTTTTCTTTCTGTACAGCGAATTACCTTACATTGGCAATCATATCAGAGAATAAATCAAAACGGTGTCAAGATGAAACAGGGCCGTGTCAAGAAGTTGGCAAGATCAGGGCAAAGCAATGATGGAGAAAGACGCGCCTTAAAGCCGGCCAAACAGGCCGCTTCAAGGCGCGTCTTTCTCCATCATCATTAAAGGTTTTTTGTTTTCCGTTGGTCAGGAACAGAGATCACGGTACCAGTAAAAACTGTCTTTTAGGATTCTGGCCTGACTTTCATAGTCCACGTAAACAATGCCGAACCTGTCGTCATATCCCTTTTCCCATTCAAAATTGTCTAAAAAGCTCCAAAGAAAATAACCGTCCACTTCTGCGCCGTCTGCCGCCGCTTTTTCCAGCTCCAGCAGATGACGGTGCAGGTAATCGATTCTTCCCGGATCGTGGACCTTTCCGTCTAAGGACACCACATCAAGGGCTGACATTCCGTTTTCCGTTATGAGCAGCGGAATGCGGTATGTTTCATTAAAATTGCGGACCGCCCAGTACATGGCCTTAGGTGTTATAGGCCAGCCCATTCCCGTCTTTCCATGTCCGGCCGGAAGCCTTCCAAGGAGAAGCTCCCCCTTTTCATCAAGGCTCACAGAGGTCCCCTGATAAAGATTCATTCCGCAAAAATCCAGGGGCTGGCTGATTAAGGCCTGGTCCTCTTGTGTGATGACAGGTAAGTCCCTGCCGAATAATTCCCGGGTTTTTTCATGAAACCTTCCTTTTATAAAGAGCTCATTCCAGAATGCAGACGAGTAAATCCAGTCCTGGCGGCTGAAGGAGTTCTGGAGCCTGGCAGCGGCAGCAATCAGCTCCTCAGTCTCCTCCAGAGGCCAGTAAGCATTGCCGCAGGTAGGCGCATATCCCACCTTGCAGTCCGGGACCAGATTTCTCAAGGCTTTCACCGCTCTTCCGTGGGCTAAGGCGATGTGGCGGCACATGATAAGAAGCCTTGCCTCAGAATATTTAATGCCCGGAGCATGGGTGCATTTATCATAGCCCAGCCAGGTAAATATCTGAGGCTCATTGAATGTGAAGAAATGTTTTACCCTGTCTCCCAGGGCCTTTGCCACTGTTTCGGTATAAAGGGCGAACCATTCCGGGCTGGCAGGATTCAGCCAGCCGCCCTGCATTTCCAGGTCATTGGGATAATCCCAGTGATACAGGGTGACATAGGGGGTGATTCCGTATTTTAACAGTTCATCCACCAGATCCGAATAAAACCTCACTCCCTTTTCATTTACGGTCCCATTTCCCGTGGGCAGAATCCGGGGCCAGGAAATGGAGAACCGGTAGGCTTTCACCCCAAGCTGTCCCAGCAAGGCCACATCCTCTTTCATCCGGTGGTAATGGTCACAGGCAATATCTCCCGTATGCCCCTCAAAAATCTTTCCCTTTTCCCCGGTAAATACATCCCAGATGGAAAGGCCTTTTCCGTCTTCCCTTGCAGCTCCCTCAATCTGGTAGGAGGAGGTTGCAACGCCCCATATAAAATCCTTTTTAAAATTCATTTCCTTATCCTTTCACGCTGCCTGCCATAATTCCTCCGATAATGAATTTTGACAGACATAAGTATATGACAGCCACCGGAATGATGGCAATGGTGATCAGCATGTAGACCTGGCCCATGTCAAATTTCAAGAAATCCGCGCTTCGCAGCTGGGCGATTAAAATAGGCAGTGTCTTCTTGGTATTGGATCTTAAAACCAGGGCCGGCACAAAATAATTATTCCAGGATGCCACAAATGCGAAAATGCCCTGGACAGCCAGCGCCGGCTTCACAATGGGAAGCACAATGAAATTAAAGGTATAAAACTCATTGGAACCGTCAATTCTTGCCGATTCCACAATTTCCAAGGCAAGATTGCTCTCAAAATAGGAAACCATGAAGTAAAATACCACAGGCGCCGCCATGGACGGAAGAATCAACGGAAGAAAGCTGTCTGTTAAGCCCATTTTTCCGATGAGAGTTAAAAAGCCCAGGGTCGTTACCTGAGTCGGTATCATCATAACCAGAATAATAAACAGGTAGACCACCCTGCGCAGCCGGAATTCATAGGCGTGAATCGCATAAGCAGTCAGGGCCGAAACGTATACCGACAGGGCTGCAGAGCTGCCTGCAATCAGAAAGCTGTTGGCAATTCCGTGAAGAACCGGCAGGTTCTTATTGTGAAGCACGTTATACAGGTTTGCGCCAAAGGATTTTCCCGGTATAAAGGAAAAGCCCTTTGAAATCTCCGGATGGGATCTGGTAGCATTAATGATCAGACAATAGAAGAAAAAAAGACATAAAAACGCCAAAAGGGACAATACCCCGTAAATAACCGCTGTCTTTAACTTTTTTAGGCCACTCATTACCGATGTCCCCCTTTCTTATTTCCGGAGCCGGTCAGCACAAAGAATACCATAAGGCTGAGAACCGCTGTAATAATGAACAGAATCACAGACAAGGCCCCTGCCATGCCGTAGTTCCTGCTGTAGAGATGGTTATTCAAAAACATGATCAGCGTAGTGCTGGTCCTGTCGGGAGTTCCCTTTGCATTGGTCAAAACCTGGGGTACGTCAAACATCTGCAGGCCGCCGATGAGAGAAGTAATAAATACATATATGAAAATAGGTTTAATGATAGGCATGGTTATTTTCGTGAAAATCTGAAAGGACTTTGCTCCGTCAATGGAAGCGGCCTCAAACAGGGAAGCATCCACCCCAAGGATTGCCGCCATCAAAAGAATGGTGGTGTTTCCGAACCACATCATGAAGTTCATCAGCCCCACCAGTCCCCTGGTCCCCCAGACCGTGGTGAGAAAACGGATGGGAGTGTCCGAGATCCCTACTTTTATCAGCAGGTTATTCATGGGACCTTCATCAGAAAACAGCGCAAAGAACAGCATGGCAAAGGAAGCGGCCATGATGACATTTGGCAGATAAATGACGGTCTTAAAGAAGCTGCTGCCTCTTAACCTCATCCGGTAATCGGCAAACCAGACCGCCAGAAGAAGGGAAATGAGGATCTGAGGGATGAAGCCGATGATCCACAGAATGATGGTATTGCCCATATATTTAAGTAAGTCACTCTGAAAAATGGATGCATAGTTTTGCAGCCCCACAAAATTGGGGCCGACCTGCGTCAGCCCGGAACGGTAATTCTCGAACAGACTGTTATAAAAAGTATTCACCAGGGGGATGAATGAAAATATAAAATAGGTGGCAAAAAACGGTATCAGAAAAATATATCCCCATTTTGAATAGCTGATCTTTTTTCCGGCCTTTGCCCTTTTTTCTTTTACCATGGCAGAACCTCCTGATTCCATGCAGGACGGGAATCTCCCGCCCTGCATTCTTATGACTATTCAGCTTGTAATTCCGGATATTTCTCAGAGACTGCTGTATAGAAATTCTTAAGTGCTGTATCCTTGTCAACGGTTCCGTTGAAATAATCATGCATTGCGGTCTGGAATTCTTCATTCAAGCCCTGGTCATAAGGAGAAATTTTACTCATATCAATCTTTTCGGCTGCATCACAGTACATCTGCAGAGGATTCTGTCCTCCAAGGAATGCGGATTTGTAATCGCTCTTTGCAAGTTCTTCCATTACAGTCTTGTTGTTTGCAAAATCATTCTTCTCTTCCACGATCTTCTTCATGGTAGCATCGTCACAGCAGATAGTCTTCATAATATCCGCTACGATCTGAGGATTGTCGGTTCCCTTTGCCGCACAGAGCCAGGTTCCGCCCCAGTTATAGGACTCCGGTCCGGTGGTTGCAGCCCAGTCGCCGTAGCAGCCGTTTCCAACCTCCTGCTTTCCGCCGTCAGCTTCTGCTTTTGCAAGGGAGTTTCCTGCCATAACGAAATCAACGCCCCATGCCGGCATGAAGTAGCCGAATACTTTTCCTTCCGGTCCCTGACCGGCAGCCCATTCGGATGCCCAGAGGATGGTCTTCTGATTGTATCCCTTATCCGTATATTCCTTTGTCTGCTCTACCCACTTTTCCATCTTCGGATCAATGACGATCTTGTTTCCGTCAACCCATGGAGCGGAAACGTTGTTGGAAAAGGTCCGGTAGGTGTCGTCAAAGCCGGATACCATATAATAGCCTTTCTCTTTCATCAGAGCAGCCGTCTTGTTAAAGGAATCCCAGTCATTGATTGACTTTTGAACCTCTGCAGGATCATCGGTTCCCAGCACATCTTTGGCAATGGAACGGCGGTAAATATAAAGTCCCGGGCAGCCCTGCCAGGAAATGCCCTTTTGTGCGCCGCTGGCATCCTGTGCAATTACCTTGGTATAATCATACTGTTTGGACATATCCTGATCCGTAATGCCGATATCCTTTAAATCAAGGGTGGCGTCGGAATTTACATATTTCAAGATGTAATCCGCCTCCACCAGGAACATGTCGACCTTGTCATCCGCCGCCGCGCTGTCCTGGTTTAACAGGGCCTCGTCAAGGGCGTTCTGATAGGCATTGTTTTCACTTGGGGTGGTTACGAAATTCACTGTGTAGCCTGCCGGCAGCTTGGAGGAATAATAGTCCTCATACCTTGCCTTGAACTCATCGTTCCATACGTAAATGTTGATTACCTTTCCCTCGGTGCTCTCCGCTGCTGCTGCCCCGGTTGTCTCTGCTGTTTCAGTTCCTGCCGCCGTAGTTTCGGGGGCCGCGCTTGCGCTTTCGCTCTTGGCTCCTGAACTGCAGCCGGAAACAAGTGATGCCGCCATTGCCGCACATAACAATCCGCTTAATACTTTCTTCTTCATATTACCCTCTCCTTTTCTGATATATAGATTCTAAACATTTGTATACCCGACCGATTCCCCTTCTATCAGCGAGCCTTCCACGATGATCTGTTCCGTGAAAGTCGTCTTGGGTTTATCTATGGTGCTTATTAATTTCTTTGCGGCCTGTTTGCCTATGGCCGCTGTGTCCTGTTTGATGGTGGTAAGCCTTGGGCTTAAAAGCTGTGATACCCGGCTGCCATCATAACCTGCGATGGAAATGTCCTCGGGCACCCTCAAATTCCTTGCCCTTATTTCATTTAATCCGCCGATCAGGGCTGTGTCATCCGGATACAATATACACGTAGGCGGGTCCTTTCTGTCAAGAAGTTCCCTGGTGCGCTCCATGGCCTGATTGCTGTCCAGATAATCCGCTTCCAGCGTGTAATCATCGGGGATCTGAAGCTGATGGCTTTCAACAAACCGGTGATAGCTGGTGAGCCTTGCCTTTGTTACGGCTGTACTGCTCTGCCCGTGGATATAGGCGATCCTGCGGTGCCCCTTTTCATAGATGTATTCCATCAGGCTCTGGATTCCCTTGGCGTTGTCGGATAAAACAGAGGAACAGTTCTCATGAATGTGGTCAATGGTAACTACCGGAATGTCGCCTCCCAAAAGCTCTGTCACCTCCGGGCTGTCAAAATTCACACAGGCGATAACCACGCCGTCCACATTTCTATATTTACAGTGGTCATAATAGGAAACCTTCCGCTTTCCTATCTGACCATTGATAAAGGTGATATCATATCCCTGCTTCTCCGCCTCTACCTTAAAGCCTTCCAGTACCGCAGCAAAATACTCATGGGTCAGGCCGCTGTTGGCCTCGTCTACAAACAGGACCCCGATGTTATAGCTTCTGTTGGTCTTTAGGGACCTGGCTGCCGCATTAGGGAAATACCCCAGCTTTTCAGCCGCCTTTTTAATTTTAGTTTTTGTGTCTTCCCCGATGTCGCTTTGATCGTTTAAGGCCTTACTCACCGTGGCAACCGATACTCCGCAGTGCCGCGCCAGCTCTTTCATAGAAATCATATGTCTCATCCTTTTTTACTTAATCGTTTTCGCAACTTCACTATACCCCTTTTCCAGGGAAAAATCAATATATTTTTAAATTTTTTCCAGTTTATATAATTTGTATCTCAGTTTATTATGCATTTTATACAATTTATTTCGGTTTTATTTTTTATTTTTAAAAACCCTCTTGTATTTTTGTTTTTTACGCGCTATTATTGCCCTATATGTTTTATATTTGCTTCCTTAATCGTTTTCGAAAAATGTCGTTTTCTGCACATGTCTCATCCAACTGAAAGGAGCTATTCCATATGAAATACGGTTATTTCGATGACCCGAAAAAGGAATATGTCATTACTGTCCCGGACACTCCCCTGCCCTGGATCAACTATCTGGGCAGTGAAAATTTCTTTTCCCTGGTCTCTAACACAGGAGGCGGGTACAGTTTCTATAAAGATGCAAAGCTGTTAAGGCTGACCAGATACCGCTATAACAGTGTCCCCTTGGACAGCAACGGGCACTATTACTATATTAACGAAAACGGTACCGTCTGGAATCCGGGATGGCAGCCTTCCCAGACGCCTCTGGACTTCTATGAATGCCGCCACGGCCTGGGTGTGACCCGCTATCAGGGAAAAAAGAAAGGCTTATCTGCCTCTGTCACCGCTTTTGTTCCCCTCCACGACACCTGCGAGATCAATCAGGTGGTCTTAAAAAATGAAACAGAAGCGCCGAAGGATTTCACCCTGTTTTCCTATGTGGAATTTTGTCTGTGGAATGCCGTGGATGATATGACCAATTTCCAGAGAAATTTAAACACCGGAGAGGTGGAGGTAGAGGGCTCTGTCATTTACCACAAGACAGAGTACAGGGAACGGCGGAATCATTACGCCTATTATTCCGTCAATGCAGATATTCAGGGATTTGATACGGACAGGAACACCTTTGTGGGCGTATACGGATCCAATCAATCACCTGCCATGGTGCAAAAAAATACCTCCGGAAATTCCATTGCCAGCGGCTGGTCCCCGATAGGCTCTCACCGTCTCACCGTCCATCTGGAGCCAGGCGAGGAGAAGGGATTTATCTTTGTGCTGGGGTATGCAGAAAACCCGGAGGAGGAGAAATGGGCTGCACCGAACCTGATCAATAAGGCCCCCTCCGCTTCTGTTTTAGCAAAATACAGGACCGGGAAACAGGTAGAGGCGGCCCTTGCCGCATTAAAGCAGTACTGGGAACGTCTGCTTTCCACCTATTCCGTTCAAATGGCCGATGAAAAGACCGCCCGTATGGTAAATATCTGGAACCAGTACCAGTGTATGGTGACCTTTAACATGTCCCGCTCTGCTTCCTACTATGAATCGGGAACCGGCCGGGGCATGGGCTTCCGGGACTCCTGCCAGGATTTACTGGGCTTTGTACATATGATCCCGGAAAGAGCCAGGGAAAGGATCATTGACATTGCCTCCACTCAGTTTGAGGACGGAAGCGCCTATCACCAGTACCAGCCTCTTACCAAAAAGGGAAATATGGATATCGGAAGCGGGTTCAATGACGATCCTCTATGGCTTATCGCAGGCGTTTCCGCCTATATCAGGGAAACCGGGGACTGGGATATTCTTAAGGAATCCATTCCCTTTGACAATGATGAAGAAAAAAGCCAGCCTCTTATGGAGCACCTAAGGCGGTCCTTTCACTTTACCGGGACCCATCTGGGTCCCCACGGTCTGCCTTTGATCGGACGGGCAGACTGGAATGACTGTCTGAATTTAAACTGCTTTTCCACAGAGCCGGGAGAATCCTTCCAGACCACAGGCCCCTCGGAAGGACCTGTGGCGGAATCTCTGATGATTGCCGGCATGTATGTGAAGTATGGAAAGGAATATGTACAGCTGTGCCGGCTGACCGGACTGGAGGAGGAAGCAAAGGCGGCGGAGGCCTCGGTGAAGAAGATCTATGACGCCGTGCTCCAGTCAGGCTGGGACGGGGACTGGTTTTTACGGGCTTATGATGCATTTGGGCAAAAGATAGGATCTAAGGAATGCAAAGAGGGACAGATTTTTATTGAGCCTCAGGGCTTTTGTATTATGGGCGGCATCGGGATCCAGGAAGGTCTTGCAGAAAAGGCTCTGAACAGTGTGAAAGAAAGGCTGGATACCCCCTACGGCATCGTGCTTTTACAGCCTCCCTACAGCGTTTACCAGGAGCGCCTTGGAGAAATCTCCTCCTATCCGCCGGGGTATAAGGAAAATGCGGGAATCTTCTGCCACAACAATCCCTGGATTTCCATTGCGGAAACCATGATCGGAAGAGGCGACCGGGCATTTGAAATCTACCGGCGCACTTCTCCGGCCTATACGGAGGATATCAGTGAAATCCATAAGGCAGAGCCTTACGCTTATGCACAGATGATCGCCGGGAAGGATGCCCGGAATTTCGGGGAAGCGAAAAACAGCTGGCTCACCGGAACGGCGGCCTGGTCCTTTGTGTGCATTTCCCAGCATATTCTGGGAATCCGTCCCGGCTTTCACGGCCTGACCGTAGACCCGTGCCTGCCGGATTCCATAAAGAAATTTTCTGCAATGCGCAAATTCCGGGGTGGGGATTATTATATTTATGTGGAGAACAGGGGACAGTCCGGCGATGGCACAGCCTCTCTTATGGTGGATGGAGCGCCTGTAGAGGGGAATGAAATTCCTTATGTGGAAGGGAAAAAAGAATATCATGTTTCTCTGATTATAGGGTGAGGAACGAAAAGTGAGTCATGAAGCCGGCCTGTGAAAGGTTTTAGAATGAGGTTAAAGATGAGGTTAAGGGCAAAGGGTTATTCACTCCTTGCCCTTGGCTTTTTTCATTTTTCCTTTTCCCCAGCCAGGAAAAACTGCATACATAATTATTCTTTTGTGCTATAGTATCTATATGAAATAAATTGATAAGGAGATGGTTTCATGGAATTATTACAATTGGTGAAAGAGCGGTATTCCGTCAGAAAATTCAGCGACCGGAAAGTAGAGCGGGAAAAGCTGGATCTGATTCTGGAAGCAGGGCGGGTAGCGCCTACTGCGGTAAATTACCAGCCCCAGCGTATCCTTGTGCTGGACAGTGAAGAAGCTTTAAGCAAATTAAAGTCCTGCACCCCCTATCATTTTCATGCTCCCCTGGCCCTGCTGGTCTGCTACGATTCCACGGTCAGCTGGAAGAGATCCTATGACGGCAATGATATGGGTGTGGTTGACGCCAGCATTGTGACTACCCAGATGATGCTTCAAATAGCGGAATTGGGCCTGGGAACCACCTGGGTCGGCCATTTTAATCCCGACAGCATCCGGGAATCCTTTGATATCCCGGAATATCTGGTTCCGGTGGCGCTGCTTCCCATCGGTTATCCCCGGGAGGATTCTGCCCCTCATCCCAATCACGAAAAGCGCTTTGATATGAAGCATTTTGCTTTTTTCAACTCCTTTGACGGCATTACAAAGGGGAAACCGGAAGAAAAATAGGCATATAAACATAACCGCCGCAGGAGAACTCCCTCTGTGGCGGTTACTTTTTAATCCGAACTTTAATACTCCACTCCCCGAGCCCTGTCAGGGCCACTGGGGATGAGGCCCCCGCATACCGCTGCTCCTCTGCTATTCCTCATCAAATGCACGAAGAGCTATGGGCAGCGACTGGATGATCCCATTGCCGACGGCGGGCAGTCCCACCAAGATACTGCTTATGATCTCCTCCCGCGTTGCCCCACGGGACTTTGCCATCTTTACATGAAAGGGCAATCCGCTTTCAAGCCTTACTGCAGCCATAACTGCAATATAGGCAAGCTCCTTTGTTTTCTTGTCCAGCTTACTGGCTTCATCCAGCTTTTGTACGGCTTCCATCCATGCTCCGTGCACTTCAGGAGCCTGCTCTGCGAATGCCTGGAATGCTGTGCTTACCTGCATGATTATCACACTCCTTAAAATAATTTACTGTTTAAAATACCCTTTCCACGCCGGAAGCTTGCTCATGCTGCTTTCTGCGATCTTTACCGCAGCCTCCCGGTCAAAGCCCTGGGATTTCATGATGAATTCCGTCATTCCCTCTTTCTTTTCCTCAAAGGACTGCATGGTGCCGTCGGGATTTGCGCAATAAACACAATAATCTTTCGTCACATCACCTTTCGGATAATCCGATGCTTTTTCCATAGGCATGCCGCATGCGATACATACTTTCATTTGATGACCTCCTTTATTTTTCTGTCAGTTTCAAAAAAGTGGCGATGAGCTCTTTTCCATACCGGTTGAAAAGGGGCTCGCCAGGAGAGAAAAAATCTTTATTCCATAAATAATAATGAAGCAATCCCAGCCACGTATTAAAAAACATGTGCACCGGAATGTCCTTGACCGTATGCTTTTCCACTTCCCGTTCAAATATCCGGTTAAAGTGATAGGCGATGACCGTCTGCGTATCCTCAAATAAATACTGCACCTCTTCCGGCAGCAGGCTTCTCTCCGTAACCAGCCGGAAATAAAAATCTTCGTGTCTCGCCAGAATCTCCAGATGGGTTTCCAGCAATTCCTCAATGCTGCCGCTGGATTCCGCCAGCTCATGAACTTCCCCGGCCAAGGCCTTTCCAAAATCCCTGATCAGTTCTTCCAGCAATTCGCTTAGAGACTGGAAATGGGTGAATATTGTCCCGTGGGACACTCCGGCTTCTCTGGCAATGACAGCCGTCGAGGCGGCAAACCCCTGCTGGGAATAGATCCGGTATGCTGTTTCCACAATCTTCTGCCGCGTATTTTCTTTTTGTAATTGTCTTTTTGATTTCATTTAATGACCACCAACTCACTGAGTATATACTCAATATATACTCTTTCCTGTAAAATGTCAATCCGCTTTTTTAAAAGTTTCAGATTCTCTATTTTCCCGCACAAAAAAAAGAAGCCCAATCCAAAGGAAAGGACCTGCACCGCGGGCATTGCCGTAATTTGAGACATGGCTCCCGGCATAAACTATAAATATACTGCGTTACAAGCAGGCAGGGAGGCTTTATCATGGAAAAAATACTGGATAATGAATATTATGACTTTATCATCAGCACCCCCAGAGTCTCATCTTTTGATACAGGAGACAGAATTACGATGCTGAATGACATGTATTCTTTGATCCATGTACATAAAGATAATATGGAACCTTGCGATTTGGGGCGTCATCCCTATGAGGACTTCCCCTCGCTTTTCACACTGGCTTCCCGGATCAGTACGGAAAAATCGAAAAGCATCTCCATTCCCCGGCACTCAGGCTTAAATCTGTATGGAATGGATGTGATTACAGGCATCATAGATACGGGAATTGATTACAGGCATCCGGCATTCAAAAACCCGGACGGGACCACCAGGATCATTACCATATGGGATCAGACCATTCAGGACGGCAAGCCCCCCCAGGGCTTTTCCTTTGGTTCCGAATACGGAAAAAACCATATCAATACCGCCTTAAAATCGTCGGACCCCATTTCCATGGTTCCATCCACCGATACCAACGGCCATGGAACAGCCATTGCCAGCATTATTTCCGGCTCCCCGGATCAGGAACAGTCATTTTCAGGTATTGTTCCCCAGGCAAAGCTTGCCGTTGTAAAGCTGAAAGAAGCAAAACAGAATTTAAAAGACATCTTTTTTGTTCCTGACGATGCTTTATGCTATCAGGAATCGGACATCATCCTCGGAATCCGTTATCTGTTTTCCCTCTCCAAAAAATTAAACAGCCCTCTGGTCCTGTGCATCGGGCTGGGAAGCAGCCAGGGAGGACATGACGGACAGGGAGCTCTCAGCGAATATTTGGACCAGCTTGTATACCTGCCCATTACCAGCGTTTCCACAGCCGCGGGAAACGAAGGGGATAACGGCAGGCATTATGTCCACAGCTCTGGGGAAGATCCCTCCTCTGATGAATTTTATCTGAATGTAGGAGAAAATGACACCATGTTTTCCATGGAAATATGGCCTTTCCCTTTTGGAAAAATAACTATAGAATTGATATCGCCGGATCAGGAGGCAATCCGGAACGTTTATTATCCCTATGGCCACGACTGCCAGAAATTCAGCTTTAACTGCTGTAAGACCTCGGTCTGGATCAATAACATTATTCTCGACGGACATACGGGGGACCAGTTCATATTGGTCCGCTTTGACGGAGCGATTCCGGGAACCTGGACCATCCGGATAAAGAGCATGGAAAACCAACCGCTTTCCTTCCATGCCTGGCTGCCTTCGGGAACCCTGATTTCATACGAAACCTATTTTCTTCATTCCTCCCCTGACACCACAGTCACTGCTCCGGGAAATGCCGGAAATCCCCTTACGGTCACCACTTTCAACCAGCTTACGGGCGCTATTCTGGAAGAATCCGGAAGGGGTTATACCAGGTCCGGCCAGATCGTTCCCGACATAGCGGCGCCGGGCTATCACCTTCCCTGCGCCCTTCCCTGCGGCCAGTACGGAAGCCTGACAGGGACCGGAGCGGCCGCAGCCTATGCCACGGGAACAGCAGCCTTAATCATGGAATGGGGCTACTGCAGGGGAAATCATACGGGAATCACAGGCAACCAGGTCAAACGCATGATCATACGGAGAGCCCAGCGCAATCCTTCCGATGCGTATCCCAACAATATATGGGGCTACGGTCAGATGGATGTCTATAAGATACTTCAGCAGTTATCGGAGCTGGCTCTATAATAGATCACCGCAGCAACACCGCCAAAGCAGGCAGTTCCTGCCAGCAGCAGATAACCGGCCCTCATGCTGGCTCCGGAGGCCAAAGCCCCTGTAAAAACAGGAAATACCGTCATGCCAATGGCATAGACTGCCTGAAATAAGCCCATGGCTGTAGATTTCCTGCTGACAGGGATTCCTTTCATCGCTTCGGAAGCCGTAAAGGAAAACAGGATGCCGGTGGACATTCCCGGCAGAATTTGCAGGGCCAGAAGCACGGGAATGCTTTCTGAGGCAGGGACCAGAAGACAGTACAGGGCCACAACGGCAAATACTGCCGGAATCCAGAACCTGGGCCCTTTCCGGCTGCAGGCTGCGGAGGATGCAAAGGCGGCAAAGGCCACTGCGGATACCATGTAGATTACAGAGGATATTCCAATAAGGCCGTCCGATGCGCCAAGGCCCTTTAATATCTGATTTGTAAAGGACATGGCAGTTGTCAGCTGGATTCCCTGCTGGATCAATGCCAGAAATGAAAACAGCCACAAGCGCCTGCTTTGGCACACAGAAACCAGTTCTCTGACCGGCTGCGCTCCGTGCGGGAGGGCCGGTTCCTTTATCCTGGCCGAAAGGAGAAAGGCCATTAAACCCGCGCAGGCGCTGAAAAAGCAGATTCCCGTCATGCCCACCCGTTTATAAGTGAGGGCGCTGCAGAGAAAACCCAGGAGCATGCCGAAATTGTTAAACAGCACAATCCGGCTTGTTGCCGTCTGCTGCTCTCCGGCAGAAAAATGGTTGGTGTAAAAGACCATGAAAGAGATCCAGACAGAGGAGGCCAGCCCGGAAAAAAGGTTGGCTACCAGAAAGCCGGAGCCGTTGCCCCAGAATATGCGGAAAACAGAGGCCAGCCCTGCGGCAAAGGTCCCTGCCATTAGAAAAACCTTATGTCTGCCTGCGGAATCCGCGCAAAGCCCCACAGGAAACCGGAGCAGCAGCTGGGACATTCCGTAAGCTCCCACCACCATTCCGGTGAAGGTACTGCCCACCCCTATGAGATTCAAATAGGTGGTCTGGTAGGGAACGTATACATATTGTGCGAACCAAAACAAAGATACCATGGCAAGAAAATAAGCTTCCTGTCTCCGTGTAAATCCAAATTCCTTCATAGCTTCTTCTTTCATTTTTCTTTCCTCTGCGCGTACTCTTCTAAAATTCTGTGGATGTGGACAGCCAGATACATCTCCTCCTGCTTTGACAGCCTGGAATCAAACTTTTCCTGGATAAAGACTCCGATTTTTTTCACACAGTCGTATTCCCTGGGGCAGCTCTCAAGCACATGGGTGTAAAAGGAATCCTCATAATCATACATATCCTGGCTGCCGTTTACCAGTCTTTGGGCAAAGAGCCGCAGATGGGTGACAAAACGGGTATAGCCGATGCCCTCCTCGTCATAAACGATGGAAACTGGGCATTGATAAAATGAAAGGCGATATTTCCGGCCTCATCCTGAGGCCGCCCACATTGGATATAATATCCTTAGCTATTTGATTATAATTCATTCCCTTGACCCCTTTCAAGTATTTTCTACTTTACCATTTGGCCTGAATGGCAAAATAAAAAGACCCGACTGAACTATGAGAACCATAAAACCATGAAAAATCATGAGCTTATAACTATAGTTTAATCCGATCTTGCCTGCATTACAGTAACACGTCTTCTTAACTGTTTATTTAGTTGTCTTCAACTAGACACAATATAGCACTTTTTGTCTTATATTGTAACTGCTTTTTATCTTTTCTGCTTTTATGCCAAATTTTCAGCAAAAAAGTTATGCACTTTTTCTAAACCTCTTTTCCCGGTTTAAAGACTCCGGCCGTCCATCCAGGGCTTGAAAGCCCGCTTTATGGACAGCCGGAATCTTTATTGAAGCAGGCAGAACCGTCCGCCTTTACATATCCGCAAATGCTTTCATAATCAGAGCGCCTACGGCGGCTCCCGGGTCCCTTAAGGAGCGGGAGGCCTCCCCTCTGGTCGCAGCTCTTCCATGGACGGCAACCAGGGTGGCTGTGTGCTCAAAGCCCTTCCAGGCCGCTTCCGCCGCTTCTTTTGATGCCTCTTCTAATGATACCCCCGCCTCTGAGGCTGCTTTTAAGGCCTGGACCGCCGGATGGAAAGCATCCAAAAAGGTCTTTTCTCCCACCTTGGCCTTACCCAGCTTTGCAACCTCTGCTTCATAGGCTTCAAACAGGCACACAGTCTCCTCCCGGGACAGCTCCGTCTTTCCCTTCATTGCCTTTCCTGCGCCCATGAGTCCCGCAGCCATCAGGGTTCCCATGGTGGAGGGAACCTTGCTGCCCATGGCCTTGCCTGCCTTATACAAAAGCTTTCCCAGGTCCGGCTCGCCGCCGTCAGCTGCAGCTTCATAGGCCGCCCGGAATCCATCCGACATGGTAAGGCCTAAATCGCTGTCTCCCACGATGCTGTCCAGCTCAATAAGCCAGCTGCGGTTTTCCTCCATGATTTTACTTATTCTGCCAAGCATGGCGATTAATTCCTTTTGGTTCATATCAGCCCTCTTACTCCTTTCCCTGTTTAAAGAAAGGTGTGTCAGCAGGGGCGTTTAAGTAACCCTTCAGCTCCTCATCCACCTTTAAAAGGGAAATGGACAGGCCCGCCATCTCAATGGAGGTCACATATTCCCCAACGTAATAGCGGCATACTTTAATCCCTTTCTCTTCTAAAATCTGATTGACCTTTCTCGCCACAATGTACTGCTCGTCAAGGGGAGTCGCCCCCAGTCCGTTGACCAGGACTGCCGTCTCATCTCCTGAACCAAAGGGAAAGTCTTCCAGAAGCTTTTCCATCATTTCTATGGTGATCTCATCCGCTGTTTCCAGCTTTCCGCGGCGGATTCCCGGTTCTCCATGGATGCCCATGCCGATTTCCATCTCATCCTCTCCCAGTGCAAAGCCGGGATGACCAACTCTCGGCACCGTACAGGGAGTCAGGGCCACGCCCATGGTCCTCACGTTCCCCGCCGCTTTTTCTGCGATCCGCTTCACCTCGTCAAGATCCTTTCCGGCCGCAGCCGCAGCTCCTGCGCATTTGTAGACGAAAAAGATGCCTGCCACTCCTCTTCTTGTATTCCTCTCTCCGGGCCCTGCCTTAGGAGAGGCCACATCCTCCCCTGCAACCACGCTTTCCACCCGGATTCCCTCTTCCATGTCCGCCATTTCCGCAGCCATGTCAAAGTTGAAGATATCCCCGTTGTAATTTCCGTAAATATAGAGAACCCCTGCCCCGGAATCAATATGCTTTGTCACTGCCAGCATCTGATCTGCGCTGGGAGACTGGAATACATCTCCTACAGAACAGCCATCCAGCATGCCCTTCCCCACATAGCCTAAAAAAAGGGGAAGATGGCCGGAGCCGCCGCCTGTGGCAATCGCCACTTTCCCCTCTGTTTTATTGGCTGTCACCAGACAGCGGAGGTCGCCTTCCGCATAGGTCACATAGTCCGGATGAGCGAGGTAAATTCCCTCCAGCATTTCATTTACATAGTTTTCCGGTTTGTTAATGATCTTTTTCATTTCATAGCCCCTTTCCTTCTCACTTGTTTAAATTCCGGCATAAGCTTTTTTATATACTTCAATTACCTGTTCCTTTGCAGGCTGTAAGGGATTGTCCTTCATACAGGGATCTTTCATGGCTGTTTCTGCCAGGACCTCAAAGGCCCGGGGATCTACCGAAAGTTCCACCAGGCTCTGTGCCAGCCCCATTCCCTCTGACAGACGCCTGATATAAGCCGCCGACTGAAGGACAGCCTCTTCTCCTGTCATTTCCTCCGCTCCCGGCAGTTTCAGCCCCTTTGCCACTTTTTTATACCGCTTCGCCGTCTCGCTCCGGCTTCCGTTAAATTCCATGACAAAGGGCAGCAGGACTGAATTGCAGATTCCGTGGGGCAGGTTGAACATGCCTCCCAGGGAATGGGCCATGGCATGGACCATCCCCAGCCCTGCATTGGAAAATGCCATTCCGGCGCTGTACTGGGCATAGGCCATCATCTCTCTGGCTTTTTCATCATTTCCGTCTGCCGCGGCCCTGGGAAGCTGGTCCCTGATGACTTCCATTGCCCAAAGTGCATCCTTATCCGTAAAGGGAGTTGCCCGCATTGACACAGCCGCCTCAATTGCGTGGGTCAGGGCGTCCATTCCTGTGGAGGCCGTAAGCGTCTTTGGCATGGTCATCATAAAATCCACGTCATTGACTGCAATGGACACCATGCAGTTAGGATCCACCATGCACATTTTTAAACGGCGATCCGGATCAGTCACAATATAAAACGACGTGACCTCTGACCCGGTTCCTGCGGTGGTGTTCACGGCAACAATGGGAACGCTGGGCCTTAAGGACTTATTGACTCCCTCGTAATCCTCCACCCTGCCTCCGTTTGCCAGCACAATGCCGGCCGCCTTTGCCGTGTCTATGGCAGAACCTCCTCCTACCGCCACCAGCACATCCACTTTTAAGGCCCTTGCCGCCTCCAGGCATTCATTGACAACTATAACCGTGGGATTGGGCTGCACCAGATAATAAATGGCATATTCCATTCCGGCCTTTAAGAGACAGGCCCCTACCCGGTCCCCTGCCCCGTTTTCGTATAAAAACTTATCTGTGACAATGAGCCCCCGCTTCAGCCCTCTCTTTTTCAGTTCCTCCGGCAGCAGGCTCACGCAGCCCCGGCCAAAGAAGCTGACAGCCACAGAGCTGATCCTCTCAAGTCCCATATTCAGACCTCCTTAGAATTCTATATTTCTGAAATCTCCCGGATCGATCCGCGAGAGCGCATGCAGCTCCTCCCGTGTGGGCAGGGGCGTATATTCCATGCGGGAATATTTCACAGGGAACCCTGTATTGGCCTGCACCTCTTCCAGGCTGGAGGTAGGGTGTACGGTATCTAAAACCAACCCTCCCCCCTCCATCTTAAAGATGCAAAGGGGGGTGACGATCCGGTCCACATTCCCCCTTGCGGTAACAAAATCCACATGGTCCACAAAAGTCCGCTTATCATGCTTTGTTCTCCAGATGATTGCCCTCTTTGCCGTTGGTATCAAAACCGCGCTTCCTGCTCCCCCAGGCATCCTGACCTTAGGCCTGTGGTAATCTCCGATGACCGAAGCGTTTACGCTGCCGGAATGATCGAACTGGATTCCGCTTAGAAACGCTATATCCAGACCGCCTCTCATGGATAAGTCAAAGACCTCCGCCAGAGGAAAAGAGGCACAGGACCGTTCCAAAAGCTTTACGCCTGCGCTGGTGTATTTCTGAAGTCCTGAGGGAGAGGGGTCCACACCGCCCGGAATATTTAAATGCACGGCATTGGGAGCATACAGCTCTTTTGCCAGCATAAGGGCAATCATGGGCATGTGGGAGGATACTCCGTGAAACACCCTGCTGCCGTCCGGAATCATGCGGGCCATGGCGCAGACCATGATGTCGCAGATCCTGTTTTTCTCTTCCATCATTTCCCGCCTCCTCTGTAATCCGCCCTTTCATAGGCTTTTAAGTATTCCAAAAGGCCGGCCTGATCCTTAAGGGCTTTAAATGCGTCCAGAGCCTTTCTGTCAATATCGTACAGGCCGGGACAGGAACAGGGCGCTGCACCCTTTGGGACCCGGACCACCCCTTCCACCAGGAAATGGGGAATATCCGCCTTGTTTTTGCTGCCTGTAAAAGCAGAGGAATGCACCAGGTTTTCCGTTGTGATCAGTACCCGTCCTGCTGCCCTGGATAAAAGCACGTCCTCAAACTGGGGGCCCCCGATTCTGGCATTGCCCTCCTGGTCGGCCTCCTGAACGTGAATCACTGCCACATCCGGCCTTATGGCCCTCACTGCCGTAACCGGCTCCTTTGTAAAGGGGTCCTCCACCCGCATGAAATACTCATTGGCATCAATTAAGTCACTGGTGACAAGGCCTTTTACCGGCAGAAATCCTACGCCGAAGCTGGCTGCCCGAAGGGCGGAAATCACCGTATAACATGCGTGCTCATTCCCTTTTACAGCTCCGCTTTCTACCCCTTTCCGGTAATGAAGGGCAAGGGAGTATTCGCTTTCATAGCTGATAAAGCCCGCATCCACGCTGGATACACAGCCTCCGAAGCAAAGCATATCCACATCCATTGCTCCCGCAGTTTTTACCAGCCTTAAATCCTTTCTTTTCTGGCGCACCAGCTCCCGCACCATAGCCATAGGAGCCCGGTGGAGCACATTGCCTCCAAGGGCCAGAATGTCCCCGTCACGGACCGAGGCTGCCGCCTCCTGAAGAGTCATAATCTTGCTCATGGTTCCGCCTCCTTTACTTGGCCGCATTGCAGGCAATCTGGATGGCATCCCATACGCCGGCAAAGGGAGGAGCGTAAATCAAATCCGTCATCCCCAGGTCCTTTGTAGTCATGCCGCAATGGATTGCCACGGCAAATACATCCGCCCGCAAAACAGCGCCCTTCTGGCCGCAGGTCTGGGCGCCCAGAAGCTTCCGGGTACCGTTTTCATAAATCAGCTTAATGGTTATGGGCGTTTGATCGGGATAATAGGCAGGATGGTCATAGGCACTTATCACCAGCGTCTTATAATCCTTTAAAAGCCGTCTTGCATCTGCCTCCCCCATACCGGTGCGCCCAAGCTCCAGCCCGCATACCTTGATGGCCGCTGATCCAAGGGCCCCCTGAAACTGCTGATGGTCTCCCGCCATATTGGCTCCTGCGATTCTTCCGCATTTGTTTGCCACTGTTCCAAGGGCCTGGAAGCTGTTCTCCTTTAAAACCTCGTTATAGACCAGAACACAGTCCCCGGCTCCATATATTTCCGGCACAGAGGTCCTCATCTCCCGGTCCACCACCAAAGCACCGTTTTTCCCCATTTCAATTCCGGTACCCCTTAAAAACTCCGTATTAGGCCGCACCCCTGCCGCAATGATGACCAGATCCGCCTCGTAGCTTCCCCGGTCTGTTTTCACGTTCTTCACATAAAGGCCGTCTCCGGAAAACTCCTCCACCTTTTCGCCTACATGGAGCTGCACCCCGTTTCGCACCAGCTCTTCCTGGGCAAGGACCGCCATCTCCTCGTCAAAGGTCGTTAAAATCCTGGGAGCGGCTTCTATGACACGGACGTTTTTCCCAAGATTTAAAAATGCTTCCGCACATTCGATCCCGATGTATCCGCCTCCCACAATAACCACATTTTGAAGCTTCGGCAGCCTGACATACTCCTTTAAAAAAATTCCGTCCTCCATGGTTTTCAACACATGGACCCCCATAAGCTCCCTGCCCGGAAAGGGAGGAACTATGGCCGATGCCCCGGAAGCGATGAGAAGCTTATCATAGGTATCGGTAAATTCCCTGCCGCCTTTTAAGTCCTTGACAAGAACCTGCTTTTTAGCCGCATCCACTGACAGCACTTCATGAAAAAGAAAGGTCTCCACGCCCATTTTTGTAAAGGCATCCCGGGTGCGGGCGATCATCCTGCGGTGGTCCTCGTTAAAGCCGCCCACATAATAGGGAAGTCCGCAGGCTCCATAGGAGAGGAAGCCTCCCTTTTCATAGACCTTTACCTCTATTCCGGAATCTATCCGTTTTATTTTAGAAGCAGCGCTCATTCCCGCAGCTACTCCTCCAATTATCATGATCTTCATGTTCTCTCCCTGGCTGTTATGGCATCAATCTCCTGTTTTGCTTCCTCCATGGCCTTTTTTGCCGTCTTTTCCCCGGAAAAGGCCTCTCCGATTTTCCTGTATAAGACACCGTTTTTCTCTCCTGCCTCTGTCATATTGGGAAGGGGTCTTGCAAGCTCCATCATCTTTAACTGGACCGGGAACCAGGGACAAGCGTCTGCTCCTGCCAGATAGCTTCCTTCTCTTATGGGAGCTCCGCTTTTCATTCCCACTCTCCGGTCAATTTCAGGAGAGCGCAGGTAACGGAGAAATGCCTCGGCCGCCTCCTTTTGCTTACTGGCCGCGCAGACGGCAAATGACCAGGTCACGTTCCATGAGGTGGAAAAGGCTGCAAACCCCAGATCCTCCGGTTCCAGACAGCCTTTCTGACAGACAACGCCCATCTGGCCGCTCCAGGTTACCGCCATAGCCGCTTTCTTTTCCCGGATGGCTGTTCCGATCTCCATATTTCCAAAATTTTCGGTTCCTTTCAGGGCCAGGGATTTCAGCTCTATGTAGGACTGCAGCCCCCTTACCGCTTCGGAGGAAGCACAGACCGCATTTCCCTCCCTGTCGTAGGCGTCCCCTCCGTACATGCGCAGAAAGGGAAGGGCATCGGTAAAAATTTCCGACGGGTGGGCTTTCATTGCCGCTGCCCGGCTCCCGCAGGAGGCTGTAACAGCCCTTGCTATTTCTATGTATTCCTCCGGGGTGATAATCATGCCCGGTTCTCTTCCAAGGACCTGATAAACCGCGCTTTTGCGGTAGACAACCATGTGGCCGTCACAGAAGGACGGAGAAAGGTAGGCTTTCCCGTCATACCGGATCTCCCGGGCTATGACCGGAAGAATGTCTTCCTCCTCAACCTCCAGCTCCGCAAGATAACCCTTTTTCACAAAATCACAAAGCCATAAATGGCCCGCCACCATAACGATATCATAATCCGTTTTTCCGGCAAATGCGTCCATCATCGCCGGATAATAAGCTTCCCAGGGCACAATGTCAAAGACTGCGTTCCCCAATTCTTCGTCCAGGTAACACTCTGCCGCCGGGTCCCCCACCGCCAGGACCTTAAGCCTTGCCTGTTCCATAAGCTCCCCCTCTCTTTTCTACTTTCCAATCTGAGGCGGCGCGTCCACAATGCCTACGATGTAGGCATCCACCGGCGCTGAACGGTCCAGAGCGTGCTGGGTCGTATCGTCGGTAGTCACCAGTACCAGCTCGCCGATTCCCGCGCCTATGGTATCGGCAGCCACAAAAATGTCCTTTTTATCCCCATAATAGGGCTCCACCAAAAGGAGCTTGAACCCTACCAGATTTCTGCATTTTCTCGTGGAAACAACGGTTCCCATGATTGTTCCTAATATCATCCGGCATCTTCCTTTCTGACGGTCACCCACTGTCCCTGACTTAGGCCAAAGGCATTGGCATCGTCCGTATCCACATGGAAATCCAGCCTGCCGGTGTCAGAGACCCGGATGAGCACTCCGGTGAACACGCCGCCCTTTAGTCCTTCCACCGAAACCCTGACCCTCTCCTTATGGGATACTCCGAACCAGGCAGCGTCTTCGGGTGTCATGTGGATGTGGCGGTCTGCAATGATAACCCCTTCCGTCAGGACCACCTCACCTTTTGGCCCTTTCAGCACCGCACCCGGAGTTCCTTTTAAATCTCCTGACGCCCTTACCGGCGGCTGCAGCCCTAAAACCCTGCAGTCGCTGGCCGCCACCTCCACCTGGCTTTTCTCTCTCTCCGGCCCCAGAATCCTTACTCTGGAAATGGTGCCCCCAGGGCCGCAGACATCCACCTGCTCTTCACAGGAAAACTGTCCCGGCTGGCTTAAGGCTTTCATGGGCTTTAACCGGTATCCGATACCAAAAAGCTTTTCCACATGCTCTCCGGACAGGTGTACATGCCTGGCCGAAATGCCTGTGGGAACCTGATATGGCTCATCCGTGAGCCGCTCCCAATTTTCTAAGACCATGCGGGTTATTTTCTGAATCAGCTCTTCCCTGTCTGCCATTGTAACCCCTCTCTTCCGGGCGCTCCGACGCCGCCTGTTTTATTTGATGAACGGAAGAATATTGCCTACAGAATTATGGGGTCTTGGGATTACGTGGACAGCTACCAGCTCTCCCACTCTGGATGCCGCTGCCTCTCCTGCCTCCACGGCAGCTTTCACCGCACCCACATCTCCCTGGACCATGACGGTCACAAGACCGGAACCGATTTTTTCCGTCCCTACCATTTCCACATCCGCTGCCTTTAACATGGCGTCTGCTGCCTCAATGGAAGCCGTCAGGCCTCTTGTCTCCACCATTCCAAGTGCTAACATCCCTTTTTTTAATGCTGTCTCCGCCATTTACTTTTCCTCCTTGTTTTCCTTTTTCTCTTCCTGCTTGCTTTCCGGTTTTTCTCCCGGATTTCTTTCCGCCTCATGCCGCTCAATCATATTCAGAAGCTTCCACACCTGGGGATGGGGGTTGCTTATGGATACGGATACCTTGATATTGTTCTCTCCCACCAGCCGCCCGGCTCCTCTGGCCGCCTCCATGGCCGCAAAGATTGCCGAAGTCTGGCCGGCCAGCACGGTGTGGCACATCCTTCCCCCCAGCGTCTTATGGCAGCTTACGATTTCCACCTCCGCCGCTTTCAAGGCCTGATCCACCACCACAACGGTATTGGCGTAATAGTTGGTTTCTAAAACCCCTATGGCGTTTTGAATGTTTTTCATTATCAATGCTTTCCTTTATTTCAGCCTGGGTAAAATTTTGTCAATATCCTGATGGGGTCTGGGAATCACATGGACCGCCACCAGCTCCCCGATTCTGGAAGCCGCTTCCTGGCCTGCTTCGGTGGCTGCTTTCACTGCCCCTACCTCTCCGGTTACAATAACGGTCACAAGACCGGAACCGATCTTTTCCGTTCCCACCAGCTCAACGTCCGCCGCCTTTAGCATTGCGTCTGCTGCCTCAATGGATGCGGTTAAGCCTCTTGTTTCAATTAAACCAATTGATGTGGATGCCATATTTCCTTACCTCCTGTAATTTTCAATATTTTCCTCCAGGAACTCTACCTTTGTTATCCTGGACAATTTCCTTGTTCCCTCGTAGGGGTTTTCGATCATTTCCACCAGAACCTCTTCCGGCCTGTTGATTTCAAGGGCCGCTCTCCTTGCCACCTCACAGGCTTCCTTGACGTCGTCTATGGAGCCCTCAAACTTCACCTGGGCCGTAAGGGGGATGAATGCCGTCACATCCTTGGGATTAATGGTGTCAATGCCGATGATCCTGATGTCTGCCGCCTTACAGGCCTTGTCCATTGCATAGAGGACAGCCCCGTAACCGGCGCATTCTAAAAAACCAACTGCCATATGTACTCCCGCCTTCCTAGATGATCCGCAGTCCGCCTTCCGCCAGCATGCATCTCCGCTTTCTGGTAAAGCTTCTTGCACAGGTAAGCCCTTCCCCTGTAGGGCCTGCGATGGTCATGGTCGCATGGCCTTCCCCGCCGATTCCCGCGCCCTTTAGGGTAGCTCCGTTTTTCGTAAAGATGGTGGTCTCGATCTCTTTTCCGAATTTCGTCATATTCTCCACATTTCTGGAAAACATGGAGGCAGTATGGCGGTTTCCGGCCTCCGCCGCTTTCGCCCACTCCACACATTCCTCAAAGGTCCTGGCCCGTACAATGGGAAGCACCGGCATCAGCTGCTCTGTCATAACAAAGGGATGGGTTCTGTCTGTCTCACAAATGAGAAGCCGGGCGCCTTTCCGGTCATGAATTCCGATGGCTTCCAGAAAAAGATCTGCATCCTTTCCCACCCACTTCTTATTTACCTCATATCCGCCGTTCTTCCGAATCATGGCTAATTCCGTAATCTCTTTCAGCTGGGCCCCGTTGAGCAGATATGCCCCCTGGCCCACCAGCCGGTCTATGAGCCGGTCGGCTGCCCGGTCCATAACAAAGACTTCCTTTTCCGCCAGGCAAAGGAGGTTATTATCAAAGGAGGCTCCCCGGTAAATCTCTTTTGCCGCCAGTTCAATGTCTGCCGTATCATCTACGATGACCGGCGGATTGCCTGCCCCCGCTCCAATGGTCTTTTTCCCAGAATGCAGCAGGGCATCCACCATTGCCATGCCCCCGGTTCCCACCATGAGGCGGATTCTGGGATCAGCCGTCAGCTTGCCCACAGCCTCCATGGACGGCTCCCTCTGCATGGTGATTAGATTTGCCGGTCCTCCGTTTTCCACGATTGTCTGGTGAAGCAGCTTTAAGCAGTATGCACAGCACTCCTTTGCGCCCGGATGAACGTTGAATACAACGGAATTTCCTCCGGCTATCATGCTGATGGTATTGTTGATAACGGTCTCCGTGGGATTGGTGGAGGGAGTGATGGCTCCGATTACCCCAAAGGGAGCATACTCCTCAATCATAAGCCCTCCGTCCCCTGATATGGCCTCTGTGGTCAGGCACTCCACTCCGGGAGTCTTATCAATGACAGCCATGTGCTTTTCGATCTTATCCTCAAACCGCCCCATACCGGTTTCATCCCGGACCATTCTCGCCATGGTCTCCGCATGGCTTCTGGCTGCCGTCCGTATGGCCTCGATGATTCTCCGCCTGTCCTCCACCTTATAGTGGTTTACCCACTGGCGCTGGGCTGTGTAAGCCGCCTCAATGGCATCCTCCACACGTTCAAATACCCCGTTTTCGCTTTCCGGAAGAGATTTCTCCATTCCCGCAAGCACTTTCCTCACAATAAGTTCTATTTCTTTCGCCCCAATTTCCATAATCCTCCTCCTAGTTCATCTGCTCTACAACCCTTCTCACCACTTCTGCAATGATTTCCTCCTTAGCCCTGCTCAGCTCCCCCGGCTGAACCGTCTTCTGGGCGGAAGAGGCCAAAGCAGCGCTGCCGCAGCCGCAGGCAGCAGGCGGCGGGTTCTCACCCGGCCTTACAATGGAAGTTACCCCCTTTAAAGAGACCTCCGGATGGATATCGGTTGCAGAAACCACATCCCTTGTGTTGGTCTCCTGCTCTGAGCAGGGGGGAATTCCTCCTCCCGTAATGCCAAGCTTCTGACGGATATCAAGGAGCTTATTGACCTGGTCGCAGGAAAGCATGTTCTGCCGTCCGATGATATTGCCTGTATACATTAAAATGGTGGCATAGTATTCCACGGACTCCAACCTGTGAAATGCCTGGTAAATGTCTTTCCCCCAGGTCAGGGCCCCATGGTTTGCAAGAAGCACCCCATTGTGGGTATTTACAAAGGGAGCGACGGAGTCAGGCACCTCCTCTGTTCCAGGGGTTGCATATTTTGCAATGGGGATGGACCCCAGCCCCAGAACCGCTTCCGTCAAAACCGCGGCATCCAGGCTGATTCCAGCAATGGAAAAGCTGGTAGCCACAAGAGGATGGGCGTGGGTCACCGCCTGTACCTCCGGGTTTTCCTTATATACCCGCAGGTGCATTTTCACTTCTGAGGAAGGCTTTAACCTGCCCATCAGCACCTTGCCGCTTAAATCCATTTTTACCAGCATATCCTGGGTCATAAAGCCTTTTGATACACCGGTGGGCGTTGTCCATATGGTGTTCGGGCCTACCTTACAGCTGATGTTTCCATCATTGGAGGCTACAAACCCTTTGTCGTACATACGTTTTCCGATTGACAGAATCGCCTTTTTGGCCTCAAAATCGGACATGTACTTTTCACCTTGAACTGTCATCATATCTTTACCTCCAAAGTCCAAACAATTACTTTTTCTAAATACACTATGTTTTTATGACTATTCTATTTGTTTCTTGATGTTTTATGTTGTTTTATTTTTACTTTCAGCGATTTCCCTTTACATTTGGTCAAAAAAATTATACAATATACGTAGATATCGCATAATTCACATGGTTTTATCATGCTTTTTTGTTTTCAATTATACATTTATCACCGTCAGGAAAGGAATATGCCTATGTTAGCAGTAACGAGAAAATCCAAAATCAAAGATATTATTTTAGAAAAGAAAAGTGTCACGGTAACCGAGCTCTCCAAGGTTTTTTCCGTAACAGAGGAAACCATCCGCAGGGATTTAAAGCAGCTGGAAGATGAGGGTTTTTTAACCAGAACCTACGGAGGCGCCTTTATTCAGGACGGGGTGGAAAACAATGTGGAGCTTACCATCCGGGAGACTGCTTATATGGAAAGCAAGCAGGCCATTGCCCAGAAATGTCTGTCCGTCATACATAACGGCGACTCCATCTTTCTGGATGCTTCCACAACCGCCCTTCAGATCGCCCGGGCCGTAAAAGAGATGCGCCTTACGGTTGTAACCAATTCCCTGCTGATTATCAATGAGCTGTGCGACAAGGAGAACGTCCGCCTGATCTCCATCGGAGGTTCTTATGCGCCCAGGGAGAAGGCCTTTGACGGCAATACCGCCCTCCGGAATCTGGAAGCCTTTTATCTGGATAAAACTTTCATGTCCTGCCGAAGCCTTTCCATGGAACACGGAATCACCGACTCCAACGAATCCATTGCCGCCATACGCCAGACCCTCATGACCCGGAGCAATCACATTTATCTGGTGGTGGATCATTCCAAGTTTGACAAAACCTCTTTCATACGGATATCCGGCTTTGAAGCCATCACAGGTCTGGTGACCGACAAGCGGCTAAACGACCAGTGGAGAGATTTTCTTTCCAGAAATAATGTGGCCCTTTACGAGGCCGCCGACGCATAAGCCGGTTTGGCAAGAGGATGTCTCAGACCTTTCCAGACATCCTCCTTTTTCGCCTGACAGTTATATTCCTTTTGCTTTCAGAGCCTCTTCCTTTTTCTGAAAGATTTCTTTTAAGGACTCCTCATAGGGGGCCCTGGCAATCCCGTACTCCGTTATAATTCCTGCGATCAGATCATGGTCCGTCACATCAAAGGCAGGATTAAATACCTTTATGCCTTCCGGCGCCATCCGCCTCTCATACCACATCTCAACCACCTCTTCGGCGGGGCGCTCCTCAATATGGATGTCTTTTCCTGTGGCCGTATTCCGGTCAATGGTAGAGGTGGGCGCACAGATGTACATGGGAATCCCGTAACGCTTGGCCGCAAGGGCCACCATGGAGGTGCCGATCTTATTTGCGGTGTCGCCGTTGGCGGCCACCCGGTCACAGCCTACGAATACGGCATCGACCCAGCCGTTTCTCATGACGGTTGCAGACATATTGTCGCAGATTACGGTAACATCAAGGCCCGATTCCTTTAATTCAAAGGAAGTCAGCCGGGCCCCCTGCAAAAGAGGCCGTGTTTCATCGGAAAAAATCCGAAAGTTGTAGCCTCTTTCATGGCCCAGGTACATGGGTGCAGTGGCGGTTCCGTATTTGACCGTTGCCAGCTGTCCTGCGTTGCAGTGGGTGAGAAGGCCGTCTCCCGGCTTTACCAGGGACAGACCGTATTCGCCGATCATCCTGCACACCCAGATGTCTTCCTCCCTGATTTCTACCGCTTCCTTGTGAAGAAGCTCTACGATTTCAGGAACGGTCTTATGTCTGTTTTCCAGCACAACCCCTTCCATCCGCCGCAAGGCCCAGGATAAATTGACCGCAGTTGGGCGGGCGGAATCTAAATAATCCTTTGCTTTCTTAAATTCCTCATAGAAGTCCTGGAAATTATCCGCCTCTATCTCCCGGGAAGCCAGATAAATGCCAATGGCAGCCGCCACGCCGATGGCAGGCGCTCCCCTCACCTGGAGCAGATAAATGGCTCTCCAGATGTCCTCCTGCTTTGTCAGAGACAATATTTCCGTATGATAGGGCAGCTTCGTCTGGTCTATGATGACCAGGGCATGGTTTTCCTCGTCCAGGGCAACGGTGTCATAGTCCATAATGGACTTTTTTCTTTCTTCGCTCATGTTTTGATCTTTCCTTTCGCCTGATCTTAAAATTTGCCGACTGCTTCTTCGATTGCCTTTAAATAATCCGCTCCGCACCGGAAGCTTTGGCGGTTCATAATATAATTTTTCGCCAGGGTGAGGATGATCCGTTCCGCTCTTGCGCGCTTTGACTCATCCGGTATTCTTGTAATGTCGATGACATTTGCCATGCCGACGGTACGGCGGATGGATTCAAGCCCCGCCACTCCGGCTGTATCGGAAAGAATGCCTTCCAGATACCACTCCTTAAAGCCCGGAACCTTTGCCATGGGCTCTGTCACATACCGGTCAAACACCGTGTTATATTTTTCAATGAACAGGTCCACAACGTCGGAAATCACATTAAGGCACCAGCCGCAAAACTCCTTTTTCTTTTCTTCCTCCTCAATCACCGCATCTCCGTTGCACCAGGCAAAGAACATATTTGCAATGATGTTGCCGATATCGTAGCCCATGGGCCCGTAGAAAGCAAATTCAGGATCAAAAATATAGGTGTGCTCCTTATTGATAAATACGGAGCCCGTATGTAAATCCCCATGGATCAGGGACTGGGCATTATTCATAAATTCAAACTTCAGCTTGGCTGCCTCTAAATGGAGTGCCTGGTCCTCATACAGTTCCTTCCGCACAAACTCTTCATTAGGCGGGAATACATTATTTCTGTTATTGTAATTGAGAAAAGGCTCACTGTAGACCAGATCCTCAGTTATCTCACACAAGTCGGGGTTGATAAAGCTCTTTACCAGCTCCTTTTTCTCCTTGTGGTTCATGACCACATCCGTTGTGCGCAGCAGGGAATTCACCATAAAGGTGGTCACGTGGCCGGCAAATTCCGGATAGATCTCATGATTCATCAATGCGGTGCGCATCATGGTATGGCCTGTCATATCCTCCATAACCATGGCGCACATGATGCCGTCATAGAGATAAACCCTGGGAACCAGTCCCGGCGCATAGGAATCCTGAATTCCCAGGATCTTGGCCTCAATCCTTCCCCGGTCCGTGGAAACGTGCATCTCCGCTGAAATGCGAAGCGATTCTCCTGCCTGCTTTACAATGATGCTCTTTCCGCTGACCGTATCCTTTACACGGAATACGTAGTTTAAATTCCCGTCCCCGATTTCCCTGCATTCCAGCCTGGCTTCCCCGTCAAAATAGGAAAGCTTCTCCTGTACGTAATCCGGAACCTCCTCCGCTTTCATTAAAAAATAGCTGTCATATTTAGACATTTCTGTCACCTTCCCCTGATAATGATATGGTTAAAACCTCAGTTTGCATTTTTTGTCTTGCCGCTGGCATAGGTCATGGCAAGAGCAATGGCAAGCACCGCTCCCTTGATAATATTCATGGCATAATAGGGTACCGACATCATAATGAGCCCGTTTTCCAGCATTCCCACCAGCACAGCTCCTGCAAATGTGCCGAAAGCATTGGCCTTTCCAGCCCCTAATACGGAAAAACCGATGTAAGCGGCGCACACAGAGGGCATTAAATAGGCATCCCCGGCTGAAATCTGGGCTGTACCCACACGGGCCGCCAGACACACGCCGCCGATGGCTGCGAAAGCGGCGGACAAAAAGTACGCCAGAACCTTGTATCTCGCCACCGGGATACCGGAGAGCTCGGCTGCCTCGGGATTTCCTCCCACCGCATACATGTACCTGCCGTGCTTCGTATAATTTAAGAAGAAATAGGCAAACAGCACCACGCAGATCATGATGATAATGAGCCAGGGCTCCTTGCCCAAGGCCCGGAACGCCTCCGGCACAAGGCCCGGCGCCTGGGTTCCGTCGGCACGGGTCATGCGCTCGGTAATCGCCCCGCCCTTGGAATAGGTCATGGAAACGCCCTGATACATGAACATAACGGAAAGGGCCGCTACCATGTCGGGTATCTTGAATTTAACAATCAGAATGCTGTTGAGAACCGCAACGCTGAGGCACACCAAAATGGTCAGAAGAATGGAAACTCCGATATTGATGCTGTGCCATACGAAGCAGGTCATGACAAAAACATTTGCAAACTGGGCCGTCGCGCCGATGGAAAGATCCATGCCGTTTACTGCCAGCGCAAAGGTGAGGCCGGTTGCAATGATGGTTGTAATGGATACTGCGCGGAGAATCGTAATCATATTGGACTGGGTCAGGAACATGCTCGTTCCCGTATCCTTGCTCCAGTTGATGAAAGTGAAGAGAATGAACATGATGACCATGGTTGCGATAGTGCCCCATTTTGTCACAAAATCCCCCGCATTTCTCTTCTTTTTTGCTTTTTCTGCCCCAGACATATTATTTACCTCCTGTCGAATAATAAAGCAGTTCTTTTTCGTTTGTATCCGCCGCTTTCAGTTCCTTGATGATCTCTCCGTCATACATCACATAGATGCGGTCGCAGATACTTAATATTTCCTGAAATTCGCAGGTGGCATATACAATTCCCTTTCCCCTGGCCGCCAGCCTCTCTATCAGCTCATACATATCCTGCTTTGCGCCCACGTCTATCCCCTTGGTGGGCTCATCGAAGATATAAACCTCCGAATTCTTGTTCAGCCATTTCCCAACAACTACCTTCTGCTGGTTTCCTCCTGATAAAAGGGCTACTGTCTGATTTTCAGAGGGGGTCTTGATGCCTAAATCCCGTATCATGCTTCTGGCGTCGTCCCTCTCTTTTTTCCTGTTGACCACGGAAAGCCGGTTGGTGTACTTTTCCATGGCTGCCACGGAAATATTGGACACCACAGGATCGGTAATCAAGACTCCTTCCTTTCTCCGCTCTTCGGGAACCAGGGCAAGGCCGCTTCTTACGGCCTGGGTGGGACCCTTGGCCTTTATTACCTTTCCCCTCAGTTTCACTGAACCGCTTCCGTGCTGGTATGCGGAAAACAGGGTTTTGCAAAGCTCTGTCTTGCCTGCGCCTACCAGCCCCGCCACGCCTACGATTTCTCCCTCGCAGACGGTCATGGTAATGTTTTTTACTCTGCCTTCCTTTTCCGTAAGGTCTTCTATTTCAAGCAAAGGCCCGCCGATGGCGCATTTCTTCCTGCTGTAGTTATCGTCGTAGCTACGGCCCAACATGTATTCTACAAGAGTATTTACTTCCAGTTCCCTGGTCAGCGGCAGATTGGTCACCAGCTTCCCATCCCTCATAATGGTAATAAATTCACAAATTTCGTAAAGCTCGCTTAAACGGTGGGAAATAAAGACCACCCCCACATTCTCCTTTGCCAGATCACGGACCACCCGGAACAATTCCAGGGTCTCGGAATTGGAAAGGGGTGCGGTAGGCTCGTCTAAAATGAGAAAACGGCACTTTTCCGCCACACATCTGGCGATTAAGACCATCTGCTTCTGAGCCAGGGTCAGATCCGACACCTGCCTGTTTATATCTACATTTACATTTAACTTCTTTAATACATCCGCTGCTGACTGACGGATCTCTTTCCAGTGGACAATCTGCTTCCGGCCCATTTTGTTCACCAGAGTGTTGAACATAACATTCTCGGCCACCGTAAGGTATGGTATTAACGCTGTGTCGACCTCCTGGAATACGATTTCTATTCCCAGGTTTTTCGCGTCTTTGGGGCACCGGATTTCCACCGGTTCCCCTCCGACGTAAATTTGTCCTGTATAATGGGCGTTGACACCGGCAAGTGCTTTCATCAGGGTGGACTTGCCGGCGCCGTTGGCGCCCACCAGCGCATGAATCGTACCACTTGTCAGACTAAAATCGACTCCATCCAGGGCCTTTACCCCGGGAAATTCGATGGATATATCTTTCATTTCAAGTTTCACTTCATTCATGGCATCTTTTCCTTAACTATGTAATGGACATGGAACACTTACGGTTATTGTACATAGGCTCCCTTGATCAAGTCATTATATAAAGCGTTGGGATCCTCTGCATTGCCCCAGCCGTCGATAATGCTTCCAAGATCGATCATGGTGGTCTTGTCTGTCAGCTGAGTGGTCAAAATGTTGCAGGCATCCAGATTGAAATAATCCGGTGTTTTCTCGTTCATAAACTTCAGAGCAAGAAGACGGGTATCCACAATACCGATCAGCTTGGGATCAACCGCTGCGGTAGATTTCCAGACCTCAGGATTCTTGACCATCAGCTGGATGTCGTCATTGGATACGTCAATGGTATACATGGGAATGTCTGTGCGTCCCGCATCGTTAAGGGCCTGGAGCACGCCTTTTGCCAGCTCATCATAGCAGCCCCAGATGGCATCTACGGAGCCTTCGGGATACTTGGGCAGAATGGCTGCCGTCTTGTTGGTCATATCGCCCCGGGCATTGGCGGAATCAGAGGGAGCGATTACCTCCAAGGTCTGTATCTTGCCTTCTGCTTCCAGCTTGGTATAGATTTCGTTACGCCGATCCAGAGGAGGAATGCCAGGGCCCATGAAGGTCTTTAATACTTTCATCGGATATTTTCCGCCCTTTGCCTCAAACTCCTGCATCATGTAGCCGAGGGAAAGCTCTGCCAATGCCTGGTCGTTCTGTGCCGTGGAGGTAACGCCTTCCAAAAGCTCAGCCGTTGCGTCTCCGCCCTTAAACGGCATGGTATCAAAGGTCACTACTGCCATGCCCTTGTCTCTTGCAGGCTTCAGCATATCATAGGAATAGGATAACTGTCCGTGGGATACGATCAGTCCGTCATAACCCTTGGCAATAACCTGGGCAACGGTTTCCTGTGTCTTTGCATCGTCCCCATCGGTAACAAAGGTATCCACGGTCCAGCCGAATTTCTTTCCTTCCGACACACAGCCGTCTAAGAACTGCTGGGTATGGTCGCCTGCCGCCAGGTTTCTTACCACCGCAACCTTCTTTCCCGCCAGGGAAACGGAGGACTTGGCCTCTGCCGCTGTAGTCGCCGCTGTTGTGGCTGCTTCCGTCTTGGCCGCTTCTGTTTTCGCCTCTGTGGCTGCTGCCGTCGCCGAAGCGGTTCCGCCGCCGCTGCAGGCGGTTGAAGACAATACCATTGCTGCCGCCAGAATCATTGCTAATCCTTTTTTCATAAATGAAACCTCCTTAAAAATAATAAAATATAGTTTTCTATTCCGGACACACCCCGCTATGTCCTTCCTGTAGAAATTGTAGCATATTATATCTGGTTTTTCAATATTTTTATTTGTTTTTATTTATTTATTTTGTTTTCACCCGTATATTATTGTGATTTATGTTGTTTTATTTTTGTTTACCGATCACAATACATATCAACTTCTATATTAATGTAAATTTATGTTTTTGAAACCATATAAATCAATAATACTAATCAACATCAAAAGTGTATTTGCTTGTTTTCTCATTTTCTGCAAAATAAAAAGGCTGTGCTTTTCTGTTTTAGAAAAACACAGCCTTTTTATTTTGTCATTACAGCCCCTTAGGCCTGTGGGGGACGGTCTGCTTTACCGATCCTTATGATAAGGGATTTCACCATTCCATTCCTCAGCTTTACGGCGGGAGCACCACAAAGCCCTGTCCCTTCTACTATTTCTCCCTGTCCATCCCAGTATTCCAGCTCCATTTGTTCCACCCGGCAGGAGTCCGGGATAATATCCTGCTTTTGGAAAAAGTGATAAACCACCTTTGTCTTTCCTAAAAACCGGGCTTCCACGGTTTTGTTTTCCGGTATGAGGTATCCGGGAATCGCCGGCTCAAAAAAGCAGCAAAGCTGTCCCCCTGTCATTCGAAATGGTTTTTCTCCGAACATCATGATCTGCCACATCTGCAAAAATTCAGCCGTGGAACCGCTGAGCCTCGCCACAAAGCCTCTTCCGTGAAGCTTTTCATCGGCATTTGCGCTGCTTACAAGAAAGGAGGAATTCTCCAGCAGGCTTCTTCCGTATGTTTCTTCATTCAAAAACGGAATGCAGGCATTGCGGAAATCCCGGAAAAATTCATCATATAATTTTGATTTGAGCAGCTCCAGCAGATATTTATATTCCATGTGGAGCCAGATGGACTCATTTTCCAGCCAGCCGGGCGAAAAGGCTTTCGCTCTCCCGATCTCAAAGGAGGCGTTTTCCAGGGATTCGTTAACCTTGTACATTTTTAGCTTGGAATCATATAGTCCGGTCTGTCTGATTTTCTGATACAGGCTTAGCTTTTCTTCCTTTGATACAGGAAGCTTCATGTAACGGACAACCCCTTCCAGGAATAAAGGAAGCGGGGTAACCCGGAGATTTTCAGGGATGATATGATCGCCCTCCATCTTATAGCTGTCAAAGAGATGGGTGTAATAGGTGGGAATCCTTCCGTCGGTTTCCCGGGCTGATCTTATTCCGTCTTCCACATAGGAAATCAACTTTCCAAGAATTCCCTTAAATTCCCCAGCGGACATGGATACCTCGTCTCCCCGGACTCCCTTAGCCGTAAGTTCCCGGTAGCGCTCCTTGAATCCATTGCATTCATTCCATACCCACAGCCTGCTTTTGCCGCTTTCTGCATAGCAGGTGAAAGTCTTATCCAGACCTTTGATGAAATCCTGCAGCTCAACAGGCACTGTAACCGCTTTCCCATACCGTTCTAAGGTGTTTTCCATGAATTTTAAGAGACGGTACAGTTCAAAGGTTTCTGCCATGGAGGAGCCCAGCAGGCCGGGCAGGCCATTTAAGGCGTCATACCAGCCAGGCTTTCCTGCCTCCATTTCTATGCCTAGGCCGGACATGTCTAATGAAGCAGCTTTATTGGCGGCCAAAACCGCCAGCTTTGTCATCAGGTTTGTGGCATAAACGCTTCCCTTGCCATAATCCGTACAGACAGCTTCCTTTAATGCTTTCTCGTTCCGGTTCTCATAAAGGGCGTGATACTGCCTGATTCCCTGTTCTGTCTGTACGTAGCGCTCACGCCGGGGCTTCACCGCTGCCCTGGATTCATAATAGGTATAGGTTTTATCGGAAAACAGCAGCTGTTCTTCCATTTCCGGATAAATGGAAAGATAGGCTTCAATCAGATCAAGATGGTAGGTCCAGTGGTCGGTCCAATATCCCTCTCCAAAATCTGCATGGAATTTCGTCCTGCTGTGATCAGCCACCGTGTTCAGGAATTCCTCCCGGCTGCAATTGAGGGAAATGGAATGCCGCTCCAGAAATGCAAAAAGGCTTCCCGGCGTAAACTCTTTCTCCAAAAATGCTTCCATAAGGCTCCTGCCGCCATCTTCCACATGGCCTAAAATTTCCTCTTTCTGATCCGCCTCATAAGCCGCCTGGTTTACAACCAGCGGATTGTACCCATCCAGCTGCAGCAGATTGAAAAACAGCTTAATGTTATAGTCCTTCACATAAGGAGTGAATAAAACGTCGCTTCTCCGGTTCTGGTTCACATCTCTGAAATTTCCATTTCCCTGGGAGTAATACTCCGGAACCATGGAAAAGTCGTTATAATCCCGCTCCATATCCCCATGCTTCCTGGAATACACGTAAAAAACAGAATCTTTTCCCGTTTTTATGGGAAACCCGCCCCGAAGCACGTTGTCCACATAGGTCTGCCTGCAGTAGGCGTCAAAAATCGGATCAGCGGTTTTCGTATCAATGAAGCTTCCCAGCTCCTCTGTTTTTTCTGCCGCCCGGCTGTATTTATCCTCAAAATAGTCTCTGTCCAGGGTCTTCGCCCCGTAGCCTGCCAGAATCTCCTTAGCTGCGGCCTGGCCTGTCATACTGTTCCAGCCCACGGCCTCCCCGGCAGGGAGAATCCCGTTGATACAGGAAAAGCCGGAGGGCACAAGGTTTTGGGTGATCTGCTTTTTTTGCAGAAGCTCCTCAAGGCTGTGCCGGATCAAGCCCAGGGGGCGCTCAAATGCCGTATCATACTCAAACACCAGGTCCGGGTCCACGATCATGGGCAGCAGCTCACCGGACTCGGAAAAAGAAAGGATGAAGTTTCCTTTCTCCACCCTTGAAACTACTGCGGAGTCTCCTGTGCTGTATCTCACCCGGTAATAAGGCGTTCTCTTCTCCACATCCTCCACCTGCATCCAGGCTTTCATGGTCTGGGCCATTTCCTTCATTTCCTTTAATCCGATTCCGTAAGGAATGATTCCGGGTATTCCATCCAGGACCTGCAAGCTCATCTGCTGCCCGGAAATATTCTCTACGGTAACGCTTCTTACCAGACCGGCAACCCTTTCATCGGGAAGAGTATAATAGAGAACATTGGTTTTCAGGCCAATTTCCTCGTTAATCTCTTCCAGCTCCAGCTCATTCATGCCCACATACATCCGGGTTTTGACAGAATCAAGGCGGAAAGGTTCGTATACCTCATTCTCCAGCTTCATAAAGGTGCGAAAGCCCATATTCCTCACCAGCTGATACGCCTGATGGGCCGGGTGAAATTCCATAATGGAATGGTTCTTGTTTTCCACGCCAAAGCTGGCAACTGCCTGGCCCCGGTTGGTATAAAAGCACCAGAGGGGGATGCCGTAAATCCCGCTGATTCCGGGCAGGAAACTGGAAAACGGGGGCTTTTGGCTGTAATCTTCTATAATAAATCTTCCTTTTGAATCAAACATCATTCACTATCCTTTCACCGCTCCTGCAACCAGACTGTCCTGAATCTGATTGCTCAGCATAAAGTAAATAACAATGGTCGGCAGGGTGGCGATTACCATGCCCGCTCCGATCAGCCCCCAGTCCGTGGAGTACTGGCCTGCAAAAGACATAATGCCTACAGGCAGTGTCCGGTACCGGTCGCTGTCCACAAAGGTATTGGCTAACATCAGCTCGTTCCAGGTTCCTAAAAAGGTGAAAATGGAGGCAGTGGCAAGAGCCGGCTTAATGATGGGAAGGATGATGGAGGCAAAGCACCGGAAAATCCCGCAGCCGTCAATACAGGCGGCTTCTTCAATCTCCATGGGAATGCTTTTATAAAATCCGGTTAATATCATAATGCTCATGGGAAGGGCCCCTGCAATGTAGGGAATGAGAAGTCCCAAGTACCCGCCCTTTAATCCTGTTTTATCGAGAACCTGGAACAGGGGCAGCAAGGCTGCCTGGGCCGGAATCATAATTCCCAGGGCAAAGGCCCCGAATACCAGGGATTTAAGCTTCCATCTCATTCTGGCTATGGCATAGGCGGCCATGGCGGACAGCAGCCCTGCAACAGCCACCGTTACCATGGAATAGAACACGGAGTTTAAAAAATACCGGATCAGACTGGTCTGGGTAAATGCATTTCCATAATTTTCCCATCTCCACACATGAGGAAGCCCTATGACATTTTCTCCGAAAATCTCCCCATTGCCCTTTAAGGAAAAGGTGAAAAGCCAGTATAAGGGGAAAAGCTGAGTCAGTGCGATCAGGCACAGCAGTAAAAATTTTATCTTTTTTTTCATTTTCATATGACCGCCTCCTGGCTTAGATTGCAGATGCGTTTTCTTCCGCTTTTTTAAACAGCCTGCTCACAATAAAGGTAAAGAGCAGACATTCCACCACGATGAAAAATGCCTGTGCGCTTCCATATCCATATAAGCCTCTGCGGAACAAATTGTTGTACATCAGGGTTGCAGGCACCTCGCTGGCATGGTTTGGCCCGCCTCCTGTCATGACGTAAATGAGGTCAAAGGCCCTTAGAGAACCGGTAATGGAGAATATGACGCAGGTCTTGATCACAGGGGCCAGAAGGGGAATGGTTATTTTCGTATTTACCTGCCATTTGCTGGCGCCGTCGATCTGAGCCGCCTCATAATAATCCTGGGAAATGGACTTGATTCCCGCATAAAAAATCAGCATGTGATAGCCGATATACTGCCATACCGCAGGGACCAGGGTGGAGAAAAAGGCGGTTTTGGGATTTGAGAGCCAGGAATAGCTGAAATCAGAAGCTCCCAGGGCCCGGATCACGTGGTTTAAAAGCCCGTATTCGCTGTGAAACATCTTCATCCACAGCTGGCCGATTACCATACTGGATATTACCACCGGCAAAAAGTAAACGGTCCGGAAGAATTTCTCCCCCTTTACCCCTCTTGCCAGGACCATGGCCAGAATCAGGGAAATGGGCAGCTGAAAGAGAAGGGAGGCTCCCACTAAAAGGAGAGAATTTGAGATGGCCTTTAGAAAGTGAGGGTCCTCGCCAAACATCCTTATGTAATTCCCAAGACCGATAAAGTCCATTTTCCCGATGCCATCGTACTGGAAAAGGCTGTAAGTTCCTGAAATAAAGAGCGGTATAATTGTAAAGCTGATAAACAGGATGAGCGCAGGCAGCACAAAGCAGGCCACGTGGCTCTTATTCCCCAACATTTTATTCATGATCAAATCTCCTTGTACAGAAAGGGAGTATCGCCTGTTTCCGTAAGCGATACCCCCTTGCTCTTACTTACTTATTGATAGCCGCTTCATGTGCTTTTATAAACTCACCGGTATCGGCATTGGGAGCGAACAGGGTCTGTACCTGTTCATTGTGAATGGTAGCCGGCTCTGCGTCCAGAGAGGTATCCCATGCAAGAACTGAGGTTTTTCCCTGGGAGAGGAGATCCTTGATCTGTACGAAGAGAGGATTCAAGCCTTTTTCATCCACATCTGTTTTCCAGCCGCTGAAGCCTGAGCCTGTCTCGTAGGCGGCTTCTCCCATCTTTTCATTTATGTAGATTGCAAATTTCGCTGCCTCATCCGGGTTCTTGGTGTTTTTATTCACCCAGAAGGATTCTACGAATCCGCCGCAGTAATCCGTTTCATTTCCCTTGCCGGTAATCATTGGAATTTTCATTGCAACCACGTCTTCCGGTTTGATGGTGACGGTTTTATCGGAATAAATGCTGTTTGCAAACCAGCTTCCCATAAGCCTCATAGCCGCTTTTCCGGTTCCGAAAGCTGCATTGGCGTCATCATTGCTCTGCTCCAGGGGATTTGCTCCAAATGCGCCCATTTTATATAATTCCTGCACCTTATTGGCTGCATCCTCATAGCCTTCTCCGCCAAATGGAGTCTGGCCGGACAGCATCTTGTTAATTTCCTCCGCCCCTACACTTCTGAGAGCCAGTGCCTGATAGATGAATGCCGCATTCCAGCCGTCCTTTGCACCGGAAGCCAGAGGCGTCACTCCGTCAAGCTTTGACAGCTTTTCAACTGCGGCAACCAGCTTATCATAGGTATCGGGAAGCTCTGCGCCTGCCTGGTCAAATAAAGCCTTGTTGCAGTACAAGGTCATGTACCAGGAAAAAGAGGGAAGAGAATAGGTCTTTCCATTGTATTCAAAGGCGGCCGTAGATCCCTCCAGCAGTTTCCCCTTAACCTCATCGGTGATATAGGAATCTAAAGGAAGCAGCTTATCCGCATTGATCATTTTTCTTGCGGTTCCGGCTCCCCAGTAATAGAATACGTCGATGCCCTTTGCATCTCCTGCAAACTCTGCAGAAATCTTTGTCTTATAGGCTTCCGTGTCCAGGGTCTGGGTGTTGATTTCCACATTGGGATTTTCCGCTATGTAGGCGGCAACCGCTTCATCGTATTTCTTCTTTAATTCGTTGGTATCATTGGACCACTGGTGCCAGACATTTAGTACCACCTTTCCATCCCCGGAACCTCCTGCGGGAGCGGCGCTGCCTTTGCCCGCGCATCCGGTCATTCCCGCTGCCAGGGCTGCCGTCAGTATCACGGCTGAAACTCTTTTTAACGTTCTTTTTTTCATGTTAAACTCCTCCTGGGTTTTCTTTGTTTCATGCTGATATCAGTATACTGAAACTCCCTCTTTTACTCAATTTAATATTTTGACCCAAAAGGTTAGAAATTTTACTACCTTTGCTTAAGCTCCTTAACGGTTACGCCCACATGCTTTTTAAAGCAGATGCTGAAGTAATGGGAATCCCGAAATCCCACCCTTTCCGCTATTTCATATACCTTTAAATCCGTCGTATTCAAAAGGCGGATGCTCTCCTCGATCCTTTTTTTCAGGACATATTCAATCAGGCTCTGCCCCACCTCTTTTTTAAATACCCTGCTTAAATAGCTTTCATTGGAAAAGACTGCCGAGGCTACGGTTTTAAGAGACAGGCCGGGATCACAAAAGTTTTTATTGATATATTCCAGGGCCTCGTTTACCGCCTTGTTTCCCTGCTTTGCCTTTTTGCTGTTGTGATAGTCCAGAATCATGCGGATGGATTCCTCCAAAAACAGGCGGCATTCCTCCACCGTCTGAATGGACCGTATGGATTCATACAGCTGTTCTTCCCCCATGAGCAGCTCCAGACTGTCTCCGTATTTATTGAGGGTGCTGCCCGCCTTGGACATTAAGTCCATGGCCATAAGCCTTAAATATTCGACTTCCGTTACCCTTGAATTTCTGATCCCGTCCACATAGTCTTCCATCGCGGAGAATACCCTGTCGGAAACTCCATTGGTCAGTGAAAATAGAAAATCCTCCCAGTCAAAGGCCAGCTTATCCGGGTTCTTTTCCATGACTCTGAGATATTCCTCGTAGGTGATGATCCGGTTGCCCCCTAACAGCACCGATGCGCTGAGGGCATTCTCTGACTCGGCAAAGGCCTCGGCGATTCCGGCATAGCCCTCATGGGCGCGGCTCATTCCAACAGTTGCATAAATGTGGTCTTCTTTCAGCCTTTGATGGAGCTGCCGGGCAATCTCCCCGCTGTTTTCCAGGCTTTTAGCCGTACAAAACACCACGATATTTTTCATGTAATGAAGGAAAGATACGGTTCCCTCAATGGGGTTCTTTCCCAGAAGCTCCAAGGCCCTTTTGTGGGCCTCCTCTTTTAAGTGGATGCTGAGACAGCAGCACGCCTCTAACAGCGCTTCACAGCCATAGGCAGGGAGCTTTTTCTCCGCTTCCTCCTCGCTGGTCCGCCTTTCCACCAGCCTTTGAAAGAAGCTTTCCATTAAAATGTCCTGGTCTGCGGAAACGCTTTGCTTCAGCAGCTCCACCTCCTGCCGGCGGGCCGTTTCCCTTATGATCTTTTCTTTGATTCTGAGGGTGATTTCTTTCAGCTCATTCATATCAATGGGCTTTAGGAGAAAATCCTCCACTCCCAGCTTCACCGCCCGCCTTGCGTATTCAAATTCCCGGTAACCCGTAATCATAATTACATGGACGTTCTCATCCAGGGCTGAAATATTTTCCGCAAGCTCCAGCCCATCCATATGGGGCATGCTGATATCGGTTAAAACCAGCTCCGGCTTTCTGTGCCTGATAAATTCCAGCGCTTCCGCGCCGGAGGAGGCCTCCCCAATGACTGAAAATCCATGTTCTTCCCATGGAAATCCCCGTTTGATCAGCACCCGTTCCAGTTTTTCATCATCCACAATCAGCACTTTGATCTGCATGTTCCAATCCTTTCATTTCCATACGTTTCACTCTCACCGCTATTTCCGTTCCGTTTCCGATCTCACTGTGAATGAGGACCGGCTGCTTGATTCCATGGGAGAGGGTGATCCGCTGCATCAGGTTATAAAGGCCGAATCCCGATTTTCCGGTAACTGTCCGGCCTTCCATGATTTCTTCAATCTTTTCCTCGCTCATGCCCACCCCGTCATCGGACACCAGAAATATGATTTCATCCTCATCGGAAAAGACCTTGATGGAAATCAGGCCTTTCCCTTCCCTTGGCTTGATTCCATGGTGGACGGCATTTTCCACTAAGGGCTGTAAAAGCAGCTTTAAGATTCTGCATTCCTTTACCTCTTCTTCCACATCCACCTCCAGCTTTATTTCATTGTCATAGCGGATGTTTAAAATGGTCAGATAGCTTTGTATACAGCTGATCTCATCCTTTACCGTAATGAAATCCATTCCGCTGTTTAAGCTGTTCCTGTAAAAGCTGCCCAAGGCCTGGGTCATTTTAAAGCAGTTGTCATAGTCCTGCATGAGGGCAAGGGCGGACACCGCATCAAGAGTGTTGTAGAGAAAGTGAGGATTGATCTGGGCCTGGAGTAAGTCAAGCTCCACCTTGGAAATGATCTGCTCCTCTTCCTTCACCTTTAGAATCAGGTTTTTGATAGACCTTGTCATATGGTTAAACACCCGTTTTAAGTTATTGATTTCATTTTTCTGCTGGTCCACCTCCATTTCCTCAAACTGGCCTGTTTCCACCAGCATCATATGGCTTTCCACCTTTACCAGAGGATGGAAGATAAAACGGGTGAGCATGACCGAGCAGACAAAGACAAAGGCCACATTAATGCACATAATCAGAAGAATAACGGTTGAGTAATAGGGAGCCATGGCCGTCATATTATCCATCTGAAATGATCCGGCCAGCTTCCAGTTTTCTATGCCGATATCCTGGGTGATTACCAGCCGGTTTTCGCCCGGAAGCTTCTCAGGATTTTGGGGAGCCACAATGTATTCGTCCTTATCCCCCAGGATATAAAAGTAACTGTCATGGGACTTACTGACTCCGTTAAAATAATTCCGTATGGTTTCTTCATTGACCGTAACCAAAAGGATTGCCAGAGGCTTATAGGTGTTTTCATCCCGGATTTCCCTAATGTAGGTTATGTATGGGGTGTCCCCGTAAAATTCAATGACCCCCTCGCTGCCTTTCATGAAAAAACCGTTTCCCCTGTGCTCGCTAAGGTGCCGGTACCACTGAGACTCCAGAGCCTTATCCGCGTAAATGCCCTTGGGCGTCTTTTTATAGGAGCTGTATATGTTATGGTAGGAATCAATAATCAGGACGCTGGAAATGTACTCCCCTGACAGAATCATATTGACCAGACTCTGCTTGATGGTTCTCTGGATGGAGGGGTCAATGGAAGCATTATTTACGTTTCTTAAAGCCTCCTGAACATTTTTATCAAAATAGATCAGGTTTGAAAACTGGGTCACATTGTCAAAAATCAGGGACAAATTTCCTTTCAGGGCGCTGACCGTCTGCGTGCCTGCATTGAAAATCTCGTTCTTCGTATAGGAGCTGTTAATGACAGATATGACCGAAAAGGTGATTACAAAGGATAATAATAAGATTGTTAAATATGTAACCAAAATTTTTGTCTTAATCCTCATATTGTTCCATGCAGCCATTAACCCCGCCATAAAAGCCTCCTGTTCACATTAAATCAATTTTATTACCTTTATTCTACCGATTGGAACCGGGAATGTCAAAAGGAAGTTGAGCCCGTCTGGACGCCTCTGTCCCTGGCTTCGCGGAAGGAAATCTGTTCCCGGATCACCTGGATCTGCTGGCCGCTCAGGGCCTCTGTAGGGGAATTCTCATCACAGGTATTCTGGTTTTCGATAATGAGAACACTTCCTTCCTCATCCAGGGCATGAGTATGCCAGACACCTTTCTTCACATTATAGAGCTGGTTTTTTATCATTCTGACGCACTCCACTTCTACCGGCCGGTCCCCGTTTCCGCCTGAAACCAGCACGCAGTTTCCTTCCAGCAATACGAACACTTCATCGGTTTCCAGATGCCTCTGCATGGAGACCAGGCGTTCCACCCTCACGTCGTCGCAATACCGCAGAACCGCCACTCTCCATGTCTGATAATCCACAAGAGGGGTATAGCCCTCCTGCTGAATCCTCGTGATTTCAATGAATTCTTTTTCCATTCCGTCCTCCTAATTCAAATCAACAATTATGGTGTGAAGTTCCTGATCCGGCAGTTGCAAAAGCTCTTCTCTCCCAATCCTCCAGTCGCCTTCCAGACATTGATGGGGAACCCCATTTATGGAAATACCGGTGATCCTATAGGTATCCGGATCTGAGTTCCCGGGGTTTTTATAAATGACCTTTAAGTTCTTTCCTGCAAACACCAGAGATACTGAGGCCTGATTGTTACTGTCAAACTGTTCTTTTAAGAGCTGAGGCTTAAAAACCAGGTCTCCATAATGGCCCCTGATTCCAAACATCTGAGTGACAACCGTAACCAGATACCAGCTGGCAGCTCCTGTCAGATAGTGGTACATTCCTCTTCCCCTGGCGTCCACATATTCGGGAATTCCCGGGTATATCCTGCTCTTTTCGAAATCGCAGCAATGGTCAAAGAGGGATAAAAGGGCATGACAGGCCTCCCTGGAGGCATTCCGCCTGTACAGGGCGTTTCCGAACATGGTGGTCATATGAGAGAAAACCGCTCCGTTTTCCTTGTGGCCGTAAGCAAAGCCGAACATTCTGCCCAAATCCATTTTCACCTCATGGAAATCCGTATTTAACCGGTATCCTCCGATTTCCTTTTTATACAGGTGCGCGTCGGAGGCCTTTACAATCTCCTGAACCTGCTGGTCCGATGCCGTTCCTGACATGAGAGAAAATACCTGGCTGGTGAGCATCATGCGCACTCCCGCTTCTTTTTCTCCCTCCACCCTGTTTCCTGAATTATCGTAGTATCCGTTATACCAGCCATATCCTTCCTTTGAAGTGATCCATTCCGTTTCCCGTATATGGTTGTATATCCAGGCGGATTTTGCAAGAAGATCGGCCTGCAATTCCTCTGCTTTTATGATTATCTTTTTTCCTGAAATTTGATGGGAGCAGCTTCTGCAATATTGGGACAGAATTTCCTGCTTTTTTCTGATATCATCATAAACAGCCGGGTCCTTTACCAGCAAATGTCTTACTTCCTCAGCGACTTCAAATTCTTTTATTCCCCGGGCTTTCAGCTCTTCCAGGAAGCTTTCCAGGCCTTTTAAATTGTAGCCGTACATGGAGGTAAATGCCACGCTCTCCCCCCGCCGGGAAGCCAAATCCAGGGCATCATTCCAGTCTGCTCCCCTGATCCTGATATGGTTGTGCTCCCCCACATCATAAAAAGAGGTGAGATTCTGGACCAGCAGATGTTCCAGGACTGTTCCTGAATAAATCTGGTTCTGAACATCCCGCAGACGTTCTCCGTCCTCCGGTTTCCATTGAAAGTCCTTTTCCTCCCCGCGGCAGACCTGCATATCCTTAAAGTAACTGCTATTTTCCAGCAGAATTTCCATATCCCCGGTCTGATGGATATATAGTTCCGTGGTTAAAAAGGGCCATACTCCATGGTCCATCCAGACCCTTGTAATGTTGTTCCGGTCCGCAATAAACTCTCCCTGTCCGCTTCCGATGATGGTGGCATTGGTCCCGTCCATCCGCACTCCGCCGAAATTATCAATTAACATCTGACGGACTCCTGACGGGTTCATCATCAGCAAAGCCAGGCAGTCCTGCCACAAATCTCTCCAGCCCCGGCCCCCTTTTCCGTAGTCATGGTGGGGAAGAAAGGAACAGCCGTAAATTCTCCGCAGCATGGGCTGAAAGCTCACCCACCGCATCCAGAGGTCGAAAACCGGATTGCCTGTAGAAAGCATGACATTGACCTTGAAATTCCAATATTCTTCGGTCTGCTCCCAGCACCTGTCAAACGCGCGTTCACTGAGAAAGGACTCGCAGCCCTGTACCAGCTCTTCTTCCGTATTTCCATATCCCATGGCAATGACATAGGTTATCTTTTCCTTAGGTCCTACCCTGCATTCTTGAAAGCAAAGTCCTCCCAGGGCCTCATAGCCGCCGGTCTCAAAGCATGCTCCCTGAGGCTTTAAAGGAGTTTCATATAAGGCCTTCGGATTTTCAAGATTACCGCCTTCCCCTATATAATCCTCCAAAACCGGATAATATCCTACGGGGCGCTGGGCTTCATTTCCGCCAAATACGCCGTAGGAACGGTAATTCCGCTTATGGCCCCGTTCATCAAAGGTCATGGAGGGAGTCACAATGACTCCGGAACCGGTTGTCTTGATTCTATGGAGCAGAGCCGTCACATGGCGGTGGTCCCTGATGCTATCCGCGGAACGGGCGTAAAGGGGAATGGCTGCGACTACCTGGAGATTTTTATATTCGTCAGAAATATTCTCAATCTGAATTTTCATCAGCTCCACGTGCTCTCCGGTGGCCGGCACAACGCTGCTGATTGATCCTTTTATGCCTGTCTCTTTTGAAGTTCTTGTGATTTTATGACGCATGAAGCCTGCTTCCACAGACGTTGGTTCCTTGTTTTCAGAAAAGAGCTGAGCCTGCTGCCAGGAGGAACGGCCGGTCAGGGACCAGGATAGGCTGCCGTCAATCCTGCACCATATATTTCTGGAGGATTTGTCATTATGCAGATTTTCGCTGCTGACAGGAGGCATGAGAAAGGAATTCTGATCCATCTTGCTGTCCCCTCCCAGATCAGGGGATAAGCAGCTCATTACTCCGGCCTCGTTTGCCAGCGGAAAATACAAATAGCTGGTCAGTTCCGGATTTTCCATATAAAAATCGCCCTGATCTCCTTTAAATTCATATTTCATCCCAATTTTCCATCCTTTCATACCGGTAATTTTCTTAAAGTATATCCTAAGCGGATGGATTACTGAATTTAAATATTTTGCTGAAAAGGTGATTTTTTTTACTTTATCAGATTCCTAATAATGCCTTAACCGCTGTAAATACAATTCTTTAACAATTGCCTCGCATTAACTGCGTCCACAATATTCATTTTTAATTCTTTTCGCAGGTGAAATTATAGTCTCTTATCATTTGCTGCAAAAAAGAGCAGACTATATATTTCTATATAATCCGCCCTTAATAACAGTTTGCTTATTGACTTGACTAATTGACACTGCCGGCGCATCACTCTGAGCTTTCCATACAGGATATTTTAGGTTCCAAAGGGGACCCTACCTTTGAGCGGAAAACAAAAAAGTTTATTGAAACCAACTTGTTTGAGAAACAAAAATCTAAAAGTTTTAACGCAGACCGGGCTGTAATTTCAGAAGAATATTTTATACCATATATACTGTCAGCAGACTTAGGGGTAATTCAGCATTGGCTTGAAAAAGGAATGAAAGAATCCCCCGATGAAATGGCGCTGATGCTTGCCAGAATGTCGTTACTCGGTCCATTAAAGGCAGTAGGCATGTGCAAAGATTTAAAAAAAGAAATATTTTCAATCTGAATTTTCAGCAGTTTCATATTACTGCTTCGAAACTATTTTTCGGCAGCTTCAAATACTATGACCGGTATCCCCGCTACAACCTCCACAACAGAATCCGCCATAGCTGCAGCCTGCCTGTTGATCTCCCCGAGAATCTTTCGGTAACCATTGGTTTCCTCGCTGTAGCTGTCCCCGTCAGAGAAAACTTCGTTTGTCACAATGACAATATCCCTTACCTGCTCCTTTATGTGGCAGATGCCTTTTACTATCTCATTTACCGCCTGTTCTTCCGTAAGAGGGGGGGCCTCATCCGCTTCTCCGGTTCCGAACAGCTCATTTGACACCAGATTTGACATACATTCCAGCAGCGCTGCCCCCGGCTCTCCCCGGTTTCCCAGGTCCAGCCCCTTTAAATTCCTGTAGCATTCCACGGTTTCAAACTGCTTTTCTGCCCTCATTTTCCTGTGACGTTCAATCCTGTTTTCACATTCCTCATCCCAGGGCTTCATAGTGGCAATGTAGATTCTCCGCCTTTCTCCCAGGTTCAGGATCAGGCTTTCCGCATATTCCGACTTACCGCTTCCGCTTCCTCCCATAACCAGCGTAACCATCAGGCGCCTCCCATTGGCTTATACTCTTCGATATGTATTTCTTCAAAGGAACTCATTTTAGTGTAAACGCCGGCTGCCATATCAAGAAGAGGAACCGCTGCCACCGCCCCTGTTCCCTCTCCCAGGCACATGCCGGCCTGTATGAGGGGGAAAAGTCCCAGTTCATCAAGAAGATACCGCCCGGCAGGCTCTGCGGACACATGGGAAGCCAGCATATAATCCCGGCATCCCGGATGAATCCTTTCTGCACATAAGGCGGCTGCCGCAGAAATGAATCCGTCCACCAGCACCGGAATCCGGTAAATGGCTCCTCCTAAAAATACGCCCGTCAGTCCTGCAAGGTCAAATCCTCCCACATTTGCCAGAACATCCGCCACATCCCGGCACACCGGCGCGTATCGGTCCACGGCCTCTTTTACAACATCAAGCTTTCTTTTCAAGCCTTCCTCACTAAGACCTGCTCCCCGCCCGGTCAGTTCCTCCGGAGCCTTGGAAAGAAGTATGGAGCAGACGGCGCTGCTGGTGGTCGTATTTCCTATTCCCATTTCTCCGGTGGCAATGAGGCGGTACCCTTTATCCGCCATCTCCCCTACCAGCCGGATGCCGGTTTCAATGGAACGGACGGCCTCTTCTCTTGTCATGGCAGGCTCTTTCCGGAAATTTTTTGTGCCGTAAGCAATTTTCCTTAAGACAAGGGGATGGCGGGAACCTGATTTTAAATTCCTTCCGACCCCCATGTCTACGGGAAAAACATCCACGCCTGCAAGGTCCGCCATGATACAGACGCTGCTGTTTCCTTCCGTCATATTTTCAGTTACAACGGCGGTTACCTCCTGCCCTGTCTGGGTAACCCCCTCTTCTACGATCCCGTTATCACCGCACAGAATGAGCAGGGCTTTCTTTTTAATATCCACCTTTGAGGTGCCGCTTATTCCTGCGATTTTGATAATATCGCTTTCCAGGACTCCCAGGCTGTTAAGGGGCTTTGCTACATGAGCCCACCTGCTGCGCGCCATTTCCATGGCCCTTTCATCCAGAGGGCGGATGGATGATAAGTACGGATGAAGTTCCTCGTTCATAGTCATTCCTTTCCTTTGAGAGGTTTTTCATATAATTTAAATCCGTTAAGTCCTATGTCTTTGTAGCCTAAATCCGCAGTTCCCGCGTATTCATATCCCACCCGTTCATAAAGCCCGATGGCCGGACCGTTATTTTCATAGACATCAAGGCGGATCGTCTTTTTCCCCTCTTCTCCAGCCTTTCTTTCCGCAAACTCCAGAAGGGCCTTTCCGACGCCGGCTTTTAAATAATCAGGATGGACCAGCAGCGTATGGACCACCGTCACCTCATCAGGTTTTGCCTCCGTCTTCCAGGTTACGGAATCATAGCCGTTTTCCTGATCCTGATTGAGGATTATGGAGCCTGCGAGCTTTCCATCCAGCCAGGCCGCATAAAGCGTTCCTTCCTTTATCCCCTGTTCTCCATGGATCCGGGCCGGATAGATGCCTTTTTTCCAGCCCGGATAGTTGGTATGGCTCTCCAAATATTCCGTCACCGTATCATATAAGGCTGATATCTCATCGATGTCCTGAGTTCTTCCCTGTCTGATTTTCAAGTCATTCATTTTTATGTCCTCCATAATCAAGTTTTTTCTTCCGAAGTATTTACAAATTCCTGCAGGCTTCTAAAAACCGCTTTGCAAAAACCGGATTTGACGGATAATAGAAGTGAGGAAAGCCTGCCAGTAAATTCCCCTGGGCGTGCACGCAGTTCCAGCTTCTGTTTCCCCCAGGCTTTCTGGCTTCCATCCGGCTGCCGTTGTTGGTGCTGTCCCAATAGTGAAATTCATGGCCCCGTATGGATTCGCCCTTTTTTAAAAACAGACCGTCCTCTAGGGGAAACGCCTCGATGTATCCAAACCTTAAAAGGCGTGACGTTGGAAATGCCTTTCCCGGTATAATGCCTGCCATGGGATAAATTTTATTATCCCTGGTCTCAAGCTCTTCATGAAGATACATGAAGCCGCCGCATTCGGCCAGTATTGGCAGGAAACGTTCGGAAGCTTCCCGTATGTTCTGCATCATGGATTTATTCTGTGACAATTCCTCAGGGTAAAGCTCAGGATATCCGCCTCCGAACAAAATTCCCTGAATACCTTCGGGCAGCTTCTTGTCATGGATGGGGCTGAAAGGAATCAGCTTTGCTCCCATCTCTTCAAGCAGCCTTAAATTCTCCTGGTAATAAAAGCAGAACGCTTCATCCTGTGCCAGGCCTATAAGTACTTCTTTTTCAACCGCGCTATGATAAAGGGGCGCGGCTGCATCTTTTCCGAAATTTGACAGAAAAGCAGATTCTTCTAGGGATTCCGGCGACAGCGCAGCACTTTCCCCAAACCGCGGCGGTATGGCCGTATTTTCTTCAGATTCCGGCAGGGGGCCGGCGCTTTGGGCCAGCCGGAGCAGACCGTCCATGTCAATGGTTTCCTCCAGCTTTCCCGCCAGCTTATCAAGCTGCTCCTTTAAGTCCTTTTGCTCCCCTGGGAGCACCAGGCCTAAGTGCCTGCTGTCCAGACGCCCTTCCTCACAATCCGGTAAGTATCCGTAAACCTTTAGCCCCAGTTCTTCCATGGCTGGCTTTAACCGTTCCGCCATCAGCTCTGACGTCCTGTTTAAAATAACTCCCCGGATATGGCTGTTCTCCCTGTATTCCAGAAATCCCTTTGCCATGGCAGCCAGGGATAAACTGGCTCCCTTGCAGTCCAGTACCAAAACGACCGGAGCGTCTACCGTACAGGCTACTTCGTAGGAGCTGGAAAAGGTGCTGTCTCCTCCCACTCCGTCGTAGTATCCCATAACCCCTTCTATGACAGAAAGCCCGGCTCCCTTTGCCTGAGCCATAAACTGCGCCCTTACCCGTTCCTTTTCCAGAAAAAAGGTATCCAGATTTCCGCCGTCTATGTTCAGGACGTATTTATGAAACATAGGATCAATATAATCGGGGCCACATTTAAAGGACCGGCAGGATATTTCCCTGTTCAAAAAAGCCGTTAAAAGCCCGCAGGTCATCATGGTCTTTCCGCTGCCGCTTTTGGGTGCCGCCAGCATCAGCCTTGGATACTCACAGTTCAAGAAATCCGCCCCCCTTCCCCTCCGAAAGATACCACATACACCGGATTCTGGCCTGTCATCAGATGATAATCTCCCAGTTTTCTGCCCCTCGCAATCTGCACCTGTACGATTTCCCCGGGAACGGAATGGTTTTTAAGCCAGGATAAGACGTCTGTCAGAGATTCCAGGGCGATTACATTTATGACGACCCTCACTTTGGAATTTTTCTGTAAAACCAGATTCAGTATCTCTTCCATAGAACCTGAGGTTCCTCCGATAAACACATGGGTAGGGGCTTCCAGAGCCTCCAAGGCCTCCGGCGCCGCTCCTTCCACAATCTCTACGCAATGGGCGCAGAACTTTTCTTTATTTGCCTCTATAAGGCTTAGGGCCTCTGCTTTTTTTTCTATGGCATAAACCCGGCCTGAGCTGAGGATGCGGGACGCTTCTATGGACACGGAGCCTGTCCCCGCTCCCACATCATAAAGGACAGAATCAGGGTTCAGCTCCAGCTTTGATAAGGAAACTGCCCGGACCTCGCTTTTGGTCATGGGCACATCTCCCCGGATAAACAGTTCATCTCTCATAAATTACCTCTCAATCAGCACCGCTGACAGAATATCAAATTCCCGCTGCTCCAAATCTTCCGGTGTTCCAACGGTGATCCGCTCATCCGGATAGGAAAGTCTCTCCCCCACGGAAAGCCTGGCCTTTGCAAATCCTCCGGCTTTCAGAAGACCGCAGAGGCGGTTCACCGTATTGACGCCATCAAGGAGAGAAAAGACTCTGGGATTTTCCGACACTTCTTTTATAATATCGTTTTCCCGCCCGTGAAGGCTTACAGGACGGACATCCTCCCAGCCAGTTTTCAGCCTGGAACAGAGATAGGAAACCGAAGATATGCCGGGGAAGATTTCCGTATCATACTCCTGGCCATATGGCTCCTGATCCAGGGCTTCCGCCATCTTCCTGGCTCCGCTGTAAAAGCCTGTGTCTCCGGAATATAAGACTGCGATCCGGCGGTATTCCTTATGCTCTTTCAGCCAGGGCAGAATATCCCTGCTTAAATAAAAAGGAACTTTTGCGGCTTTTGGCATGGCCTCTGAAAGGCCGGAAAGCATCCGCTCCGCGCCAAAGACAACGTCGCACGCCTGCAGTTCTTTCCATGCCTTTCCGGTCATCTGGTCCGGGCCGCCCATTCCGGTTCCGATCAGGGAAATCTTTCGTTTCTCTGATGGAGAGTTTTGCAAAGAAAGTTTACATTCCAGCAGAACTTCTTTCGCTTTTTCCAAAGAAATTCCCACCTCTTCTACCGGGCGTCCAATTACAACTGCCGTAATGCCGCATTCCGCCGCAGCCCTTATTTTTTCCGGAAAGCCTCCGGCGTTTCCTGCCTCTTTTGTCACCAGATACTGAATATCGTATTGCCTTATCATGGCCCGGTTCATTTCAACGGAAAAGGGGCCCTGCATGGCAATCAGATGCTTTCCTTTAATTCCCAGCTGCTCGCAGGCGGAAATAACCGGTACAGAGGGCAGCACCCGGGCAAATACCCGGTCCTCAAAGGAATCCAGGACAGTATAGGAAGAGAGCTCCTTGCTCCCTGTGGTCGCCAGAATATTGCCGGGCCTCTTATTTAAGGAATTCACTGCCTCCTCCACAGAACCTGCCCATAGAATGCTTTCTTCCGCTTTGCTTTCTGACGCCGCTGCGCCGTCAGATTCCCGCAAACCGTCCCAGCCGGAAGAGGACTCCCGGATCACCCTTATGGATTTTATTCCGGCCTGCTCACAGGCTCTGCGTATATTCTGGCTTACCACAGCCGCATAGGGGTGGGTGGCATCCAGCACCAGGGTGATGCCCTGCTGCCTGATAAACGCTTCCATTTCTCCTGCATCCATGGGAGATTCATGGATGTGTAAATATCTGCTTTCCGGCAGAACCATTTTCCCGTATCCGGTGGCAACACTGATCCAGGCGCCTATCTCTTTTTCATGACAGTACTCCGCCAGGAGACGTCCCTCCGTAGTACCTCCGAAAATCAGAACCCTACACATTCTTATATCCTCTCGGCGTCACCATTCTGCCGTTTATATTCTTTGTCATGGAGCTTCCGATATAGACAGTGGTGAACATGTCCACCTGGGCGTCCCTTAATTCTTTTAAGGTCATAACTGCCATCTCCTCTTCCGCTCTGCCGATATTCCTTACAAAGCCGCAGACCGTTTCCGGGCTTCTGCATTCCAGAACAATTTCACAGGCATGCTTCAGATAATCCGCCCGCTTTTTGCTGGAAGGATTGTAAAGGCAGAGGATCATATCGGCCCTGGCGCCGGCCCTGAGCCTTTCTTCAATCAGCTCCATGGGGGTGAGGAGATCGCTCAGGCTGATCACCGCAAAATCGTGTCCAAGGGGAGCGCCCAGAATTGCCCCGCCGCTTAAAGCAGCAGTCACACCCGGTATGATCTCAATTTCCAGTTCCTCATAAGGACGGGCCATTTCCAAAATAAGACCGCTCATCCCGTAAACCCCCGAATCTCCGCTGCATACCATGGCAACAGTTTTTCCTTTCCGGGCTTCATCAATGGCTATACGGCACCTTTCCTGCTCCTGGCGCATGGGGGTGGTCATCATTTCCTTATTGGGAAAATGCTCCCGTACAAGGTCCACATACACCGTGTAGCCCACGATGATCTGGCTCTCTTCCAGCGCTTTTACCGCCCTTATGGTCATATCCTCGTAGGAGCCCGGGCCGATTCCTACCACGTATAGTTTTCCTGTATTTATCATAATTTTATCATCCAATCCCGGACAGCCACAGCTATGGTCACTCCGTTTAATACCTGCTTCTTCACCAGAAGCTTTCCGCCTCCCATTTCTTTCACGCAGGCAAGAGCTGCCCGCTCGCAAACATTGTCAACCCCGGTCACCTGCCTGACAAAGGAAGACGCGGAAAACTCCCCCTCCACCTGGGAAAGGGCCTGGGAGGAAAAGGTATAAAACGGGATTCCTTTTCCGTCCGCGTATTCACAGATTCCCGCTTCCTCTTTCTTTATATCAATGCTGGCACAGGCCATAAGGCCCTTCAGGGATAAATTCCAGTTAAGAAAGGTCTGGTCCACAGCCGTTTCAATGGCTTGTACAGAAATTCCCTTTCTGCATCCGATTCCCACAACCAGAATCCTTGGAACCAGCCTTAATGCATCTCTTAAAGTATCCCTTAATACCGCGTCTTTCTCCTTTTCCGGCTCATTCCTGACAGTGATCCAGAAATTCATCCGGCAATCTTTCTCCATAACGAGCTCTTTGGGAAGTTCTCCTTTCACAGGAAAATCGCTGTGAAATCCAACCTCTTCTCCCCTAAGGACTGCGGAAGAAACCGCCTTTATTTTTTTTATCTCCGTGATGACAAGACCATGCTTTTTTGCAAACAAGTCCACCGCAAAACCGCCGTGATTGTCGGTGGCAGTGGTGATCACTGCCTGTCCTCCCGTAATTTCTGCGGCTCTCTCTGCCAGCTCATTAGCCCCGCCCAGATGGCCTGACAAAAGGGAAATGGAAAAACGGCCAAGGTCATCTAAGACCACCACCGCCGGGTCCTTTTCCTTTCCCTCGAGAAAGGGTGCAATGGCCCTCACAGCAATTCCGGCAGCGCCGATAAAGACAATTCCGTCCTTTTCTGAAAACTGTTCCTTCGTCCACTCCTTTAAGGATGAGGAAAGAGGGATCAGGCTCTTATTTTCCGGCCCATAGCCCTGGCACTGGTCTCCTGCCTCTAAAAAACCTTTCATCAGCTTTTCACAGAGCCGGGCCCCTGATTCCGTAAAGCAAACAATGGAAAGCTTCATCATTCCTCCCCGGTTCCCTTCCGGAACTCTGTGGTGAAAACAGGATCATAAAGCCTGGAACGCTCATAAGAGCTTTGAGATATGGCATCCCCAACAAGGATCAGGGCCGTTTTCCTGATATTTTCCCGGCTGGCGCTTTCCTGAAGGCTTTCCACTGTACAGACCACAGTTTTCTCATCATCCCAGGTAGCCTTGTATACAATGGCCGCAGGTGTATCCGGACTATAGCCTCCTTTTATCAGCTCTTCCGAAAGGCCCTGAAGCATTCCAGTGCTCAAAAAAATCACCATGGTTGCGCCGTGAGCCGCAAAGGAAGCGATGGATTCCCGTTCCGGCACAGGAGTTCTGCCGGCCATCCGGGTGATGATAACGCTCTGGGATATCTGGGGAAGGGTGTATTCCAGCTTCAGGGCTGATGCCGCACCGCAAAAGGAGCTGACACCCGGGCATACTTCATAGGAAATTCCCCGGGCATCCAGCTCATCCATCTGCTCTCTTATGGCTCCATAAATACAGGGATCCCCGGTATGGAGCCGCACCGTCATTTTCCCTGACCGTTCTGCCGTCTCCATTACGGCAATGACCTCTTCCAGGGTCATTGTCGCGCTGTCATAGACCCGGCACTCTTCCTTTCGTACTTCCAACAGAGCCGGATTTACCAGAGATCCTGCATATATGATAACATCTGCCTGTTCAAGCAGTTCTTTTCCCCGCACTGTAATTAAGTCCGGTGCTCCCGGACCTGCACCTACTATATGTACCATATTTACCTCACAATCAACAATGAATAATATCCTGCGTCCTCCGGGATTTCCTCCAGAGTATGATAGATTTTCTCTCCCGGCATCCCGCAGTTTTCAACCATGACGGCACTGGCCCTGCAGCTTCTGATCTCTTCCTTTACCGCTTCCATCTGCCTGCCCGCTTTCATGAGCACCTTAACACCTGGAAGCCTTAAGGCCTCTTTGATCTGATAGGAGGCCGGTATAATGTGAAGCTCCTCCGCTCCCGTTACCAGAGGAATCCCCAGCCTGGCGGCGACTGCACAAAAGGAAGGAATTCCGCTTTCCAGGCGGGTTTCATAGCCCTGGGCCCAAAGCCTGTCCAGAAGATAGCTGCAGGTGGAATAAATGCTCACATCTCCCAGGGTTATAAAGCCCACATCCTCTCCCCGGTCCAGATGCTCCATGACAGCCTGGGCCGCCAGACGGTGGCTTTCCTCCAGCCGCTCCTTATCCTTTGTCATGGGCATGGGGAGATAGAGCGTCTCTTTTTCCTCGATTTCCGGTACCGCCTGCCTTGCGATCTGATAGGCGGTGCACAATTCTTTATCCTTATGGGGAATGGCAATGACCTTGCAGCTTTTAATCCTCTTTACCGCCTTTAAGGTCATCAACTCCGGGTCCCCCGGTCCTACCCCTATACCATACATGATCCCAGCCATGTCTTATCCTCCTGTATTTTCCCCGTTTCCGGCGTTTCCGGCAAAAAGCCCAATAAACGCTTCTGCCCCCGGACTGACTCCAAGTATACCGTGCATCGTGGAAAATGTTACCACCTCCACATTTATGCCGCCTGCCCAGAGAGAAGCATATTTCTGCATTCTGCTTAAGGCCTCTTTCATAACCCGGTCCAGAAGCCCCCATTCTTTCAGTATTCCCACGGCTTCCTCTGTGGTATTGGCATTTAGAATCAGGCTTTTTTCACAATTCCTGCTCTCAGCCAGAGAAGCTGTGCAGTCCCACAGGATTTCCATGCGGCGGTCCCCATATTTGGAATGGGTGTTGGGCACTCCGCCCGCAACCTTTATGAGCTTCCCCAGATGCCCTATGAGCAGGACCCGGCAGAAGCCCTCTTCCTTTGCCATGCCAAGGGCTTCTCCGATGAAATTGCTGCAGGTAACTCCCTGATCCATGGAAAGGCCCAGAGTTTCCTTTATAAATGCTTCCCCGTAATTTCCCGGCGTCAGGATCACCTGCCTGGAGCCTGCCACCGCTTTCATATGCAGCTCCAGCCTTATGGTGGCTGTAAGCGCTTCCTCGCTCATGGGGTTTACAATCCCCGTGGTGCCCAGAACCGAAAGCCCGCCTACAATCCCCAGCCTTGGATTAAAGGTCTTTTCCGCCAGCTTTTTCCCTTCCGGCATCCAGATACATATTTTCAGAGAGCCGTCAAAACCGGCTTTTTTTCTGATTTCTTCCACCCCCTGAAAGATCATGGTGCGGGGGACCGGATTAATGGCGGGCATCCCTACCGGACAGGAAACTCCCGGCCTGGTCACCCAGCCGATCCCTTCTCCGGCAGTTAAAAACAGCGGAGCCTCCCCGTCCTCATCCTCATTCTTCCAGCAGTAGCAGTTTTCCGCCTCTTTGTCCTCTTTCCCTCGGAAATATTCCACAGAGGCAAAAACCAGAGCCTGATCCGTCACATCCGGGTCATCTCCGGCGTCTTTTTTAACCGCACAGGAAGCCATGTCCTCCCCCAGGACAATATGAAAAAGGGGAAGATCGGCTGACCTTCCTTTTGGCGTCATAAGCTCCATATGTTGTAATTCATTTCCGATCAAGAGCATGGCTGCTGCTGCCTTGGCGGCAACAGCGGCACAGGTTCCCGTTGTGAATCCGTTTCTCAATTGGGTTTTTTCCATCTTGTACATCTTTCCTGCCCTCTGCTGCCGGCATACATCTTCCATGTACATTATAAAAGATTATGGCCCGGGGTGCAAGGAAATTTCTGTTCTCCTGTTGCTTAGACTTCCTCTTCTTTCTCCATAGCCTCTTTTTTCATCTCTCTTTTTCTCTTTGTAATGAGCCCTCCGATTCGCCCGCTTTCCTTTGCAGTCAGGCTCCTCCAGCCTCCGTTTATCACCTTGTCGCTAAGACCCAGTTCTGTGGCGATCTCAAATTTAAGTACTTCCTCCGGCTTCATATTGCGGGGATCAAAGGGGTCATTTTTCTTTCCTTTTGACATATTTCAGCATCTCCTTTCACAAATCTAAAGAGAGTATACCCCCTGCCGCAAGAATTAAACGTAAATTCATTCCGGTATTTTACATAGAAAGGGCAGGGCCTAAAGAACTTCCATTCTTTAAGCCCCGCCCTTAATATCCTGCTCTTACCTCTCCTGCCGTCTGGGAATGATAACCGCCGCAATAATATACGCCACGATCCCCGGACCTGTACAGATCAGAATCGCCCATAACAGGCGGATGAGGGTGGTATCCACATCAAAATATTCTGCAATTCCCCCGCACACTCCGCAAAGCATCTTATCCGTATCAGAACGGTATAGTTTTTTTTGATTATCCATTTGTCTTTCTCCTCTCTGTCCTTTTACTTATAAATCCAGTAAGTGTATTATAAATCATTCATAAAGTCCACTTCGATTGCGCCTGTCTTGCATTCCAGATTCATCTCTTTTCCGGCTCCGTTATCCACCCACTTCTCATCCTTTAAGGCGGTTATGCTTTCGTCCCCGATCCTCACAGCTCCCAGGCTGCACTCAGTATCGTAATTATAATCCTCTTTTCTCCCGTCCAGCTCCATTTTTATGGCACCCACCCGGCATTCCGCATCAATATCCCCGGTGGTGGCTCCGGAAAAGTCCACGGCGCCTACGCTGCACAGTACAGAAAGCGCTTCTGTGCGGCCGTCAGCCACCTTTATGGCGCCGGCCTTTGTTTCCAGATTCATCTCATCAGAGGAAAGCGACTTCACCATGATGACAGGAGATATAATCTCCCGGCCTTTTATGCGGTTGGGATGGGACAGGGTCAAATTGACGTTTTCAAAACGGTAACCCTTTGGCACAAGGATGGTAAAAAGCAGTTCCGATTCCTCTCCATTTCCAGGATAGGTTTTAAGCTCCAGCTCATCCCCGTCTCCCTGAATCTCAAATTGGGATTCATTGCCGTTGCAGTACACCCGGACCCGGTCAACAGATGGCTGCTCTCCAATAAAAACCTTTCCCGCCCGCGCCTCTATGTCCATTTGCTTTACTTCTGCGGAGGAAAAAATTTCCTGCCCTCTTTCGCTTGCATCTGCGTTTATCTGGTCATAATAATTATCAAAACCATCCCAGGCTCTGTCTAAACTGACTTCCGAAAATTCTTCTTTCCACTGAAATATTTCAGGAGGAACGGCATCCTTTAAGCTGCCTCCCATAACGGCAGCGGCCACGGCCACGGCTCCTCCCAACAGAATACAGATGGTTCCGGCGACCAGGCATATTTTTATAAACTTTCTCATGACCGGTACCTCCTTCTATGAAACAAACTGCTGACGGCATTCATGCAGCTTCTAAAGAGAAATGGAAGAAATTTCCCGTAAAAAGCTCCGCTGGCTGCCAGAGCCAGGAGGCCAAGTCCTAAAAACAGTATCCCCAGACCCAAAAGCAATATCCCGCTTATAGGGTGGATAGCCATGGAAACGAACCCAGCCGGGACCATGGCGACTCCTGCCGCAAGGAGGACAACGGTTATGGCTCCAACTCCAACCACCGCGGTCACAAGCAGGCCAAACAGAACGCTGACCAGCCCTGCCAGGACTCCTCCGATTCCGGAAAGCAAGGGGGAGGCCACAATAATTAAAATAATCCATAAAATAATGTTTCTTCTTCGGCTGGAACGGGAAAACCCGCCCTTCCTTTCGTGTTTTTCCTTATAACCGGAATTTTCCTTGTAATCGGAAACTTCGGGAAAGTCAAACCGCTTTGCCATCTGATAATTTGGATCCTTAAACCGCTCATCCTGGTAGCCGTTGTCCGTAAACTCTCCCCCATCCTTTAAATCGCCGGAAATATCCGAGCGGATGATGGCAGCGATCCGTTCAGGACTTCCAAATTCGCGGATAACCTCTTCCTCATGTTCGGGTCCTGCTTCCTCCAGATAATCCCTGTAATATTCGATGGCATCCGCCTTTTCTTTCTCCGGAATATCCTGCAGAAGATATTCCAGCTCTCTCATAAACTCATCCCTGCTCATACATGTGCCTCCTCAAAAATCCGGGATATCTTTTGGGAGTAGCTTTCCCACTCGCCTTTATAGAGATTCAATTGAACCCGCCCTTTTTCTGTGATTTTATAATACCTTCGGTTTCTTCCGTCAAACGCCAGATCATAGACTTCCAGGCACTCTTCTTTCTGCAGCCTGCGAAGCACCGGATAGAGGGTCGATTCTGAAATTTCAATGACATTTCTCACATCCTGAGTGATCTTATACCCATAAGTCCCTTCCTGATCCCTTGACACTATCGCCAGGACAATGGCGTCCAATAATGCTGCTCCTGTGTTAAAAACCATATGTCCCTCCTATTTCTGATTGCTGAAAAGCCCGTCATTCTCTCTCGTCTTTCGGAGCCTGGGGAATGATGATTGCCGCAAGGATATAGAGAACCAGGCTGCCTCCCACCATGGAAAATCCCATAAACCAATGGAACAAATTGCGCCATGGTCCAAGGAACACCAGAAGAACCCATATCAGTCTTATAATAACGGGATCGACCTGTAAATATTCTCCGATTCCTCCGCATACGCCGCAAAGGACTTTGTTCTTTGCGGACCGGTACAAGCGTTTTGCATTCACGACCTGCCACCTGCCTTTCTCTTAATGCTGTACATTTCTATAATATTGTTTTTTTCTCTATATTATATCCTGTATAGTATATATTATATGCCATATAATATTAGTTGTCAACACCTATTATGATTTTTTTTATTAGGAAGAGACTTAAACCGGAGCAGCAAAAAAGCAGTAAACCCATAACAGGATTTACTGCTTTACTCCCTTAAAAAACAGACAAAAGCTTTCTTACCGCCAGCTCTGAATTCACTTTCGTGCAATAAAGAATTTCATCATGGTCAAATTCCGTGATGAAGCGTTCATCGGACCGTATCATGCCTCTGAATTCTTCTGTCTTATATTCCACGCCCAGACGCAGCATACGGAATTCTCCAATGGAGGGGTTTTCTGCGATCAGCATTGCCAGAGGATCATGCACGACACAGCTGTCCATGCAGCCTCCGGTATCATGGTTAAATTTAAAATAAAAAGAAAGGGCTTCTTTTATGTAGGCAACGATCTCTTTATTTTCTTCTTTGCAGTATTCTTCCAATGCCCCAATATCCCGGCCTGTAATATAAGTTTTCATTGTAACATCAAGCCCCACCACTGTCATGTGAAAGCCCGCCCGAAATACCGTATCTGCGGCTCTGGCATCTCCAAAAATATTGGCTTCGGCATAAGGCGACACATTGCCGGCGGCCTCCATACAGCCGCCCATGATTACCAGGTTCTTTATTTTATAAGGAAGCCTTTTATCCTTTTCCAATGCCAATGCAAGATTCGTCAGACGCCCTAAAGCCACAATGGTTAAATTTCCTTCCAGCTCATCTGCTTTTCGGATAATAAAATCCACGGCGCTTTCCGCTGACAGCTCCTGTTCTGGTTCAGGAAGCTTTACATTGCCGATTCCATTATCCCCATGGATATGGGAAGGAATCGGGCCGTATTCTCCGTCCAGGTTTTCATTGGCTCCCAGAGCTACCGGAACATGGTAGCCGCAGCCGGACAGTTTGATTAACCGCAGGGTATTTTCCGCCGCCTGGCGGGAAGAAGTATTACCATATACGGTCGTACATCCTTCCACATGGATAAGCCCGCTTTTTAAGGCATACAATATGGCAATGGAATCATCAATCCCTGTATCGCAGTCAATTAAAATATGTTTCATTATAGTTTCCTTTCATTCCGTCCTTAAAGCGATTGTTTCCTCATAAATTTCCGGAAGCAGCAATCCGCTTCATGCTGTGTCTTCTCTTCATCGACAGTCACCAGGCATCCCTGTTTTACTGCTATTTTACCACAAATTACCGTATAATCAACAGCGCCTTTTAATCCGACAGTCGCCAGCACGGATTTGGGATCTGACATGGCTCCTACCAGTTCAAAGCGGTTTGTATCCACCATAAAGAAGTCGGCGGCTTTCCCGTTTTCCAGAGATCCTATGTCTTCTCTTCCCAATATTTTTGCCCCTCCCGCTGTAGCCAGCTTAAGTATGTCATAGCCAGCAGGGGCACGATGTCCATACTGGAGCCTGTGCAGCAGATAGGCCACCCTTATTTCCTCCAGCAGATTGGAGCCGTCATTGCTTGCACTTCCATCCACGGCAAGACCTACCGGAATGCCCTGCGCCAGCATTTCAGGGAGCCTTGCAACACCTGAGGATAATTTCATATTGGAAATTGGACAATGAGCAATCCCTGTTTTCGTCTCTGCCAGCAGCTTCAATTCCTCATCATTAAAATGAATCCCGTGGGCAAACCAGACATCGCTGCCGATCCAGCCCAGACTTTCCATATAGGCCAGAGGTCTCATTCCATGGGCTTCCAGGGTAAACCTTTCTTCATCCCTTGTTTCTGCCAGATGGGTGTGAAGGCGCACTCCAAGGCTTCTGGCAAGCTTTGCGGATTCTTTCATCAAGTCGGGCGTTACGCTAAAGGGAGAACAGGGCGCCAGCGCCACCTGCTTCATGGAAAAGGGCTTTGGATTATGAAATTTCTCCACCAGTCTTCTGGAATCCTTTAAAATCTCATCCGTTATCTGTACCACTGAATCAGGAGGCAGCCCTCCGTCCTTTTTGCTTAAGGACATGCTTCCTCTGGATACATACATGCGGATTCCAAGGTCCTCCGCTGCTTTAAACTGGGCTTCTATCAGCTCATTTTTTCCCTCCGGGAATACATAATGATGGTCAAAGCAGGTTGTGCAGCCGTTTTTCATCAGCTCTCCCATCCCCACCATGGATGTGGAATAAATCACTTCTTCATCAATATTTTTCCACAGCTCATAAAGTGTAACCAGCCATGGGAAAAGCTCCATGGACTGTACTCTGGCAAGATTTCTTGTGAATATCTGGTATAAATGATGATGGGTGTTCACAAGCCCCGGATACACCGCCATATGAGAGCCGTCAATCACTGTATCCGCTTCCCATTCCTTTTGGCTGATATCGACAATGACTCCGTCCTCTGCATACATATTTACATGCTCCAATACCTTGTCCTGTCCGTCACAGGTGACCAGGTAACGGATATTTTTAACCAATATAGAATTTTTCATAATTTATACCCTTAAATCCTTTTTAATTATCTCTGTCATCGCTTCAATCCCTACACGGATAGCTCTGTCCTCCCATTGGTGAGGATAATCCTTTTCATCATTTGAGTATTCCTTATAATTGGTGGCGCTGATCATGACCGAGGACACCCGTATTCCCAGGGAGGCTGCAACTAAAAACAGGGCTGCACATTCCATGCTGGTATTGGTGGCTCCGCCTTTTTCATAAGAATCCCATTTGCTCTTCAAATCCCAATAAACCGGCTTCGTTTCCGGGGCCGCCTCCGTATAATAGGAATCCTTTGTAATCGTCACACCGATATTATAAGGAATCTCCAGCTTCTTTGCTGCTGTTTCCAGCTCCTTTACCATGGAAAAATCCGGTACTGCCGGAAACTCCAGAGGAAGATAGTGAGCTCCCGTGCCCTCCATCCTGACCGCCCCGTTGGGGATGACAACATCTCCCCGCTTTACCTTAGGTGATGTAGAAGCACAGGAACCTATGCGCATCATGGTATGGGCGCCGCATTCAAACAATTCTTCTACGGCGATTGCCGCGGAGGGCCCGCCGATGCCTGTGCTTGTAACCGTCACAGGCACGCCTGAAAGAGTTCCCGTATAGGTGAGAAACTCACGGTGATGTGCTGCTTTCACAGGATTTTCAAAGTACCCGGCGATTTTTTCCGCCCGTTCCACACTTCCCGGCAAAAAAACGTATTTCCCGATCTGACTTTCACTGATATTTAAATGCAGCATTTTTTTCTCTTTCACACCGCGGGTCCTCCTGTATTCCGATCATTTCTTTCTTCCTCAAACCTATAAACCGCCTCTAAAACAACCCGGATTTCATCATCCCAGCCTTGGGCAAGTCCTGTATTTTCCGTTTCATAAATGACATTTCCTGTTACAATATTACCGGATACCGCACTGATCATAGCCCCTTTGACCTTTCTTCGGTGGCATACGGTATATAGGGCGGAGCTTTCCATCTCAACATTTAAGCAGCCCAGCTTGGACAGCTTTTCAATCCATTCCTCTGTTTCACCGTAAAACGCATCGTCAGAAGCGTTAATTCCATAATAAACCCTGCCGGATATTTCATCCCTCATGGCTTTAGCCGTGTCAATTAATACACGGGTCAGATCAAAGTCAGGTACTGCCGGAAAGCAGTCGGGAACATAGAATCTGGAGGTCCCCTCATTCTTCATGGAAGCGGTGGAAATCATTAAATCTCCAATATTGATCCCTTCCTGGAGGGCTGCACTGCTGCCGATGCGGATCAGGCATTTTGCTCCGATATTAATTAACTCTTCCGCCGCAATCGCCGCAGAGGGACAGCCCATGCCTGTGGAAGTGACGGATATTTTTACTCCCTTATAATAACCGGTAAAGGTGCGGTGTTCCCTGTTTTCGGCAACAAACCTGGCATCGTCCAAATACTTTGCCACACGGTCAGAGCGGGCCGGGTCTCCGGGCAAAAGCACATATTCTCCGATATCTCCCGGCTGCAAATGAATGTGATACTGCTTTCTTCCTATTGTTTTCTCATCTTTATTTAATGCCATCTCATAAAATCTCCTTAACTTTATTATTTTTCAGCCTTGTTTTCTGGATAGAATAAATGGTCAGGCCTAAGATCGTTGCCCCATAAGGAAGCATTTGAACGAATTCCGAGGGGATCTGCAGCAATTGCAGAATATTGGATAAGCCGTCAAAAAAGGAAAACGCCATGGAGGAGATTAAGGCTCCCACAGGTGTGGCCTGCCCCATGGCACAGGCTGCAAGGGCAATAAAGCCTCGGCCCGCGACCATATCCCTGGTAAACATGGAAAGATATCCCATGGATAAATACATGCCTCCAAGCCCCACCAATACGCCGCACAGTAAAATTGCCAAAAACCGTATTTTAATCACATTCTGCCCCACGCTGGAAGCGGCATTGGGATTCTCTCCCACGGCTCTCATCCGAAGTCCCATGGGCGTCCGGTATAAAAAAACGGAAATTACAATTACCATAAGAAATGCAAAATATGTAATAGCGTTATGTCCTGATACAATATCTCCCAGCACGGGAATATGGCGGATGACAGGAAGCTCCACATTTGGAAAGCTGAAGCTTCTTAAGGAAGAGCTGGACCCTTTCTCTCCTGCTGCCAATTGAAGCACAAAAACAGTGAGACCGCCTGCAATGGTATTGACCGCAGTACCGCACAAAACCGCATTGGCCTTTAATACCAGGTGGAAATAGGCGAATACTCCGCTGACAACCACGGCAGAACCGATTCCTGCCACAATCCCCCAGAATAAATTTCCGCCCCAGGCACTTCCGAGAACGCCGAATAACGCAGAGATCAGCATAATCCCATCCAGCCCTAAGTTGACCACGCCTGTCCGCTCACAGATGACGGCTCCTAAAGAAGCCAGCAGGATAGGCGTCGCCACCCGTATCCACATAAAAAGAAAGTCTACGATAAATGAATAATCAATCATTTATTACATCTCCTTTCATCTCCGATTTTGCGGCCTCTACAATCATTTTTTGTTTCCATTTCTTAAGCAAAGCCTCTGCTGCAATCATTAAGATCATGACGCCCTGTATGATCTTGACCACCTCACTGCTCACATCGCTGTTTCTCGCCATTATATTTGCCCCTACATTTAAGTAGCCCATGAAAAGTGCGGCCAGGGGAACCATAAGAGGGTTATTTCTTGCCATTAATGCAACTACAATGCCGGACCAGCCGTATCCCGGGGAAGCGGTCCATTTAAAACGGGTATACATTCCCAGTAATTCCGCACCTCCTCCCACTCCTGCCAGAGCGCCTGCGATTACCTGGGAAATTACCATGACCTTCGTGACCTTAATGCCGGAATAATTGGCAAACCTGGCGTTATTTCCTACAATCCTGAGCTTCATGCCAAAGGTGGTACGGTATAACAGGAAATAGACGGCAATACACAGAACCACTCCCAGGATGACTCCCCCATGGATTCTGGTTCCGCTTATGACCACGGGAAGCATGGAGGTATCCAGAAAAGCAATGGAAGCCAGGCTGGAACTGCTGATTTCCCTGAAATAATAGCTTACCATGTAAATGGCAAAAAATTGGACCATGTAATTAAGCATCAGGGAAGTCACCACCTCCGACACCTGCCATTTCATTTTTAATACGGCAGGTATGAGGGCCACCACCGCTCCCATTGCCGCCGCTGCCAGAAGAGCTGCCGCAGGATGAATTCCCGGCGGAAGGGGCAGGGAGGTTGCGACCATCATGGCCCCAAGGGTTCCTATGAAGAACGCTCCCTCTGATATCATGGAGAACTGTCCCGCCCCAAAAATCAGGATGACAGCCAGGGCCGTAAACATGAGAGGGGAAGCTGCCTCCACAATATTTCCCATGCGGCGCAGAGAGGTAAAAGGACCTATGAAAAAGCTGTAAAAGGCATTGATCGGATCAGAGCTGGTTGCCAGTACGATCAATGCAACCAGCCCGCAGGATACCGTAATGGCTATCATCAGCTTTGCAGCATCTACAATCAGGCGGATTCGTTTATTACTGTCCATGGAGCGCCTCCTTTATCTCTTCTTCGGATTGTTTCTCGATTCCCAGCATATAGAGCCCAAGCTGGGCTTCCGTAATTTTAGAAGCATCCGGAAAATATGCAGCCAGTTGTCCTTCATGTATTACCATAATGCTGTCGGATAAGCCCAGAACCTCGTTTAAATCCGAACTGATCAAAAGCACGGAATTTTTATTATCGCGCATGCGGATAAGCCTTTTGCGGATGAATTCCGTCGCCCCCACGTCAACGCCTCTGGTAGGCTGATTGGCGAGAATGACCTTCGGATCGCTGGACAATTCCCTTGCCAATACGGCTTTCTGGATATTTCCCCCGGAAAGGCTGTCAATGCTCACATCAGGATTCTTGCAAAACACGTTGTAGTCCTTCACTATATCCCGCCCGTACTGCCTGACAGTATCCCTTTTAATAATTCCATTTTTAGAAAAACGGCCCGATGAAATCTTATCCGCCAGGGCATTTTCCGTAATGGAGAGGCCGGGGGCAACGCCGGTGGTCATGCGGTCCTCCGGAATGTGGGAAACCATAAGCTGCCTGATCTTTCCCACTCCATAGCCGGATATTTCCTTACCGCATATTTCAATGGAACCGGAGCTGTATTTTATCAGACCGGTCAGAGCCTCCGCCAGCTCCGACTGTCCATTGCCTTCCACGCCTGCAATTCCCAGGATTTCTCCCTCTCTCAATGCAAAGGACAGCTTGTTCACCCTGGCCTTTCCGTTCTCATCCGTGATGGTAAGGTCCTTAACCAGAATCGTAGGCTTCCCTGTTTTCGGAGGGTTTTTTTCAATATTTAAGATCACATCCCGTCCTACCATGAGATTGGAAATATCCTGCTCCGTAATCCCTTTCATCTCGTGCACACCCATGGATTTCCCCTGTCTTATAATCGAAATCCTGCTGCACAGCGCTTTTACTTCATTTAACTTATGGGATATAAATATAATGGTGTAGCCCCCATCCCGCAGCCTTTTTAGTTCTTCAAACAGTTCCACGGTTTCCTGAGGCGTCAATACTGCCGTAGGTTCATCAAGAATCAATATTTTTGCTCCCCGGAACAGAGCTTTTAATATCTCGACCTTCTGCTTCTGTCCCACCGTCAAATCCGCGACCCTTGCTCTGGGATCTATTTTCATATGAAATTTTTCTGCGATTTCCTCCACCTGCTTTTCCGCATACTTTTTATGAATCAGAAGCCCTTTCCTTGGCTCTACCCCAAGGATGACATTTTCCGCAACCGTCAGGGAAGGAACCAGCATAAAATGCTGATGAACCATTCCGATTCCCAGATGAATGGCCACCTGGGGAGAGGTGATAACTGTCTTTTGTCCATTGATATAGATATCTCCTGAGGTAGGCTGCTCCTCACCGAAGATAATTTTCATCAAGGTAGATTTTCCTGCGCCGTTTTCCCCGGATAAAGCGTGGATTTCTCCTGAATAAACGGAAAAATCAATGCCTTTATTGGCCATCACTCCATTGGGATATACCTTGATGATATTTTCCATTCTTAATACTTCTTTTTTTGCGTCCATCCTTTCACTCCCTGATTGACTCCTTATGAAAAACAAGATGAACCGATTACTCAATTCATCTTGTCTGTGAATAGAATATAAGGCACTTATTTCATGCTGTCACGCAATGCGGATACCTCTTCTGTTTTCATTGTAAGCGCGCTGTCCACCGTAATCTCGCCCTTTATGATCTTCTCCTTTACGGTTTCAAGATCTGATTTTATTTCTTCGGGAACAATGGTGTTGAAGTTGTCATTGTAAGCCAGACCTACGGCGCCGCTGTCCAGGCCCAGATTATAGGTCTTGTCAAAGGTCATGGTTCCGTCCTGGCTTCCCTTTACCGCCGTAAATAAGGATTCCCCTACATTCTTTAAGGTGGAGGTCAGAATATTTTTTGCAATTTCAGGCTTTTCTCCAATCAGCTGGGTATATAAATCCTGGTCGCATGCGATTAAATATTTATCGGCATTGCTTGCCGCAGTCGCAGCCCCTAAAATACTTTGGGAGGCAGGCGCATATACGATCTGTGCCCCCTGGTTGTAAAGCTGTGTTGTCATCTCCAGGCATTTTGGAACGTCCTCAAAGGAGCCGACATAGGAAGTGCTTACCTTGATAGAAGGATCAACATATGCAACACCCTCCAAATAGCCCACTAAAAAATCATTGATATTGGCAACATCCATGGACCCCACAAAGCCCAGGTTTCTTTTGGAGGCGTCGATTTTGGGATCGCCGGAATCCAGCATTTTCGCCGCCAGAACGCCTGCCATAAATGCACCCTGGTTGGAGTTATATGTAATCCCCATCATATTTCCGCCGGAAACAATACTGCGGTCCACATCGCTGTCAAAGAACAGATACTTTTTATCGGTATACTGGACCGCGGTATTCTGAGCCACCTCTTTTACGGACCAGGTTCCTGCCACAATAATATCCCAATCCTGTTCCGATACATCCATAAAATGCCCTTCATAGCTGGTTTCATCCCGGCCCATCTCAACGACCTTGACATCAGCCCCCAGTTCATCCCTCATCTTATAGAGACCTGAGGCGGCGGAATCATAAAAGCCCTTGTCGCCTAAGTTGCCGTTGACCAGATATACCACTTTCAGCGGAGCTTTGTCTTCTTTCTTTGCGGCTGACGTCTGTTCCTGATCTGTTTTGTCCGGGGCACTGCTCCCTGCGCTGCCGCAGGCCGTAAAAAGGGTACTGCAGACAAGGGCACCTGCCAGCATGAATCCTAAACCTTTCTTCATTCTTTTATCCTCCTTAAATAGCCTTTAAAGGCTTCTTTTACCTGTTTTATAAATGTGACTTGCGCTCCATGGAAAAACGATACTGGCTTCCCAAAAGCTGATGCTTTGCATAAGCCAGAGGCTTGTCCCCTTCTCCGATGAGAATTTCCTCCACAACGAGAACAGGGGCGTTCTTATGGGCATCGGCAATATAGGAATCCGCCGCGTTAAACACATTAAATACGGTCTTGCTCCTCTTCGCCAGCTGGTATAATCTTTCAACCACAAAATTTTGGATGGTTTCCCGGTTATTCATATCCAGTCCGTATTCCCCCAAATATGAGGCATCAAAGATGGTGGCCGTATTGGCTACCTGCCGGCCTTTGGAAAAATAGTTGGTGCTTACCGAAACCATCAGCTGTCCTCCTCCCTCATAACCCATCTCACGGGCGACGTACACACCGCAGGGCTGGTACTGGGGATAGCTGCTCATGTCATCAATATCATCCACGCAATTTTCCAGGCACGGATTATATAACCACTGAAATCCGCTTTTTGACTGAAGGGCATTGGCTGCCACCACAGCCTGTTTTCCCTGGGTCTTATGGATATAACCGTCCTCCTCCAGCTTTCTCATGGCCATTCTTACGGTTCCCCTGCTCACATTCCAGTAGCCTGCCAGGGCATTTTCACTTGGAACCGCCTCTCCGGTCCTAATAACCCCTTCCACGATCAGGCTGAAAATAATATCGTAAATCTTTACATAATTAGGCAATGCCGGTGTTTCCGAATCCTCTCCCTCAAGCAGAGGCAGCCGGCTGTAATCAAATGTATGGATCATCTCTGCTGCATATCTCCTCTGATTATTGATTTCATTGCTTCAATTCCCACCCGGATAACCCGGTCCTCCAGATCCGTCAGGGGCACCCTGTTTTCTTCTTCGTATTTTTTATAATCAGTAGCGCTGACCAGGACCGAGGCAGAACGGATTCCAAGACTGGCCGCCACTAAAAACAGGGTGGAGCATTCCATGCTGGTAGAGGTGGCGCCTCCCGCCTCATAGGCCTTCCACCGGTAAAGGATCTCATCTCCCACAGGCTTTGTTTCCGGGCGGGTCTGGCTGTAAAAGGAATCCTTGGTGATGGTGACTCCCACGTTGTAAGGCATATCCAGGGTCTGAGCTGCATTCTCCAGTTCCTTTAAAAGTCCAAAGTCGGGAACTGCCGGAAATTCCAGAGGCAGGTAATGCATTCCCGTCCCTTCCATCCTTATGGCGCCGTTGGGAATTACGATGTCCCCTGTTCTGACTTTTTCAGAAACAGAAGCACAGGAACCAATCCGCATCATGGTGTCGGCTCCGCATTGACAGAGCTCTTCCACCGCAATGGCTGTGGAAGGTCCCCCAATGCCCGTACTTGTCACAGCCACCCTGACTCCTTCCAATTCACCGGTAAAGGTTCTGAATTCACGGTGATAGGCAATTTCTTTGGGATTTTCAAAATAAGCCGCTATCTTTTCCGCCCTTTCAGGGCTTCCAGGTAAAAATACATAGCGCCCCACATCCCCTTTTGAAATCCCAATGTGCATCATTTTTACCTGTTCCATATTTTCCTTCACTTCTCCTCCTCCTTTGTAAAAATATTCCGTTGGCAATTTATGTCGCATCTTGGCTGCCATGTTGTGATTAAAGAATATCACTTGGCTGCCATGTTGTCAACAACTTTCTTTATGTTTCTTTTATTTTTTCATGCAAATTATACAATGCATTTTTTCATTCACCCGATTTCTCCATTGTTATATATAATTTATTTGTATTATTACGCAAAAACGCAAACATTAGTTACAATTAGGCACTTGGCCGCCAAGTTATTCCTAGAGTATAATTTCTGGCTGCCATGTTGTCAACATTTGTCACGAATTACGTTAAGATTTAAGGCCTTTTCCTGTTTTTATAAGGAATATTGCGAGTTATGTTCAACGAAAACGTAACATTATAAAGCAAGACGGTTTCCGCATTCATTTATTTTACCGGAAATCTTAAAGGTCACCGGCTGCGCAAAAAACCGCTGTACCAAAGCCCGGAAGGGCTATGGATCAGCGGTTTTACTCTGTTTTCTTTTTTCAATGCTTTGAATCTGCTACAGCCGGAACGCTTTCCAAAGCTTCTTAAAGTAATCCGTAAACTTCGCCTCACGCACTGCCTCTGCCGTCAATATGGGAACCTCCCCGATCTTTTTGCCTCCCATGGTGTATATAAGGCTTCCTGCCGACTGGTCCTGTTCTACCGGAGCCTGAATGGAGGGCTCCAGCACCAGTTCTTTTTCAATGGTGGAAAAATCCTCACCCTTAAGGCTTAAATAGGAGAAAGAGCCGCCGTATTTTAAGGGTACCTCATCCGCCACGCCGTTATCCACTATCATATCGGGAAGAGGAAGCATTTCCTTATCCTCATACAGCTTGCAGTTGGCATACCCGTAATTTAACAGGGTCTGGGCATCGGCAAACCGGACCTTATAGTCAGGAGCCGCCATAATTGAGGCAATGAGACGGACCCCATCCTTTTCCGCCGTAGCGGACAGACAGTATTTCGCCACAGAGGTGGAGCCGGTCTTTAAGCCGGTTACAGTAAAATTAGTGGCCATTTTTAACAGCTTATTGGTATTGGAAAGGCCGAATTCCTTGGTCCCCTGCTTTGTCACATGAGTGATGTTTTCCATCCAGATGGTGGAATAATTATGGATCTGGGGGTATTTGTTAATCAGCTCCCTTGACATGATGGCAATATCCCTGGCGGTTGTCACATGGGTGGGAGACTCGGTAAGGCCGCAGCAGTCTTCAAAATGGGTGTTTGTCATCCCAAGGCCTGCCGCCCGCTCGTTCATCATTTTCACAAATTCATCCTCAGTTCCTGCTATGTATTCCGCCATTGCCACAGAGGCGTCGTTCCCGGAGGCCACCACAATACACTTTATCAGGGTTTCCACCGTCTGAACCTCTCCCTCTTCCAGAAATACCTGGGAGCCTCCCATGGACTTTGCATGGGCGCTGGTGACGACCTCATCGGTCATCTTGATCTTTCCTGAATCCAGAGCATCAAAAATAAGGATCAGCGTCATGATCTTTGTAATGCTTGCAGGACTCCGTTTTACATCCGCATCCTTTTCATAAATGATCTGTCCGGTCGACGCTTCCATTAAAACAGCGCTGGGAGACTGGAGGGCGGGGCCATCCGAGGTGTTTGCCTGTTTTGCCTCCTCCGCCTGGATAATCATGTCCGAGGCTGCCGTCACATCCGGCTCCTGCCCTGCCGCCACCGGGCAGAAACTGAAAAACAGCAGAAAACAGCTTAATAATAATGCCGTAACTTTCTTCATTGTTTTACACGATCCCCCGAAAAATTCCTTTGTATCATTGTATGGGACTATTTCATATACATATGCCATTTTTTCCAAAAAAAATTACTGTCTTTTGATTTCATCTTCCTGCAAAATATGGTATACTTGCTGGGTGGGGGCCTGTCCCAGCAGATGTCCGCCCCAATAATACAGAATTACGAGGTTTTGTCATGAATCAAAATAACTTTCGCAATCATAACTTTGGCAGAGGCCAAAATGGTGTACTGAAGCTTATCATTCTTGCTCTTCTGGGGATCCTTATCCTTGCCATGCTGGTCATAACCGCCATTACATGGAATAAGAAATCCAATAACAAGGCTCTGCCGGCAGATTCCTCTGTGGCAAGCGCTTCCTCCGGCAGTGAGTCTGAAACTCCCCTGACGGTGGCTGAGACGGAAAGCGAACCGTCCGACGAAGAAAACATGATGTCTCTCCTTTCCCAGGCGGAGGCCCTTGCTGCCCAATATGATTATGACGGGGCCATTAATCTATTGAAATCAGATCCTGAATATGCTGATAAAAACGAAGTGACTTCTGCCATTGCCAGCTATGAAACGACAAAAAGCTCCCTGGTGAGGATCAACCCCCAGGATGTGACCCATATTTTTTTCCATTCCCTGATTATGGATACGTCAAAGGCCTTTGACGGCGATTCCAAGCAGGCAGGCTACAACCAGATGATGACTACAAAATCAGAATTTATCAAAATCATGCAGTCCATGTATGATAGGGGATATGTTCTGGTGAAGATTCACGACCTGGCCTATGAGACAAAGGACGAAAACGGAAATCCCAAGTTCGTATACGGGGATATTATGCTTCCGGAAGGAAAGAAAGCCTTTGTCCTGTCCCAGGATGATTTATGCTATTATGAATATATGACCGGCGACGGCTTTGCCACCCGCATGATCGTGGGGGACGACGGCTATCCCACCTGTGAAATGCAGATGGATGACGGAAGTGTCTCTGTGGGAGATTACGACATGGTGCCGATCCTGGAGAGCTTTATAAAGACCCATCCCGGATTTTCCTATAAAGGCGCCCGGGGAATCCTGGCCTTTACCGGCTATAACGGAATTTTAGGCTACAGGACCGACGAGTCCTACAAGGATACCAACCCCAATTATGAGGCGGACCGGGAGCAGGCTGCAAAGGTAGCCCAGGCTTTAAAGGACCACGGCTGGGAGCTGGCCTCCCACAGCTGGGGCCACCGGAATATGGGACAGATTTCCATGGAGCATTTTAAAATTGATTCAGATAAATGGGAGAAGAATGTGGAACCCCTGATCGGACCCACAGACATCATAATCTTCCCCTTTGGAAGCGACATCGGCAGCTGGACTCCCTACAAGGACGACAATACGCGCTATACATACTTAAAATCCCTGGGCTTCCGTTATTTCTGCAATGTGGACGCCAGCAAAACCGCATGGATGCAGCTTGGCCCCGATTATTTCCGTCAGGCGCGGCGGAATCTGGACGGATACCGGATGTTTTACTCTCCCGACAGTTTAAAGGATTTATTTAATGTCCCGGATGTTTTTGATCCGGCACGGCCTACGCCGGTGCCTCCTATGGGAAGCGGCTCAGGTACTGTGTCAGCAGGCTAAGAAACAGCGGATTATATTCATAGACATTTTAAAAAGCAGTTGAACGGACAATTTTATCCGCGCAACTGCTTTTTTATAAAGCTTCCTGTGCTTTACTGCTTTGCCCCATAGTAACCGGCAATGCCCTTAAAGATCAGCTTTCCTACCACCGAGCCGCCATCCAGTATGCCGATGCTCCGCTCCGCAGAATACGCGGCCCTGCCATGAACCGCCATCATCTGTCTGGTGGCCTCCGAGCCCTCTTGGGCTGCCTTTACCGCTTCCGCTACCGCTTTCCCCGGGTCTGATGCGTATTTTACCATGATCTGTGCTCCCGGATACAGGGAATCAATGATCGTCTTTTCTCCGGGCTTTGATTCCGCTTTCTCTATGATATTTTCCACTCCTGCGAGCAATGCCTTAGCCGCCTCTTCAAAGCCAGCCTCTTCTTTTCCCTTTAAGGCTTTTGCAATTCCCATAAAGCCAAAGGAGGTTATGGTTCCCAGAGAGGACGGCGCAGAGGCGTTAAATACTTTTCCGCAGGCCATAATCAGTTTTCCTAAGTCCTTTTCCTCTGCGGTCTTTAAATACTCTGCCACCGCCCGGTAGCCGTCGTCCATGGAGATTCCTAAATCCCCGTCTCCGTTTACCTGGTCCAGTTCCACCAGATAGTCCCTGTTTTCCCACATTTCCCTGCTGATGGCGTCAATGATTCCTTTTATTGAATTACGGTTCATTCCATATCCCTCCATTATTTATTTGCATTGGTGTAGAATGGAGATTCCGCCGGGGCCTGCAGCAGTTCCTTTAATTCCTGATCCAGCTTAAAGATCGTCAGAGAAAGGCCCGCCATCTCCATGGAAGTCGCATATTCACCGATGTGGGGCATTACAACGGAAACTCCGGCTTCGGAAAGCATCCGGTAAACTCTCCGGTACACGATGAACTGCTCCTCCAAAGGAGTTCCGCCCAGGCCGTTGACCATTACAGATACCTCATCCCCGGAATTTAAGGGCATATCCTTACATATGGTGTTCACCAGAGTCTCTGCGATCTCATCGGCGGTCATCATCTTTTTCACCTCAATGCCTGCTTCTCCGTGGATTCCCATTCCGATCTCAATCTCGTCATCGGCAATGGAGAAGGTCGGCCTTCCGGCTCTTGGAACAATGCAGGGGGAAAGGGCAACACCCATGGAGCGGATGTTGCTTAAGGCCTTTAAGGTCACTTTCTCCACTTCATCCAGGCTCATCATCCGGTCTGCGGCGGCTCCCGCTATTTTAAAGGCGTATACCATACCCGCAACGCCCCGGCGTTTTTCCGCCTTTTCCGCCGGTGAGCTGGCGACATCGTCTTTCACAAGAACTGATTTCGTCCGAATATCATCAAACTCCACTTCCTCGCAGGCCATGCGGAAATTGAAAATATCTCCGTTATAATTTCCATACAGACACAGCACGCCGTTTCCCCTGTCACAGGCCCGGATCATATCCGCCATTTTAGCCGCGGCCGGGGAGGCAAAAACCTCTCCGGCCGTACATCCGTCCAGAAGACCTTTCCCTACATATCCTAAGAATACGGGGAGATGGCCGCTTCCCCCTGCCGTCACAATGCCCACCTTCCCTTCCCGGGCCGGATAATTGGACAGCAGTATCTGAAAATCATCATTCAGCAGCTTTACCTTATCTCCGTATGCGCAGATAATCCCCTCCATGGTATCCCGGACAAAGGTATCCGCGCTGTTTATTATTTTCTTCATAAAATTCCCCTCTTCCTGATAATTGCTTTAAGTGATATTAGTTTTCTTTCACCCCCCAGGAACTGCGAAGCAGCTCCGGGTAGGGTTCCAAATGGGCATAATCATTAAACCGTTCCAGGGTAAACCGCTCCTTCTCCGGATGATAGAGGAGCTCCGTAATGCTTCCGTTTTCAAAAGTGACTCCTATGGTCCTCCACCTCGCCATGTCCATGGACAAAACATGGCAGAGCACTGCGCGGATCCATACCCCATGGGTGGCTATGGCAATACTGCCCCTGTGCCTTTTTACGACCTCTGTGAGGGCCGGCATTGCCCGCCGCACCAGATCTCCGGCAGACTCTCCCCCAGGATATGGAATATCCTCTTTCATCGCCTCCTGCCTGGTCTTAAAGGAAGCAAATTTCCCTTCGATTTCCTCATCCGTCAGCCCTTCCATCTCCCCAAAGCAAATCTCCCGGAATTGGGGAATGATTTCATGAGGCACGTTCCAGTAGGAATTGGCATAATATGCAGTTTCCTTTGCCCGGAGCATATCGCTGGAATAAACCTTTTCAATTTCCCAGTCCTTCATTCTCATGCCCACAAGCTTTGCCTGGCGGATGCCTTCTTCGGAAAGGGACACATCCACATTGCACCGCTTATCGCATTGCCGCCCATGGCGGATTAAATAGACCCTCATTTGCTGTTGGGGAATTTGATTTCTTTCGGATATTCCCACCTCTGCAGCTCTTCCTGGGCAAAGCCCTCCGGCTCTTTCCCACTGTTTGCCGTCAGCGCCAGATAATATAATTCCGCCAGCTCCTCGATATAGGCGGCCTTTAAAAATGCTTCATAGCTGTCCCGCTCATCCACCGCAACGGCTCCGTGCTTTTCCATCAAAAAGCAGTCGGCCTCCAGGCAGCTTTCGATGACGCTTTCCGCCAGTTCCGGTGTGCCGGGCCGTCCGTAAGGGGCTACCGGGACTCTGGCTTTTGTAAGGCCTAAATTAGCCACCTCATAGACAACTGCCGGAAGCGGTTTGTTTAATAAGGCAAAGGCAGTCGCATAGGCGGAATGGGTATGGGCTACCGCCACTGCCTTTGGCCTCTGGCGGTAGATCATTAAGTGCATTAGGGATTCGCTGGTAGGCCTTAAGCCCGACAGGTTTTCGATGACATTGGCATCCAAGTCCATTACCACCATATCCCTTGGAGTCAGCAGCTCCCGGTCCACGCTGGTGGGCGTAATGACCACATAGCCGGTTTCCAGATCCCGGGCGCTGAAATTTCCCGATTTATGCTTACAGAGCCCGTCTCTCTGGGCCCGCTTTGCCACTTCACAAACTTCTTTTTTTAATGTTTCAAGCATTGTTTTCTCCTCTTTTCTATTCTTTTTCCCCTGTCCTCTCCTACAGCAGCCTCAGAATCTCATCCTCTGTTCCGGCCTCTTTCATTGCAGCCAGCTTTTCCTCGTCCTCTAAAATAAGAATCAGCTGGTTTAAGGCCACCAGATGGCTTTCATAGTCAGGAGTCGCCAGCACAAAGACCACCTTTACCTCCATATAATCATTTACCATGATGGTCTGGGGAAGCAAAAGCATGGACAGGCCCACGTCGTATACGCCTGCGTCAATTCCCGCATGGGCGATCATTACGTGCTCTGCAATGAGCATGACCTGACGATGCTCAATGATATTGGAAATGATTGTTTCCACATATTGATATTTGATGATGTTTTTATAGAGCAGGGGAACTGCCGCAAATTCTATGGCTTCCTTCCATCCCATGCTTTCCCTGATGATCCGGATGTTGGACTTTATGAGCAGCTCTTTCAGCTCAGGCTTTCGCCTTTCCATCCTTAGCCCCGCTTCCCCCTCCGACTGTATCATATAGGAGTCAATTTCCATGCGAAGCTTCTGAAACACGCTTTCATTGGTGTGCTTTTTGATGATCTGAAGGATGGTTTCTATCTGAGGAAAGATTTCTCCCGTCTTCTTCATGCTTTCAAACACATTTTTGCGCAGCTTTTTTCTTTTTTCTTCATCCAGCAGGGGATCGATGACAAATTGCTTCTTTGACGTCCTTAAGGGCACTGAGGTGAATACCAGATCAAAGTCTTCCTTGTACTGATAAAACTGGCGGGCCGACATATAGGTGAGAAAATCAATCTCCGGGAATGTGCGCTTTAAGGATGTCAGAACAAAATAGGATATGGTAATCCCGTTCTGGCACACCACCAGGGCCCTGGGACGCCGGTCCGGCTTTTCCTCCTCCTCTTCCCTGGTGGTCCTGGCAATAAAAATCAGGGTGATATAAACCAGCTCATTTTCCGGAAATGTCATTCCGATGAGCTTTTCCAAGGGAGCTACCGCCTTTTTCACCACATCGTGTATTTCCTGGTAAGCGGGCAGCACATATTCCGATATGTCGGGACCGATATGAAAATTATACCGGATCCGGTACAGGGCGGGGATGCTGTGGTTCATCAGCAGCTTAAACATGTTTTCCTTGTTCTCAAAGCTGATGCAGGCAATCCGCTCAAAATTGCGGATGGTCTCCTCCACCGCCCTGCGGACCTCCTCCTGTCCTGCAACGGCTTCCAGATGGGAATTGATTTTCATTCCCTGAATGTGAGCGGTGAAATACATGGTTTCATGGACGTTGTTTACGCCCTCCCCGATCAGGCAGGATTTAATCACCATGTATTCCTTTGTTCCCGCCACATGGCGTAAAGCTTCCGGAACCTGCTCTAAAACCAGGCCGTCCCTGATCCGGCGGAGAAGGAGAGTGAAAAAGCAGCTGTTCACCTCTATTACCTCATCGGTAAAACGGGTTCTTAACTCCCCTTCAATGGTTTCCGTTACGCTCCGCATGTGCTCCAGCTGTTTTTTTGTGATCCTCCCGATTCGAAAGACCATGGACTGCTGCCCGTAACCGGACAAAATATCGCGCAGCACCGCAAACAGCCTCTGCCTCAAATCGTATTCCTCTCCCTCCAGCTGATAGCCGTTTTCCCTGCTGTAGGTCAGCTGAAGGTTTGAGTAATTCAGTTCCTCTTTCAGACGCTTCAAATCCGAAAGCACCGTATTTTTGCTGGCTTTCAGCTCCACGATAAAATGCTGCAGGGACAATTCCTGCTGCTTTGTCAATAACATCAGCTGAATGATGTCAAAGCGTTCCTCCTTCGACAGCCAGATATCCCGATTTTCCTGATCCAGCTGCTCTAAATCCAGCTGCTTCGGCACTTCCTCCGGTACAATGATCCGCCCGTTATTCAGACGTTCCAGAACCGGCAGCTGCTGTTCTTCCAGATATTCATTAATTTTAGCAATCCCGTATTCCAGCTGTTTTCTGGACAAACGCAACTTTGTCTCCAGACCCTTTCCGGTGACAGACGTACTATTATTAATAATTTCTTTCAAAATCAAGAAATTTCGCTGGCCGATTTTCATGATTTACGCTCTTTCCTTTGCCAAATCTTCCTTTTTCTCTCTGATAAGACTCCTTGAATAAAATACAAAGCTGACGATCCACAAAATAAGCACGATCAGCGGGAAGAAATCTCCCTGCAAAGCCTTTGCCGCATGTGAAAATGCATAGGTAAAGATTGGACCGTCAATGCTGGAATTGGAAATCATCTGTCCCTGTGCCAGCTCCACGGCCTTTGTGGTATTGGCCAGCTCTGTCATAAACGGGGCAAATGCGGTTCCTACCCATAAGAATACCGGGGTAAAGATGGTGCATTGAATCAGCATCCGCAGAATATTTCCCTGGCACACCAGGTAAGCGGGAACTGCAATGGCAATATTGATGATGCCTGCAAAGGGCAGGATCTTGTTGCCGGGAAGGATAAAGGACATGACCAGGGTTACAGGCACTGTCCAGATAACCGCCAGCCAGATTTCATTGGCGCCGCCTAAAAACGGCCAGTCCAGTCCGACATACATCTCCCTGTCCGCAAATTTCTTCTGCATGTATTCGGAAACCGCATTGGAAATAGGCTCCAGAGCCTGCATAAAGTACTTCGAAATGACCGGGAACAAGGTGAGGGCCGTGGCGCACTGTACCCCAAGGATCAGAATTCCCGCCACGTCATAGCGGGCCAGAAGCCCGAAGATAATTCCCAGCAGAAAGCCTAGGATATGGTTCTCCGCAAAGATGCCCAGCTTTTCCTTTAAATCCTGTGCGTTAAAGGGCTTATTCAGTGCCGGAATCTTCCGCAGCACGCTGTCCACCACATACATGGGCGCCGCAAGGAACACCATCTTATGGGTGCAGGTAACTCCCGGAATTCCGGAAAGCTTTTCAATGCGGTGCTGGTGGAAATCCGCCGTCTTCAGTTCGAAAACGATCTGTATTGCCGCAACTGCAAATGCCGCTATAACGTTTCCGGTTATGTAATACACGGCAACCGCCGTAAAGATCTTTCCCCATACGTTCCAAAGGTCCGCATTGAAAGTATCTGTTTTGTTTAAGACCAGCATGATGATATTGATTACGATTAAAAGGGGAAACATTAAAAACGCGTAAGGCCATGACCAGGAAATGGTAGACATGGTGGTCCATCCTCCGTCGGTGATGGGAAGATCAATGCCGGTAGATTTTAACATGGCAGTGGCTGCCGGCGTAATGACCCCTGTCATGTAGTTAATCAGCATGCTCATTCCTGAAAAAGCCACGCCCAGCGTAATGCCTGACGAAACAGCATCCTTCACTTTCATCCTTACAATCAATCCGGCTATAATGATTATGATCGGTACAAATACAGCCGCCCCAAGCCCCAGAAAGAAATTAACGATATTCGCTAACATCTGCATACTCCTATACCTCCTTAATTATATTATAGATTTTTCTTATTGTAGTCGTCGATTGCCTTTACCAGCTTTTCAAACTCCTTATCCTTTCCCACTCCTGTTAAAAAGGCGATGCCGTTGATTACAGGAATCGGGTACTCCTTTACATTTTTTACGATGGTGATGTAGGCGGCGCTGCCGTCCATATAACGGTCCACAGACTTTAAATCCACGGCCTCCACCACGGCATCTACCTTCTTTTCCTTTAACATGCGGTTTACCTTGCTCGCCACTGTCTGTGAAGTGGCTACGCCGCTTCCGCAGGCTACGATAACTTTGATCGCCATAATAATCCCCTCCTTATTCCATACCGTTCATTTTGCAGACCAGCCGGAAATATTCCTCTGCTGTTTTTGCATTGTTTAAGTGCTCCATTAATTCTTCATTCTGGAAATTCTCAACCAGCACCTGCAGAAGCTCCACATGCTCATCTGATTTTAAAAATCCCAGCATAAAAATAAATCTGACCTGATGGATCACATCGTTATTGGCCATTTCCCTCCACTCCACAGGCGTTTTGAGCCGGATAGGAGCTATGAACGGCCGGATGATGTGACCGATATCCGTATGCGGAATGGCGACCGGGTAGGGCTCAATGGGAAGCGCTGTGGGATAATTGGCCTCCCTCGCTTTCAGTGATTCCAGATAGGTGTCCTTTACAAACCCGTTTTTAAACAGGATATCCGCAATCCGTTCAAATACTTCGGTCTGGTCCGCCGCTTCCCAGTCAAGCTGGACCAGTTCCCGAAATAACATATCCTTTTTCAAAATTATCCTCCTTCCATGCTTTTTTCCTTACCGGTAAGTATTAAAGCAATTATTTATGTACAAATTATACTATTGAACCATGGTATTATCCACAGCCATTGTGTACAATTGTCAAGTTCCAGGCTGCGCAAAATTGGACTCATTAAAAAAAGCAGTCGAAATGACAGGACATCATTTCGACTGCTTTTTTCATTTATTTTTATTCAGATTTAAGAAACAGTGATCACCTGAATCTTCTGTTCCCCGATCTTTTTCATTTCCTGCTCATTGAATTCCCTGGTTGTAACCACCCCGGTATAATCCTGGAGATTATTGATTTTCATTAAGGCCTGGCGGTTAAACTTGGAGTGATCCACCACCAGATAGCTTCTGTTGGCATTTTTCACGATCAGCCGTTTAAGGGACGCCTTATCCAGGGTAGGCGTCAGTACATTAAAATTCCCGTCAATGGACATGGCCCCCATGAAAGCGATGCCCACATGAATGTAGGACATCATCTGGTTGGAAAAGGTCCCGAATATGCTTCCCGTCTCCTTTTGTACCGTGCCGCCGCAGATCATCAGCTCCACTCCGCTTTTATGAAGGAGAAAGCCTGTTTCAATGTCGTCGGTAATCACCGTCAAATCCGGTATCCCTATAATCCGCTTTGCGATCTCGTAAATGGTTGTTCCCGAGTCCAGAAAAACCGTATCTCCCGGCTTTACCATGGAGGCGCAGGCCTCTGCCAGCTTTTTCTTTTCGTCCATCATGGTGACCATCTTTTCCGTATAGGTGGTTTCATGCTTAACTACCGCTACCCCGTGGCGGCGCTCAATGATCCCTTCCTTTTTCAGCTTATCCAAATCTCTTCTTATGGTCATCTGGCTTACATCCAGCATTTCAGCCAGAAGCTCTACCTGGATGTTTCCCTTTTCGCTCACTAATTCCACGATCCGGTTCTGCCTGTCCTCCGCTGTCGGCATCCTTCTCCCTCCGTTCTTTCTGCGTTTAAACACAATACTACTATCTTTTCTCCCCGCCTGTCAATCTTCAAATACAAAAGGACTGCCGGCAGTGATTGAAACAGCCGGCAGCCTCCCGGAACATTTCATGCAGTTCCGGCTCTGCTACGCATTTTTAAAAGAAGGGGAATATTTGGCCGCCAACCGTATGGCCTCCACCATGCTCACGTCGCTGGCAATTCCTTTCCCCGCAATATCCATAGCTGTTCCATGGTCTACGGAGGTCCTTAAAATCGGCATGCCTGCCGTAACCGCTATGGTACGCTCAAAATCAAGGGTTTTCGTTGCAATATGTCCCTGGTCATGATACAGGGACAGAACGCTGTTGTATCTCCCTTTCAATGCCAGGTGAAATACGGAGTCCGCCCCTATGGGCCCTTCCACCCGGTAGCCCTGGGCCTGCAGCTCTTCCACCGCCGGGTAAACAGCGTCTACCTCCTCATTTCCAAAGAGCCCATGCTCTCCGCTGTGAGGATTTAAGCCTGCAATGGCCATGGTTCCTTCCTCTACTCCAAGCTGCTTTAAGGCCTCTGTGCACCGTTTCACATAGTCAATGACCCTTTCCTTTGTAACCATGTCGCAGGCCTTTCTGAGAGAAACATGTCTTGTAAGAAAGAATACCCGCATATTTCTCACCTCAAACATGGTAAGCGGATCATCAGTGCCTGTCAGCGCTCCGAATATCTCCGTATGGCCGATATAGGGCACACCTGCCGCCCGCAGGGATTCCTTGTTGATGGGCGTCGTGGATACTGCATCTACCTTACGTGCATTTGCCAGGGAAATGCTTTCTGCAATGTACTCATACGCAGCCTGGCCGCACATTCCGCTTATTTCCCCAAGCTTTAACCGGTCCATGTCCACATTATCCAGGTCTATTAAGTCCAGGGTGTTCTCTTCAAACAAGCCTTCCTGAGGCTCACCGATTACGTGAATCTTCATGGAAAGGCCTAAAATCCTGACAGCCTGCTCCATCACCTTCCGGTCGCCCACGACCACACATCTGGCACATTCCAGAGTCTCAGGCCTGGATATGGCCTTTACCACAATTTCCGGCCCGATCCCCGCCGGGTCTCCCATTGGTATTGCTATAATTGGTTTCATCCTGTCCTCCATTCCGTGCCCTTTTTACAGCACAAGCAAGTTATCCTAAAAAATAATTCATCACCAGCAGTACGGCCAGGGCCGCAAAGCCGGACAAGGTTGTCGTAACGCTCCACACCTTCATCTGTTCTCTCGTATCATTGATCCCGATGGATTCATTAATTACCCAGAAATAGGAATCATTGAAATGAGAGAAAGGAATGGCTCCGATGCAGGCGGCCAGGGCCGCAAATACCGGATTTAAGTTCAGGGTGGCTACCATGGGAGCCACCACGGAAGCGGCTGTCATCATTGCCACAGATCCCGAGCCCTGAGCCACTCTTAAAAGAGCAGCGATCAGAAAAGGAAGCAGCAGCGGCGGAATGCTGGTTTTTACAATGCTGGCGGCAATGTATTCTCCCAGGCCGCTGTTCTGGATAATCATTCCCAAGGCTCCGCCTCCTCCCACAAGGAGCATCAGCTTGCCGCTGGACTTTAATCCCTCTTCCATGGCATTTAAGGTATCCGCCTTGCCAAACTGCCTCATAAGGCCGTAAACGGCGATTACAAGGCCTACAGCCAGTGCCACAATGGGCTGGCCGAGCAGGGATATGATGCCGTTTTCCACTCCCGCTGACTTCAATCCTGTTTTCAGCAGAATGAACACAATGGGAAACAGAATCGGAGCAAATGCCATAAAGGGCGGAATATTTACGCTTCCGGCCTCATCATCTGGTTCCTCCCCCGACGCTTCCACAGCTGGGTCATATTCCCTTGTCCAGCCCTCTCCATCGGGAATCTGACGGATCCTTTTCCCCAGATATTTTCCATAAATCAGGCTTACCAGAATAATAGGAACAGAAAGCACGGTTCCGTAAAGCATGAACTGGCCGATATTCACATTTAAGATCCCTGCCACCCCGATAGGTCCTGCTGCCGGGGGAACCAGTGAATGGCTGGCCACCAGACCTCCTGCCAGGGCGATTCCCAGTGCCACCACGGATTTCTTCGTCCTTTTGGACAGGGCTTTCATAAGAGGAGCCAGAATAATGAAGCCCGAGGTACAGAAGATGGACAGAGAGGTGACGAAGCCTGAAATAGCCAGCGCTTCCTCCTCCCGGTTCTTTCCGAATATTTTAATAAATGTATTGGCCATGACTCTGGTAGCCCCGGACATTTCCAAAAGCTTTCCCAGCATTACGCCGAAGCCGATAATAATTCCTATGCTGCTCAGGGAATTGCCAAACCCTTTGGTAATGGAGGCAATCACATCCTCCTGGGACATTCCGCCGAACAGGCCGATAAAAACAGAACAGATAATCACTGCTAAAAATACATGAATCCTTGTTTTTGTAATCATAAGCACCAGGATCACCAAACCGATGGCAAGACCCAGGGCCATTCTCAATCCTTCATCCATAATAAACAATCCCCTTTAATTCACCCTAAGCTTATATAACCGTCTCAAAATATTCGATACACTGCACCAGAGTATCTTCTCTTCCAACCAGTCCGCCTTTCGTAATCATGGGCAGTCCCGGATGATCCCCGCCGATGGTGTTGGAATAGATGGCCAGAGGAATCACCTCTCCTTTTACATTGAAGCCGGAAATCCCCAGCTTTTTGCAGAAAGCAGCCGCCACGTCTCCGCCGGAAGCATAGACGCCTCCGATCCGTCCCTCCATCTCCCGGAGCAGATCGTAAATCACCTGGGAAATGGTATTGGTAATTAACTCGGCGCACTCCTTTTTGGATAGATGCTCCGCTCCCTCCACCTTTGAAAGATCCAGCACATCATCCTTTGTCTCTGTTGTTGTGATTACCAGGATCTGGTGGTCCTCCTCTGATTTCAGGATTTCCCCCTTCACCCGTTCCATCTCCGCCCTGCGCCTGTCTTCATTAAAAAACTCGTCGGCCCGTATGCGCACAATCAGAGGATTGGAGGTTCTTTTCAAATACTGGAGCTGCTGCCTGGTCAAGTCGCTGGCGCTACCGATTCCGCAAAGGAATTTTTTCTGGATTTCATTTTTCCTGCGCTTAAAAAGGTTGTTAGCCAGAGCCGCGGTAAAGGAGCCCGGATCAATGGCAACGATTTTCAAGCCGCTGCCTGCACAGCAGGCCGCTATGGCCTCAATATCCCTGGCGCTCTGGGCGTCAATGACAATGATCCTGTTTTCCCTGGCAGAGGCAAGCAATTCCTCTAAAAGGGTCCCTGAGCTTCCCGCCACTTTTTCAAGGCCGATATAGCCCACGCTGTATTTTGACTGGGCCTTTACGATATCGGTAATCCTGGAAGTATATACCGGAGCTGTGGGGTCCTTTGCCACCTCTGTCATCTGAAGGGGAACGCCGTTTACCAGCAGGATATCCCCGATGCTGACACGGCCTGATCCCGGAAAGGAAGCCACTACCACAGCCCTGTAATCCGCTCCCAGATAGTCCAGTATGCTGTCAATTTCCGCTCCTACATTTCCCCTTAATGTGGAATCCACCCGTTTACTGTATAAGATGGAATCTCTTTTCGGGAACAGAGATGCAGCTTCCCTGATTCTGTCGTAAGCCTCTTTGCTGCTGATCCCTCTGCTGTTGGTACTGATGCAGAGAACATCGTAATCATCAAACTGCTCCATGTGATCTGTTTTTAAAATCGTCCCTACCTTAAATCCATTCTGCGCCAATATAGCGCCTGTATCATTAGCACCTGTTAAATCATCTGCAATAATCACTGTGTTTAGCATATAAACCCTCCTGAATCTTTTATAGCTTTCTTCTCTTATAAACTTTTCCGGGCCCTTCTTCCATGTTTATAGCCACATTCTAATGACTTTCCAAAGCATAGTCAACGATTTGCACGGATTTGTTCGTTTTGGGCAGAGAGAAAAAAATTCCGTAAAAAAACGAACAGGAAATCCGATTCATTGCAGATTTTTCAAATAAAAAAGACAGGGAGAAAATCCCAAAAGCAGAATTTTTTCCCTGTCTTTATTTACATGTATTTAAAATTGAACGAAGCCTTTAATTGGCTGCGCCGCCTCTACGGATTCCGCATACAGCACAGGCCCTTCCCCTTCGTAATCCTTCCAAAATTCATAGGCAATCCTGGCCCGGACCCGGACCCACTGTTTCGTCTCAAGGTCCTTTGCCTCCCTGGCCTTTGTGATAAAGCCTAAAAACGTCATATCGTCTTCACAGCACGTCATGGCCATACGTCCCGGCACAAAGTAATTTTTCGGAAAATCCGGAGTCTTCAAAACCATGGCCGTAAATTCCACAGTCTTTCCTTCGTAACGGTCCCGTCTTTCCATGCAGTCAATGTACCAGATTCCATAGGCCTCCGGGGATATCTTCACCACTTGAGCGCTCATATCGTAAGGCAGGTCTTCCTCCGGAATCTCATCGATTTCTCCCTCAGAATCTTCAAATACAATCTCTCCCCGCGGGCACATGGCCTTAAGGGTGCGGCGGTAGCCGGATAAATCCTCAATGCCGTCGCAGCGGTTGCAGATAACCATTTCAGAATTGCGGATCATGGAATACAGCAAAGGCTTCATATTGGCAGAATACAGGTCAAAGGTAGACATATCAATCAGGGTTATCTGCTGATAGATCTTCCAGTCGTCCGGAAGCTTTAATTCATCCAGATTCCACATGCCGTTCCATTCAATTAAAACCCTCTCTGGATTGTAAAGCAGTTCCAGCTCCAAAAGCTTCTCCGGGTTCAGCTCGTCCATGCTTTCTATAAATATTCCTGCTGTTTTATTACGCTTAAGCAGAGCCTCATCGTATTCGTTTTCTCCGTCCTCGCAGACGATCAGCAGGGTTTTGCCGTCAGCTTTAAAATAATCCTGCTCCATGGTGAACTGAAGGAACTGGGTTTTTCCTGATTCCAAAAATCCATTTATAAGGAATACCGGCATAAAATCATCTTCCATTGTATCCGTGTTGCTCATAATTTCTCCTTCTTGCCCACGCTTTCCGGGCATACCAATATGCCCCGGGCACTTCCTTCATTCTGCTTACTTTCCAAAGGCCTTTTTAAGGTCTTCTTCCTTTAAATCCGCACCGATCACACATACCTTTCCCGTATATTCCGGCGCTCCGTCACGGATTTCGTACTGCTCCGGCACCAGGTCAAAGTAAAGCCACTGACCTTTTTCTCCGCCGGGAATCATGCCCTTTGCACGGAGCACTTCACCAAAGCCGTCTCCATAAGCCAGTTCTTCAAGAATCTTTTCCAGGGCCTCCCGGGTCATATCAGGTACGTTCTCCGCTCCCCAGCTGCTGAATACTTCATCCGCATCATGATCGTGGTGGTGATGGTCGTGACCGCAGCCACAGCTGCATTCCCCATCCTCGTGGTGGTGGTGATGGTCATGACCGCAGCCGCAGCTGTCATGGTCGTGGTCATGTTCTTCCTCATGGTGATGATGGTGGCCGTGATCCTCTTCATGATCGTGATGATGTCCATGGTCCCGCTCTTCCTCATGATGGTGATGACCGTGGCCGCACTCTTCCTCGTGGTCATGGTGATGGTGCTCATGGCCGCATTCTTCCTCATGGTCATGGTGATGATGCTCGTGACCACACTCCTCGTCATGGTCATGGTGATGATGCTCATGGCCGCACTCCTCATCGTGATCGTGGTGGTGATACCGGCGCTCTTTTACTTCCCTCATGAGGTCCTCCGCCATGGTATCCGGCTTCTCGATGATTTCCAGAAGCTGTTTTCCGCTTAACTCTTCGCATGGAGTCGTCACAACGGAAGCCTTGGGATTCAGTTCCCGGATGATATCAACCGCCTGATCTACCTTGTCAGCCGGAGCAATGTCTGTGCGGCTTAATACGACGGTTCCCGCATTTTCAATCTGATTATTGAAAAACTCTCCGAAATTCTTTCTGTACATTCTGCATTTCTGGGCGTCCACAATGGTGACTGCGCTGTTTAAGGTCACTTCCAGCTCAGAAGCCACATCAATGACAGCTTTCATAACATCCGACAGCTTCCCTACGCCTGACGGCTCGATGATTACCCGGTCCGGATGGTATTTTGTCAGCACCTCTTCTAAGGATTTTCCAAAATCTCCCACCAGAGAGCAGCAGATACAGCCGGAATTCATTTCCCGGATCTCAATTCCCGCATCCTTTAAGAAGCCTCCATCAATTCCGATCTCGCCGAATTCATTTTCAATCAGGACCACCTGCTCGCCTGCAATGGCTTCCTGCAATAATTTTTTAATAAATGTTGTTTTCCCGGCCCCAAGGAAGCCGGATATAATATCAATTTTTGTCATATTAAAATGTACCTCTTTTCTTTTCATCATTTAACAGGGAACTACAACTACTTATTTTGTCACAAACCTGAAGTAAAGTCAAGCTAAGGCCTTTTCGTTTTCCGGTCCATGCCGGGTAAAATTTATCACTTAAGGAACGCAGCTTCGCTATAATCCTTTTCCTTTTTTCCCGTCCGGGTCGTAAAGCCGGCAGCCCTCACAGCCGCCTTTACAGCCTCCGCAGCTGTCGCAGCCTCCTTTATTTTTTATAACCTTTCTTGCCGCAAAAAATACCAGAACCAGCAGAATCGCTGCTATGATGATCGTCGAGCCATTGGCCGCCAGCCATGAAATCATGACAAATCCCCTCTTTCCCTTTTGCCAAAGCCGGCACTTTTCCCGCTTTATTGGCATAGTATAGCACATTTTATGCACCAGGAAAAGGAAAAACCTGTAAAGACATATGAAATACAGCTTTCTTCTGGTCTTTACAGGCTTTTGCCCATTCTTTCCTATTTTCTTACCGTCTTATTCTTGGCCTTTATCTGTATCTGCCTGCTGATATCCTTTACCGACTGGGAGGGCTCGTAGTCCTCCTGGTCAAAGAGAAAGAGATGAAGCTGTTTTACATTTTCCTCCAGGGTAACAGGGATGACACAGTCTCTTTTGTCAATCAGGGCATCCTCAAGCTTTGACGGAAATCCTTCTGTTTCTGTTAAATGAAACCGTTTCACATTTTTTATGAGGGGGAACACATCCTTCATCCCGATGCTGGTGGATATCTGGGGAAGCACGGTTGTCACCAACTGGTTTAAGGTGGCTAAATCCGCCTCTCTGGCCTTTTTGAGCACCAGATCCGCCACCTCCCTCTGCCGCTCCGTCCTCTTGAAATCCGTATCCATTTTCCTAAGCCGGGCATAGGCAACTGCCTGGACGCCGTCCAGATGGTTTAAGCCGGCCTTTTTCAAATGATGGGAGCCTACGCCGGTGGATTCCACGGTTTCCGTAATAAAGCCGTTGATCACCCGGAATTCCTCAGGGCTGATGTCCACGTCAATGCCGCCCAGCAGATTGATGGCGTCCGCCACAGCCTTCCAGCTAAAGGAGGCGTAATCGTCTATGTTCAAGTCCAGGTTCTCCGTCAGGGCTTCTATGGCCTGCTTAGGGCCTCCCTTAAAATAAGCCTGGTTGATCTTATCGTACCGCCCCTTCTGGTCTATTTTCAAATAGGTATCACGATAGACAGACACCATCCGTATCTCCCCTGTTCCCAGGTTGATATTCAGGATCATCTGCATATCCGATCTTGTGTCCTTTCCCAGGGTGCCGTCCCTGGAATCCACACCGAATACGGCAACAGTCCAGTAGCCCTCCATTTTCTCCTGGGTTTCTATGCTGATATTGGTATTTTGAATCTGGGGCATTTCCATGCTGGGAAGCTTCTGCGGCATATGAATGATATTCCAGGCATATCCCAGCATACTCCCTATAAGCGCCGCCCAGACGGCCGCTATGACGATCAAGCCCCACTTAAAGTATCCTGTCATGGTTCCTCCGTTTATTCCCCCATAAAAAAAGAGAGATACTCATTCTTATCTCTCCTTAATTTCCCTTAATTTTCAATTTTTATTCAAAAACATATTTGATCTCGTCGGGATGAGCGATGATATACTTTGGCCGGAACGCTTCCAGTTCCTCCCGGTCCCGAAAGCCCCAGGTCACGCCAACCGTATCCATGCCCGCATTAATGCCTGTCTTCATATCCGTATTGGTATCCCCGAAATAAAGGCACTCCGAAGGCTCTGCATGAAAATGCGCCGCTGTCATCAAAGCGCCCGACGGATCCGGCTTGCATTTCACGCCGTTTCCCTCTCCTGTAATGAGATCGAAAAATCCTTTGCCGTAAACGGCTTCCACGCATTCAACCGCTCTTTCATGGCCTTTGTTGGTAAGCACCGCAATCTTTATTCCCCTTTCTTTCAGGAAGCTTAAAAACTCCGGCACTCCTGGGTAGGGCTTTACCTGGTAAAGGCAGTTTTTCTTAAAAGTCTCCTCATAAAAAGCGACGGCCTCCTCATAATGGGTCAGGGTTTCATCTCCTGAATAAATGAGGGCCCTTTTTACCAGGGTTTTAAACCCGTCGCCTACAAATATCTTGGTATGGGCCTCATCCACCGGACCATACCCGAAATGTTCCATGGTAAGGCTGATGGAATGCTCCATGGAATGAATGGTGTTTATAATGGTGCCATCCAGGTCAAATATACAGCATTTATACATGTTCTCTCCTCCTGTGCATCACCGGTACCCCGTCCGGCAGACTTAAGATGTCCCGCCCCCACATTATATTAAAGCTGATGATAATAAAGATAAATATCCTCATAATGGCCGTCCTTCATCAAAAAGCCGCCCGGAACCATTCCAATCTGTATAAAGCCAAGCTTTTCATATAAGTGCCTTGCAGAGGCGTTGGATGATACCACCGCATTAAACTGCAATATTCGAAAGCCTAAGTCCTTTCCCTTTTTCAGACAGTGCTTTACCAGCGCTTCCCCGATATGGCATCCCCTGTAATCCCCGCTTACGGCATAGCTGGCATTGCATATGTGCCCGCATCTTCCGATGTTGTTCGGATGGAGAATATAAAGGCCGCACACTCTGCCTGAAGCCTTATCCTCCGCCACGGCAGTAAGGCTCTGCTCCTCAAAAAAGGCCTTTCCGGCCACCTGGTCAAGACAGTTTTCCTGGGGAAATGCCTCTCCGTCCAAGACTACCTGATTCCATATGCTTATCATTTCCGGTATATCCCTGTCCTCATAGGGCCTGACTATAATATCCACTGATAATTCCTCCCATCCTTTGTCCGCTTTTTATTAAAAGTATACCTCAATCTTTTGGGGACGTAAAGAGTCAGGATGAAAAAGGCGCCGCTCCCAACTTCCGGAGCGGCGCCAATAATGTTATTCTGTTTCCAGATTCTTTTTAAGCAGGGCCAGAATCACACAGCCTACAGCAGAACCGATGATAATGGCAATCAGATACCCAAAAGGATTTCCAATGGTCGGCAGAACGAAGATTCCGCCGTGAGGTGCTCTCAGGGTGCAGCCAAGGGCCATGGAAACAGCTCCGGCCACAGCAGAGCCAAGGATACAGGATGGAATCACACGGATGGGGTCAGCAGCCGCGAAAGGAATCGCTCCTTCTGAAATAAAGGAAAGACCCATAATATAGTTTACAAGGCCGGACTGGCGTTCCTTTTCCGTAAATTTCTTCTTGAAAAATGTGGTGCACAGGGCGATGGCAATAGGTGGAACCATACCGCCCGCCATAACAGCCGCCATAATATCGAAGTTTCCTTCTGCCAGCTGGGCCGTACCGAATACGTAAGCCGCCTTGTTCACAGGGCCGCCCATGTCCACGGACATCATGCCGCCGACTACGGCTCCCAGAATGATCTTGCTGGTGCCTCCCATGCCGTTTAACAGGCTGGTAATTCCGTCATTGATAGCTCCTACAAAAGGATTGATAAAGGTTGTTACTACAGCTACCAGGAAAATGCCCAGCAGCGGATATAAAAGAACAGGCTTGATTCCCTCTAAGGTTCTGGGAAGCTTGCTGAAAGCCTTTTTCAGTAAAATTACAATGTAGCCGCCGATGAAACCTGCTAACAGTGCTCCCAGGAAGCCGGAGTTTATGCTTCCGCCTGCGGGATTGGCAAAGGTAGCGCCCATCTTCGCGATAAGACCGCCTACAAAGCCTACGGCCAGACCGGGACGGTCCGCAATACTCATGGCAATATAACCTGCCAGAACAGGAAGCATCATTCCGAAGGCCTGTTCACCAATGGTTTTTAAATAAGCTGCCAGAGGCGTGTTCTTACCGAAGTTGGACGGATCGATGGAATAATCATCAAACAGGAAAGCCAGGGCAATTAAGATACCTCCGCCGATTACGAAAGGAAGCATATGGGATACGCCGTTCATTAAGTGCTTGTAAATGGAACGGCCCATTCCTTCGCTCTCATTGCGTTCCACAGCAGAAGGTCCGTCGTGATGGTAAACAGGAACCTCTCCGCTCACCGCCCGTTTAATCAGTTCTTCTCCCTTTTGGATTCCTTCGGAAACAGTGGCCATGACTACAGGTTTTCCGTCAAAGCGGGCCATATCCACGTTCTTATCCGCTGCAATGATGATTGCGTCGGCTTCCGCAATCTCCGCCCTTGTCAGAACATTGGCTGCGCCTTCCGCTCCGTTGGTCTCTGCTTTAACCGGGATTCCCAGCTTCTTTCCCGTCTGCTCTAAATTCTCAGCAGCCATAAAGGTGTGGGCAATTCCCGTAGGACAGGCTGTAACCGCTAAAACCCGGTATCCGGTGGACGCCTTTACAGTCTCCGCCGGCTTTTCCTCTTTTTTCTTCTGATATCTTTCCGATTCCTTATCATCAATGAGCTTTAAAAACTCTTCCTTTGATTTGGCTTTCATCAGATCGTCCTTAAAATCAGGATCCATCAAAAGGGTGGAAAGCCTGGATAAGGCCTCCAGATGAACATCTGCTTCTCCGTCGGGCGCAGCGATCATGAAAATCAACCGGGAAAGGGAACCGTCATAGGCTTCGTAATCCACCCCCTCCGGCACCACAATGGCCGCAAGGCCCGGCTCCTTTACCGCGGCAACCTTGGCATGGGGAATGGCGATCCCGTCTCCTACAGCCGTGCTGCCCAGGGCTTCCCTTGCCAGAATTCCTTCCTTATAGCCGGCCCTGTCACTCAGCCGGCCGCCGGCCTCCATTAAGCCTACCAGACGGTCAATGGCTTCTTCCTTGCCGGAAACCTTTACTCCCAGCTCTACACTTTCCTTTTTCAGCAATTCCGTAATCTTCATAGAAACCCCTCCTATAATAATTCATCATAAAGCTTCATAATGTCTTCCCTGCAGGCGAGCCCTTCGGAAAAAGCGCTGGCGCTTCCGGCGGCGCTTCCAAGGCGCAGGGCGTGTTCATAGCTTCCCTTTTCCATATAGCCTGCGATAAACCCGGCCACCATGGAATCTCCGGCCCCAACCGAATTTTTCACCGTGCCCTTAGGCACTCCCATCCGGTAAACTGCCGAATCTTCTGTAATTAAGATCGCTCCGTCTCCGGCCATGGAAACCAGCACATTTCTTGCGCCCTTTTCCTGAAGCCGTTTTCCGTAAGCGATGACATCCTCATCTCCCTGAAGCACTACTCCAAACATCTCCCCAAGCTCATGATTATTGGGCTTAATCAAAAACGGATGGTAAGGCAGCACATTGATGAGCAAGTCTTTCGTCGCATCCACCGCAATCAGGACTCCCCTTCCGTCAAGGCGGCTCATAATCCGTTCATAAATATCATCATCAATGGATTTTGGAATGCTGCCGGATAAGACCAGTACATCGCCGTTTTTCAAAAAGTCCAGCTTTTCAAAAAGCTGCTTCACATCCTCAGCTGTGATTTCAGGCCCTATGCCGTTGATCTCCGTCTCTTCCTGAGACTTAAGCTTTACATTGATTCTGGACATACCTTTTTCCACATGGATAAAATCCGACCGAAAACCCAGGCTTTTTACGCCCTGCTCAATTTCCCGCCCCGTAAACCCTGCCACAAAACCCAACGCAGTATTTTCGTAGCCTAATGTCGCCAGAACCGCAGATACATTCAAGCCTTTTCCCCCATAATAGATGTCTTCCTGTACAGTTCTGTTGACAGCTCCCAGCGTGAAATGATCTACTTTTACGACATAATCCAAAGCAGGATTAAATGTTACCGTGTAAATCATATATCACCTCTCCTTTTTATATAAAATTTTATTTCTTCCCTCATTTATAATATAATACGATTGCTTTATTTCGTCAATATATTTCTATAAGAAATATTATTTCTTGAATCACTTCGGCAATCTGCACAATATTCAGCCATATTTCAGGAGGCAATCTTCCTCTTTTTGTATATAATGTCTTCTAAAAAACAAAAAGCTCCCCGGCATACGACAGTTTCTAATAATGCCGCATCCAGGAAGCTTTCCCATCGTTTTATGTTTTTAAACCCTTATTTTTTATCGCTTGAAATAGTAACCTCATGACGTCTGATGTGGTCATGGGAATTCTTAATGCTCACAGACAAAAATAAATACAATATTTCAATCACCGCCGTGGCCGTCACCCTGGAAAAGCAGAATTCCCCCAGAAGAAGCTTTTCTCTTGTAGCCGTCGTAATATGGTAATCGCAGCCCTGTCCAAGAGGCGAGGAAGCATTATTTGTAATTGCAATGGTGGGCGTGTGGTTTTCTTTCGCTGCCTCCATAAGGGTCATCAGGCGTTTGGAAAAACCGGAGTTGGATATGATGATAACTGCGTCATTCTCTCCTAAATTACAGGTATGGGCCATCTGTGTTTCCCAGATGGTACCCGATACCGCAAGTATGCCCAGCTGGCTGAATTTAAATGCACCGTCCAAAGCTACCGGTATGGTATTTCCCACAGCCACAAGCTGTACGGACCTGGCTTTTTCAATGACCGTCAGTATCCGCTCCAGTTCACCCGGGTCCATCATGGAGATGGTCTGGGTCAGCTCCGCCACCTTATTGGCTAAAATGTTCTGAAGAGACTGGGGGATGTTGTCACGGCTGATATCGTTGGATACCTCTATGGAGCTGCCTCTTTCCTCGGCCACTTCCTTTGCCAGATTGATCTTCAAGTGATGAAAACCGTTAAAGCCGCACCTTCTGCAGAATCGGGATACGGTGGCGTCGCTGGTGCCGCTGGCCAGAGCCAGCTCCGCCACCGTCATATCGATCATCTCACTTTTGTGTGCCAGAATATAGTCCGCAATCTTTTTTTCCGCCTCAAAAAACGAATCATAGGAGGAACAGAGAATGCCGGACACGCTGATATTTTCCTGCATATAAACCACCCTCAAATTTCATGTAATTTTATTTCATAATTATAGCATGATGTGAAATATTTTGTAAAGGGGCGGTTATTGGTTTTCTTCCAGTTTACATTCCCAGAAATTATGGTCTTTCCCCGTATCCCTCAGGATTTCATCAATTTCCCCGAACATCCTGCTGTCCGGTAAGTTCCGCTGCCATAAGCGGAACGCTTCTTCCGACCGTATCTCCTTTGCATCAATGAAAAGCCCTGCACAGTACTCCCGGTTAATGGTTCCGTAAAGCTCTGCCATGGCCTGCATCTGCTCTTCCGGAAGATTTTTTATCCGGTCATAAATCTGGCTGCTGACCACCTCCGTAAGGTACTTTTCTCCATATTCCTTAAAATTAAGGAGATTTTCGTCAGTACTCCCCTGTTTTACAGCCCAGGCAGCCACATCGGTCTCCCTGCTATTATAGGTCAGTCTGCCGTCGTCGGTCCATTTGAGAATGCCGTACCGGAAAGGGGAAATGGCAAAGGAATCCGCCACCACCTCACTGATGTGGTAAACATCGTCCTTTTCTCCCGGCTCTTTCTTATACTTCTGGGTCTTCTGCAAATGCAGATGGCCGCTTATGTAAAGGGGCACGCGGTAAGCTTCCAGCAGGCGGATGACCTCCGGGCTGTTTTCCAGAGTGCAGTCCTGAGGATAGAGAAGGCTTTCCTTTAACAGGTTGTGATGGCCGATGGGAATTACGGTCATACCGTCCCTTTGGGCCTCTTCAAGCTGTTCTCTCATCCAGACCAGAGTCTCCTCCTTAATCCGCCCCCCTACCTTGTTCAAAGGCTCATACTGAGCGGTATCCAGCATGAGAAGCCAGTTTTTCCGGTCCAGCTCATAGACATAGCTTAAGGAATTCTCATCCCTGCTCCTGGCCTGGTCGTATCCGAACTGGCGGTAAATGTCATAAAAGCCCTGGGCATCCACAATATCCGTCTGCCCCTTTTCTTTCCCGAAATAGGAGGCGGCGGCATAATTATTGATATCGTGGTTTCCCGGTATGACCAGCACCTTTACCCCTTTTTCCTCCAGAATCTCAAGCTTTTCCGCCAGCGCCTCATGGCCGGCTTTTTCCCCGTTTAAGGTTAAGTCCCCGCTTAAAATCACTGCGGAAGGCTTAAGCTCCTCCATTTCCTCCGTAAAGGCATCCATAAGCTGGGGATCGTAATTTACCAGCTTGCCGTCATCATTTTTCATCATGGTCTTAAAGGCTTCTCCGTAGTCCGTAAGCTCCGGTGAAAAATAATGGATATCCGATTGTATGACGATGACGGGAGGCTTATATTCTTCCTCATGATTTTCCTCAGGCTCCCCAGTTTCTGCCACAGGCTGTCTTTCCGGCCGTCTCTTTTTTATATCGCTTCCGCTTTCCGTCTCTCCATTTTCCTCTTTCGGCTCTTCGGCCGGTTTGGAATGCTCCTCCTCTGTGGGCGCTTTACTGTCATCTCCCCTGGCCCAGGTCTCCTCCGCCGTGGTCCCTGCAGTTTCCTGGGAACCGGGCCGGGGGGAGGCCAGTTTATCTACCAATAAAACAACGCCAAAACACAGGAGAAGCATGATTGCATATGTCAGGACCAGAAGTCCGTTCTTCTTTCGTCTGCTCATGTTGTTCCACAAAGATCCCTTTCCACATCCTGTCAGTTTTATCCTATGGAATCATAACATGATTTTCCAATTACGGCAACCCTCGGAAAGCCTTATCCTTCCAAGGCAGTTTCATATACTTTCTTAATCGCTTCCTTTGTGGGAACCCCCTCATGAAGCTTCTCCCCGTCCACAAAGAAAGTGGGCACATACCAGTAATCCAGGCTCTGTGCAAAAAGTGGTTCCTTGTTCTCATCCACAATCTTTACTTCCACCTCTTCAAAGCCGGAGTTTTCCTCTTTCAGCTCGTCCATCATCTTCATCGCCTTCTTGCAATAGGGGCATGTTTCCTGGATCATCATCAGCACTTTCTTCATCTGTTTTACCTTTCCTTTCTGTTAATTACAGTATTTTGCGAGACAATCCCCAAAATTTGTGCTAGAATCAAATCATCTGCCGGATGACCGGCAGCACAAATTTTATGCGGGAGTTAATTATGAACAACAAGTACAATCATTTATACGGACATCTGGCCGCCGGATTTTCCATATTTGTATGGGGAACCACCTTTATCTCTACAAAAGTTCTCTTAGAGTCTTTTACGCCTCTTGAAATCCTGTTTTTCCGTTTTCTCATCGGTTATGCCGCCCTGTGGCTGGCCTGTCCACGGATTCTGCGGATAGAAAACAGGAAGCTGGAGGTTCTTTTTGCCGCTGCTGGGATGTGCGGCGTGACCCTTTATTTTCTTATGGAAAATTTCGCCCTGACCCTTACTCTTGCCGCCAACGTCAGCGTCATCATTGCCGTAGCCCCATTTTTCACCTCACTCTTTGACTGGCTGCTTTTAAAAGGAGAAAAACCGGGATTTGGCTTTCTGGCAGGGTTCGGGGCCGCCATCATCGGAATAGGCCTCATCAGCTTTCAAAGGGAAACCGGCATGAAGATAAACCCGAAAGGCGATTTTCTGGCCCTGACTGCCGCTGTTACCTGGGCGGCTTACTCCGTTATCACAAAGAAAATAGGAGAATACGGCCTTGGAACCGTCATAACCACAAGGCGCATCTTCTTTTACGGTCTCCTTTTCATGGTTCCCGCACTGGCAGTTTTCCCTTTCCGCCTGGACTTATACCGTCTGGCCGACGCAAAGAATCTGCTGAATATCCTGTTTTTGGGCCTGGGCGCTTCCGCCCTCTGTTTCGCCACCTGGAATTTTGCCGTGAGAGTGCTTGGCACCGTGAAAACCAGCGTCTACATCTATGCGGTTCCGGTCATTACGGTCATCTGTTCCACCCTTGTATTGAGCGAGCGAATCACCCTTCAGTCCGCCTGCGGGATCGTTCTGACTCTGGCAGGGCTTATGATCTCAGAAAGCAAAGCCGGATCCCAAAACTTTCTCCTTAATATTCTGCTCCGGTGGAAGAAAGAGGATTCTGCACAAAGCTGATTTCTTCCTCCGCGAAAGTACATAAGGAGAGAACATAGCCTTTCTCAAGGATTTTCTGGCAAAAGAAAGTTCCCGGCACAGAACAGGCAATATTTCCGTCATCTCCGAATTCAAAGGAAATATCAGTCAGAGGAACGGTGAGGCCCAAGCCCTTTGCTTTCACGTAGCTTTCCTTTAATGTCCAGATACAAAAGAAGCGCCGGGAACGCTCCGCCTCCGGCAACTCTTCCAGCCGGCGGCGCTCCGCCTCTGAAAGGACCCGCCTTAACACCTTTTCCTGATAGGGGCGCTCCGCCTCTATATCAATTCCCAGGGGACTGCTTCCGATTCCGCAGACTGCCATGCCCTCTGTATGGCTGATATTGAAATGAATCTGGGGAAAATCCCTAAGATAGGGTTTTCCATGTTCCCCCTTTAAAAGGACGGGCGGATTTTCCATCTCCGTCTCAATTCCATACAGCTCCTTCAGCCCCTGGCAGAGAAGCTTTTTCCCCAGCTCATGCTCCATTTCCCTTTTCTTCATTCCCGGGATTTCTTCGTACCGCTCCAGATATATCTGTATCATGCCTGTTTAAACCCCTTTTTCAGTTCCCGCCCGGCTCCATGGCCGGTTATACACCGGACAGCCGCGGCCGAAATACACCTTTCTTGCGCCCAGGGCGCTGATCTTATCCGCGCTTCTCATCATCTCCTCCCGGTTGCCATAGACCATGGACAGCCCCGGGTAAAACATATTCATCAGCGCATCCCCTACTACAACCCACCGTCCTTCCACATCCAGGCCGATGGAGCCTTTGGTATGTCCAGGGAGCTCCAGGACTCTGGCGTTGATCCCGTAATCCTTCAGGCTGTCTCCCTCCTGCAAAAAGATATCCGGGGTAAATTCCGGAACCTCATCCTTTTCAAAGCCTTTGGCCGAAACCTCCGCAACCAGCATCCCTAACATTCCCTCATAGAACAGGGGTTCTGTAAAATTGTCCTTTATCAGCTCAAGGTCCGCCTTGTGAAGAGCCACAGGAACGCCCAGCCTCTCCTTGAGCCAGGCGGTGTTCTGCACGTGATCCACATGGCCGTGAGTGAGGAAGATCAGTTCCACTTTCACGTTCCGGCACTGGGCCAGTATTTTCTCTTCAAATCCGCTCCTTCCTGTATCCACAAGAACGGCCCTTCCATTATCTTCCACCAGATAGCTGTTTACGCTTCCGCATCTGATCCTCTTTATCTCCGTCATTTTCTTCATCTCTCTTTCAAATACCTTTCATTCTGCCGGAAAATACCGGCGGCCCCGCTGCACCATTATTCATTGTATTGAAAGGGAGTATCGTATATTCTTCTGATATAAGAATACCACCTTTTTCTTCTTTCATCAATTCATTTTCCAGGGACAAAAAGGCCCGCCGGGTTTCAATACAAAACCAGACGGGCCTTTCCGACACTTTATGATCTGCAGATATTAAATGCCTCTTTTCCTGGGTAAACCGCACTGTTTCCCAATTCGTCTTCAATCCGAAGAAGCTGGTTATACTTTGCCACACGCTCGCTTCTGCTGGGCGCTCCTGTCTTGATCTGGCATGTGTTAAGGGCAACTGCCAGATCCGCAATGGTGGTATCCTCTGTCTCACCGGAACGATGGGATACAATAGCGGTATAGCCTGCCTTATGAGCCATCTTAATGGCTTCCAGGGTCTCGGATACGGAACCGATCTGGTTGAGCTTAATCAAGATGGAGTTTCCGCAGCCGTCTGAAATTCCCTTTTTCAGGCGCTGGGTGTTGGTTACGAATAAATCATCTCCAACCAGCTGGACCTTGCCGCCCAGTTCCTTAGTAAGCAGCTTCCAGCCCTCCCAGTCCTCTTCATCAAGGCCATCCTCAAGAGAGTAGATAGGATATTTCTCGCAAAGCTGTTTCCAGTGGGCGATCAGCTCTTCAGAGGTGAAATGCTCCCCGCTCTTTGGCAGGATATATTCGCCCTTATTTTCTCCCTTCCATTCGCTGGAAGCCGCATCCACAGCCAGAACGAAATCGCGGCCAGGCTCATAGCCAGCCTTTCTGACCGCTTCCAGAATCAGCTCAATGGCTGCTTCATCGCTTTCCACGTCGGGAGCAAATCCGCCTTCATCTCCGACAGCGGTAGCCAGTCCCTTTGCCTTTAATATGGAAGCCAGGCAGTGGTACACCTCGGTACACCACCGGAGGCCTTCCTTAAAGCTGGGTGCTCCTGCCGGCATAATCATAAATTCCTGAACATCCACGGTATTGGCCGCATGTGCTCCGCCGTTTAAAATGTTCATCATGGGAACCGGAAGACGGTTTCCTGAAATGCCTCCCAGGAAGCGGTACAGCGGAACGCCCAGGCTGTAAGACGCCGCTCTCGCACAGGCAATGGATACGGCCAGAATCGCATTGGCTCCAAGTCTTGACTTGTCCTCTGTCCCATCGGCAGCGATCATAGCCTGGTCAACAGCGTAGATATCGGAAGCATCCATTCCAACAATTGCATAATGAATCACGGTGTTAATGTTATGAACTGCATTTAAAACGCCTTTTCCTCCAAAGCGGGTCTTGTCCCCGTCCCGAAGCTCCAGGGCTTCGAATTCACCGGTAGATGCTCCGCTTGGAGCTGTGCCTGTGGCAATGGTTCCGTCTGCTAAATGAACCTCCGCCTCCACCGTTGGGTTTCCTCTGGAATCAATAATTTCTCTTCCTATTACTTTTTCAATCTCCAGATAATTCATCACTTTTTTCTCCTTTTCTTTTTCATGATTTTCAAAATGGATTTTCCATTGAATGATTTCATGATTTCAAAATGGACTTTCCATTGAATGGCAACACGTATTCTGAATTAATATGGCTTATTTCTATGATTTTTATGAGTTAGTCCCCTCTAATTCACAAATCAATCATAGCATACCTTCTGGAAAAAAACAACATTAATATCGATAATAATTATTGTTTTGTAACCGTAAGAACCAGGACTTTCTTAAAAAATGCCGGAGAAGCTGCAAGGAATCCTTTCCTCTCCACCTTCTCCGGCGTTCCTGTTTCCGGTATTACAAAAGCCAGAAGTTCGTTTTGTCCTCACTGTATTCCAGCTTCAGCCTCAGCCTGCTAAAAAACTCTTCTATGGCCTTATAAAGCATTTCGTGCCGCTCCCTGCCGTTTTCCGGGCTTAAGGATTCGATCCAGCAGGACTGCTTTCCACAGGCATCCCGCAGATGGAGCCGGAAATCAAGTCCCATCCCCCTTATGAAATCATTGCATTCCAATATTTCACTGATCGATATGCTCTTCATGTCTGCCTCTACTCCTGGCCTCTATACTTTCTTGCCTGTTCCTCAATAAGTTTCTGGTCATCGAAATAATTGATCTTCATGGCTTCCTTTACGCCCTTTAAGGTTTCAGCAGCCACTGATTCCGCCTTTTCGCTTCCCTCTTTTAAGATCTGATAGACATACGGGATATTGGCCTCATATTCCTTTCTTCTCTGACGAATGGGCTCCAGCTCCGCCTGAAGCACGCTGTTTAAGAACCGCTTCACCTTCACATCGCCTAAGCCGCCCCGCCTGTAATGATCCTTAAGCTCATCAAGATTTTTATAATCCGGTAAATACTTCTGGAAATCCTCATCCCTGCAGAATGCGTCAAGATAAGTGAATACCGTATTTCCCTCCACCTCGCCGGGATCGGAAACCTGGATGTGGTTGGGGTCTGTGAACATGCTCATGATCTTTTTCTTTACTTCCTCTTCCGAATCCGACAAATAAATGCAGTTGCCCAGAGACTTGCTCATCTTGGCCTTTCCGTCGGTCCCCGGAAGCCTTAAGCAGGCCTTGTTATCAGGAAGCAGGATTTCCGGTTCCACCAGAGCTTCCCCGTAAACGGAATTGAACTTGCGCACAATTTCCCTGGTCTGTTCCACCATGGGCTCCTGATCCTCTCCCACAGGCACAGTCGTGGCCTTAAATGCCGTAATATCGGCCGCCTGGCTGATGGGATAGGTAAAAAAGCCCACCGGAATGCTGGTTTCAAAATTTCTCATGGCAATCTCGGATTTTACCGTTGGATTGCGCTGCAGCCTGGATACGGTTACCAGATTCATATAATAAAAGGACAGCTCCGTAAGCTCCGGTATCTGTGACTGGATGAACAGGGTGGACTTTTTCGGGTCCAGCCCGCAGGAAAGGTAGTCCAGCGCAACCTCAATAATATTTTGACGGACCTTTTCCGGATTATCCGCATTGTCCGTCAATGCCTGGGCATCCGCAATCATAATAAAAATCTCGTCAAATTCGCCGGAATTCTGCAGTTCCACCCTCCGCTTCAGCGACCCCACATAATGGCCGATATGAAGCTTCCCCGTGGGCCTGTCCCCGGTCAGTATAATCTTTCCCATGTTTGTACCTCCAGATGTATTATCAACTTTATTTTACCATTCATTTCAGATTTGTCAATCGCCAAGCCATGCAGAAAAAAATGCGCAGTTTTCCCGTGTGAGCTGGCTCACTAAGGGAAAACTGCACATTTTTTTCTATAGGGCGCAGCCCTTCCTACTTCCCCCTAACACAACCTCCGCATAATTCACAGAAGCCATAGCGTCCCTGCAATACTGGTCCGCCCCAATGGTCCTTGCATACTCCTCCGTAAGAACCGCTCCCCCCACCATCACTTTCACGTCGGGAGCCTCTTTCCGAAGCTGCAAAATAGTCTCCTCCATGCTGGGAACCGTAGTAGTCATAAGCGCGCTTAATCCCACCAGCTTCACATTCCTCTCCACAGCCGTTTCCACCACCTTCTCCGGCGGAACATCCTTCCCCAAATCAATCACATCATAGCTGTAATTTTCCAGCAATACTTTCACAATATTCTTCCCAATATCATGAATATCCCCCTTAACCGTAGCCAGAATAACAGCCCCTTTTTTCTCCTCCACGGCACCGCTTTTTGCCATCTGTTCCTTTATGACCTCAAAAGCCGCTTTCGCCGCCTCTGCGCTCATAAGAAGCTGCGGAAGGAACACCGTCCCCTTTTCAAATCCTTTCCCCACTTTATCCAGTGCAGGAATCATTTCTTCATTTATAATAACCAGGGGCTCTTTCTCCCTAAGAAGCTCCGTCACCGCACTATGAGCCCGGTCCTTAAGCCCCTTCGCAATGCTTTCCGTCAGGGAAAGCTCCCCGCCGTCATTTGCCTGTCCGGAATTCCCCTGACGGACCGTCTCCCCCAGGGTAGCCACCTGACCGCTGTAAACAGAAATATAATCGCTGCATTGCGGATCCAGATCCGCAAGAGTACGGAAGCTGTAATAAGCCCGCATCATAGCCTCTGAATTAGGGTTAATGATAGCCGCATTCAACCCGCTCTGCATCGCCATCGCAAAAAACGTAGCATTGACAATCTCCCTCTGGGGCAACCCAAACGAAATATTGGAAACCCCCAGAACCGTTTTTCCCCCCAGCTCATCCCTCACTCTCCGCAGGGTCTCCAAGGTAGTCAGCGCCCCCTTACTGTCAGAGCTCACCGTCATACAAAGCGCATCTATAATAATATCCCTTTTCTCAATCCCATATTCCGCCGCCTTTTCATATATCTTCTTCGCGACAGCAATTCTGCCCTCCGCATCCTCAGGAATTCCGCCCTCATCCAAAGCCAGGGCAACCACCACTCCCCCGTATCTCTTTACCAGCGGGAAAATAGCCTCCATCACTTCCTGCTTCCCATTCACGGAGTTAATCAAAGGCTTTCCGTTATAAATCCTCATCGCCCTTTCCATTGCCTCCGTATTCGATGTGTCAATCTGAAGCGGAAGATCAATAATGCTCTGAAGCTCCTTAACCACCTCCACCATCATGGCCGCCTCATCGATCCCAGGCATACCCACATTTACATCCAGCACATGAGCCCCATTGTCCTGCTGGCTCACGCCCTCCCGAAGAATGTATTCCAGATTATGGTCCTTAAGAGCCTGCTTAAACTTAGATTTCCCCGTAGGATTAATCCTCTCCCCTATAATCACCGGGTTTTTATCAATAACAACAGCCTGTGAATAGGAAGAAATCACGGTCCGTTCCTTCTTATCCGGCATTCTGGCCGGAAGCCCGCCGCAGAGGGCAACGGTTTTTCTAATATGCTCCGGCGTAGTCCCACAGCAGCCTCCCACAACGCAGGCGCCCATTTCCACGATTTCTTTCATGACAGCGGCAAATTCATCGGCATCAATATCATAAACGGTCTTCCCGCCCTCACTCCTGGGAAGCCCTGCATTGGGATTTACAATAACCGGTATGGAAGCCGCCTTCATAATATCCGCCAGAATGTCTTTCATCTGCACCGGCCCCAGCCCGCAGTTAATCCCCAGGGCATCAGCACCCAGGCCTTCCAAAAGCGCAACCGTAGATTCCACATTCCCTCCGGTCAGAAGCTTTCCCTTCCCGTCAAAGATCATGGTGACAAATACAGGCAGGGAGGAATTTTCCTTGGCCGCCAGCAGGGCCGCTTTCGCCTCATAGCTGTCGCTCATGGTCTCAATTAATACAAGGTCCGCCCCTTCCCTTTCCCCGATCTTCACCACCTGGGAAAACAGCTCATAGGCTTCTTCAAAATCCAGTTCCCCCAGAGGCTTTAAAAGCTTCCCTGTAGGCCCTAAATCAAGAGCCACATATCCCTTTTCTTTCCCTTTCGGATAGGAAGCCGTCTCCACCGCCTCCCTCGCATTTCTCAAGGCAGCCGTCACCACCTGGTCCAGTTCAAATTCTCCGCCTTCATGGAACTTTAACCCATTGGCTCCGAAGGTGTTGGTGGTTATAATATCCGCACCGGCCTCCAGATAGTCCCGCTGAAGCTTTACGATGATTTCCGGGTGCTTCACATTCCAGGTTTCCGGCAGCTCCCCCGGCTTTAAGCCATTGGCCTGTAAAAGACTGCCCATGCCGCCGTCAAAAAATACGATTCTCTTCTTTATCTCTTCTAAAATCCCTGTCATATATTCCTCCATTTGCACTTTTCTCTTCAGCCTCTCCGGTAAGCGCAGTCCGTCTTTTCGCAGGCCTCGCACCCTTTTATATCGCAGCGATAAGGCTTGGAACTTACCCCCATAACCGCTGTCACGGATTTGGACGGAGTCATGAGAAGACTGTCCGTCAGCATGATCCCCACCCTTTTCGAGGTCTCCAGAACCGCCGTAATCTCCCTCTGGCATTCCAATGCAAAATCCCCGTAGCCGGGACTGAATCTGGGCCTTAAATAAAGTCCCTTTGATTCATACTCCTGCTTTAAAAGGCGGTTTTCCTCATCACAGAATTCCTCGATCATGGCGGCAGCGGCAGCCTGCATGATCACGGCCTTGCTCATCTGCAGTTTTGTGTATTTATGCAGCAGCACATCCACTCCGGTCCCCAAGGTCGCGGCAAATAAGATTACCTGGCTGCAATCCTTTAAATTCCGGCTTAAATTCCGGCTCTTTGTCTGGAATACAGTAAAATCAATTTCATCTTCAGGAAGCAGTTTTAAAGGATAGGCCCGGCTGATGCATTTGGGCGATGCGGCGGCCGACAGCTCCCTTAGGCATTCCTCAATCAGGGCATTTACCGCCTCATCCCCTTCATTTGTTCCATATCCCAGATACCGACGGATTTCCCTGCGGCTGATTTCCATGGCTCTTCCTCCGTATTCAAAAATTTCAAAATAAAGCCCGGCCCTTTTTCAAGGAGCCGGACCCTGCTTCATCCAATCACAATATATCAGAAAGGTTCTCCTTGATCTTCATGGCCACCTCCGGCTTATTCATGGAATAAACGTGAATGGCATTGACTCCGTTGGCGATCAGGTCGATGATCTGCTCCGTGGCATAGGCGATTCCCGCCTGCTTCATCGCTGCCGGATCGTCTCCAAACCGGTCCACAAGGGCCTTGAACCGGGAGGGCAGATAGGTTCCCGAAAGCTGGCAGCTCCGTATGATCTGCTTCACATTGGTCACAGGCATGATTCCCGCAACCACCGGAACCGTAATCCCCTTTTCCCGGATTCGGTATAAATAATTATATAATATGTTATTATCGAAAAACATCTGGGTGGTGACGAAATCACAGCCCGCTTCCACCTTCTGTTTTAAATAATCCATATCAATGGTCTTGCTTGCGGATTCCACATGGCCTTCCGGATAGCAGGCGGCGCCGATGCAGAAATCTCCCGCTTCCTTTATCTCCCGGATCAGCTCAGAGGCGTAATGGTAGTCCCTTGAAACCGGACCATCCACGGGGATATCACCCCTGAGGGCCAGGACATTTTCAATCTCTGCCGCTTTTAACTCCTCTAAGACCTTACGGACTTTCTCCCTGGTGGAGGACACACAGGTAAGGTGAGCCAGGGCCGTCACATGATAATTATGATGCAGGGCTGATGCAATATCCACCGTATACTGGCTGGTCCCTCCGCCTGCTCCGTATGTGACGCTCATGAAAGAAGGCTTCAGCTTTGCGATCTCTGACGCCGCCCTTTCCACGGATTCATACTTATCCTCTGTTTTCGGGGGAAATACCTCAAAGGACAAGGTTGGCTTTCCCTGGCTCAATATATCCTTTATCTTCATTCTGTCTGTCTCCTATCTCCTGCTTCTTTTGTTAAGTATCACTTTACCATAAAAAACTGCTTCCCGCAACCATTTTACTGCCCCGTAAAGATCTGGGCAAGAGGGGAACTTCCCGGAAGAATCAGGGTATTATTGTTCCCGGTCAGGGAGGATCTTGCCGCCTCAAGGGAGCGGATAAAGGAATAGAACTCAGCCCTCTGGGGATCGTTGTAGGCCTCTGCCAGAATTCTCATATACTCCCCCTCTCCTGCCGCCGTAATGGCGGCCGCCTGGGCCTGTGCATCGGAAATACTGATGGAAATCTCCCGGTCCGTGGTATTTCTTATTTTCTGGGCCTCTGCCTGCCCTTCCGCCGTATAGGTTGCCGCTATTTTATCTCTTTCGGAAATCATACGCTCGTAAACCGCCGCCTTATTGTCCACAGGAAGGTCCAGACGCTTTGTTTCCACGGCCAGAAGCCTGATGCCGTATTCATTCATGTTTCCTCCCACATTGTCCATAATGGACTGGGAAAGCTCCCCGTCCCGGCTGCTGATCACATCATTCTGGCTCATGCTGCCGATGATATTCTTCACGGAATTATAAACCACCGTATCGATCCTGCCCTCTGCATTGGAAATGGAATTGAGGGACTGGGCAAATTTCAGGGGATCTTCAATGCGCCATAAAACATAGCTGTCGCTTAACATAGTCTTTTTATCCATGGTAATTACATCAGAAGCCGCCAGATCATAAATGAGGATCTTTTTGGGCAGCGTATCTGCTGTCTGAATAATGGGCAGCTTTAAGGTGACTCCTGCTGTGGTGATCACTCTCTCCACCCGCCCGAACTGGCGGATCAGTTTGTATTCATTTTCATTCGTTATGACAACAGAGCCTGACAACAGGATAACTGCCGCCAGAACAACAACGGCTCCCGCTGCTTTTTTCCAACTCATTTTCATTTACTGTTCCTCCCTTTCTCCGCTGTTACTTTCCGTTCCCTGCTGGCCTGAGGCGGCACCGCTCACAAAGCTGTCAAGGGGTAGAATTGTACTGGTCTTATCGGTTCCGTCAATGATGACCTTCATCTTTGGAAGCACCTCTTCCATGGTTTCATAAAACATCCGCTTTTTTGTCACTTCCGGATTTTTCACGTATTCATTATACATGGCATTAAATTTTGACACATCCGCATTGGCCTCATTGATCCTTCTGGCTTTTGTGGATTCCGCATCCTGCAAAATCTTATCCGTCTGGGCCGTGGCCTCAGGCAGCTTTTCATTCCGGTATTTATTGGCATTGTTGATGGCGGTTTCCTTTCCCTGCTTCGCCGTTTCCACTGCCTTAAAGGCCTCCATAACCTCAGATGTAGGAGGCTCTGAATCCTGGATGGTCACATTCATGACCGTGAGCCCGATATCATGCTGCTGAAGCTTCTCCACCATCATCTGCTTTACCTTGGACTGGATCTCATTTTTCCCTGTGGTCAGGACCGCGTCCACGTCATAGCTTCCGATCACCGTGCGGATACAGCTCTTTGTGATGTTCTGCAGAATCAATAAAGGATCATCCGACGCGTAAACCGCCTTTACCGGATCGCCTACCTTATATTCCACAAAGAAATCCACGTTTACAAAATTGTAATCCCGGGTGATCATCAGAGAATCCTCTTCCTTGCTCTGGTTATCGTTTGGGTTGTATCCAATGGCAAAGCCCTGGATGGTAGTATTGACTTTCCGGACATTTTGTATGAACGGCACTTTAAAATGAAGTCCCGGATCGGTTATGGCCCTTGCCTTTCCCATGGTAGACAGGACTGCCTGCTCCTGCTCCTGGATATTATAGACGGATGCAAAGCCAATGATGGGAATGGCCGCCAGCAGAAGAACTGCAATTCCCGATCCCTTTACAAATTTTCGGACTCTCTTCCATTTTTCATTTCTGTTTGGATTAATCGTTTCCATGATGTTCCACCTTTCTTTTTTCTCTCCACACTTAAGTTCCCGTAAATGCGCAAAAGGGAGCTCTTTGCAAGGGCTCCCCAAAAATATTATAACGGCGGTTCTGTCCCCTCACACTTCCTGGTCCTCTGCCAACTGCGGATCATTGTAATAGACAAAAACCGTCACTTCGTCTTCGTTCCGATAAATACTGATATCAAACAGTCCCTCCAGGATATAAGCCCCTTCTTCCTGCAAAATTCCTGTTTGGGCCTGCTCCATAATTTGTAAAACACTGCTTTCCTCCCCGGATATTCCAAGCATGCCTTCCGTAAGCTTTAAAAATTCCTCCAGATAATCCAGAGAAGCCTGGTTATTTTTTAAGGAAGAGGAATAATAATGAATTTCTCCCGTAGCCGTATCATAATTGACATCCACATACTGGTAGGTGTAATCCTCTTCGGAAGCAGCCTCTTCAGAACCCGCTTCTCCGAAAACATCTTCCCCGGACAGTTCTTCTCCGGAAGCCTCTTCTTCTAGATAAATGCTTTTCGTAGTCTCATAATAGGTGGTAAGACCGGTCTCATCCTCAAATCCATAGTTATCGGAATAAGTGTCTTCCACATCCACCCCATAGCCGTGGTCCGAGTCTATCACATACTGCCTCAGGGAATCCGCTATTTCTCTTCCATCCGCCGGAAAATGGCTGTTGCCGTTACACCTCTCCCCTGCCTCACTGACTTCCTCCTCATCAAACTCCCTGTAGCCGGAATCATCGTAGGATGATGCCGTCTCATTGATGCCGGAAATGGCGTGATTTATGAATACGGCGCGGAAAGCCGGCGGCAGTACATTCAGGACAACAAACATTGCCAGAGCCGCAATTCCCGCTGCGGAAGCAAAGCCTTTCTTCTTAACAGTCTGCGACCCGGCAGGACCTGCTGCAACAGGCCGGCGTTTCTCCTGATTTTCCGGTAAAACCGGCGTTTGATGCAAGGGTTCAGAAGACCTTTGCTGGCTTCTTTCATTCCCCGGCAGAACCGGAGGCCTTTCATTCAAATAAAAATCCGCATTCCACATGACGGGATGCCGGACCCTGCGTCTGCAGTGGGTACAATAATTATACTTATTGACCGGCAGATCACAGATCGGACAAATCTTTTTCATCATCCCAAATCCCCTCTCTTATCCCAGCACCAGATGAGCCACGGCAATCTCATCATCCTCATGGAAGCCCTGAGCACAAACCTGGATATCGTAAATATACTTCTCATCGAGGCCGGTAGCGGAAGCGATTTCAGAAATATTCTTTCCTTCCCCAGCTAGCGCCATCACCTGATGGACGTCCTCAATGGTCTTTTTCAGCAGTTCATCGGCAGAATTAAATATCCCCGGGCTCTTTTCTTCCCTGTCAGACTCCGTAATAAATTCCTCCAGTGACAGTTCTTTCTCTCCCTCCCGGCGGCAGTAATAATCCTCAGACAATTCCCAATCCTGTTCCTTATCAGACATTCTGCTCCTCCTTTCATCTGTTCTGCCTACGCTTTTTAGGCATATAGGTATACCCGCAGGGTGTTTCCTCTTTGCTGCCCATGCTTTCTGGGCATATAGGTATACCCGCAGGGTGTTTCATCTGTTCTGCCTACGCTTTTTAGGCATCCAGGTACACCTTCTCCCAGTGTTTCAAAAACAGGCAGGTTCGCCGGAACCTGCCTTATGATATATTATGTTCAGTTTTACCGCTTATTTCTTAAAAAATCCGGTATGTTAATCTGTACTTCTTTATTTACCGTAGGACGGTATGGCTGGCCGGAACCCTGGGAAGCGTTCTGATTGGCGCTGCCGCCCTGTCCGCTGTAATTGGGCTTTCCATAATTGGGGTTAGGAGCACCATAGCCCTGGTTTGCATAATTCTGATTGTTTGAATTAGCGCTGTTATTTGGGTAATTCTGATTATTGGCATTATTATATGCCGGGTTGGAGTAGTTGGCATTGCCGTAATTCTGATTATAGCCCTGACCGTATCCCGGATTTGCTGCGGTTGCGGCTGCTTCCTGGTTCACGGTCTGAGTATGAGAAGCCGGGGCTGTCCTTGGCTGCTTATAGTTGGAGTTGGAAAAATTCGTCATAACCTTTGATACAGGAGTTTCGGACTGCATGTCCAGTCCTGTGGCGATAACGGTAATGCTGGCCTCATCCTGGGCGTTTTCATCATACATGGCGCCAAAAATAATATTGGCGTTGTCTCCTGCCATCTCCTGAACATAGCTGGCTGCCTCATTGGCTTCAATCAGGCTGATGTCGCCGGATATGTTGATGATGACATGGGAAGCGCCTTCAATGGTAGTCTCAAGCAGAGGGCTGGATACTGCCTGCTTCACAGCCTCAAGAGCCTTTTCATCGCCCTTCGCCTTTCCGATGCCGATATGTGCAATGCCCTTATCCGTCATAACGGTCTGGACATCTGCGAAATCCAGGTTAATAAGTCCAGGAACATTGATCAGGTCCGTAATGCCCTGTACTGCCTGCTGAAGCACTTCATCCGCTTTCTTCAAGGCATCCGGCATGGTGGTACGCCTGTCCACAATTTCCAGTAAGCGGTCATTTGGTATGACAATCAAGGTATCTACACTTTCTTTCAAGCGCTCAATACCTGCATTGGCATTGGCCATACGGGTTCTTGCCTCAAAACGGAAAGGCTTTGTCACAACGCCTACAGTCAGAATTCCCATATCCTTTGCTATTTTCGCAACAACCGGAGCTGCTCCGGTTCCTGTACCGCCGCCCATACCGCAGGTAACGAATACCATATCGGCGCCTTTCATGGCCTGGGCCAGCTCATCCGCATTCTCTTCTGCTGCTTTTTCTCCGATCTCCGGCTTTGCTCCTGCGCCAAGACCCTTTGTTAATTTTTCACCAATTTGCATGGAGGTCGGTGCCTTACAAAACTGCAAGGCCTGCTTGTCCGTATTAATCCCAAGAAATTCTACACCTGCTATATTCTCATCTATCATGCGGTTTACCGCATTGTTTCCGGCACCGCCTACACCGATGACCAGAATGCGTGCAGCATTATCCGCCTCATTTATTTTAATCTCTAACAAGATTATATCCTCCTTTAACCATAAACAGCTTACTGTATAGACCTAATTAATATAATATTTGATTTTCCCAAAAATATCAACTATTTTTTAAACAAAATTCAAAGCAAATTATGTAAATTCATTTATCCTTGACAAACCGGTAGGAAGCTGCTGTCTCCGCTTCATCATAAGTATCCAGATAAAGGGTGCCGGATAATCCGCCCAGAACCGGAAGCTGGTCCTTTAATTCGGATATCTTGCCGTTCATCTGATCGTTGCTTCCCAGAAAAACCCGGATGCTGCCCATGACCAGGGTGGCGTCTCCTCCGGAATCATAGAGAATCTGATCCACCTGGATTCCAGCAGTGGATAAAAGCTGGGTCAGGGTCAGAATCTCATCGAAAACCTTTCCGTTTTCCACTGGAATAGGCTGATGAAGGACGATGTGCCCGAATTTCAGCCCCGTGATCCAGGGAATCCCGTCCAGCTTCCCGCTGGAGCTTTCCACAATGATCCCATCCTTGTCAAAATACATGTAGCTGCCCATATAAGAAACATAGCCCACTACAGATTTTTCATAAACGATCACTTCCACCTTTACCGGGCTCTGGAATACGATTTTGTAATCCTGAATAAAAGGAATCTGCACATGCTCCTTAAAGCGGTCCTTATAGATACAGAAAATCGCATTCCTGTCCCAGCTGTCCTTAAACAAAAGGCTTATGATCTGTTCCGATGTATACTTCTTATTCCCGGTCACCGTAATGTCCCGGATCTGCAGCGACAGAAAAATAACGGTTAAAAGCAGAACAACTGCCGCCGCGATCCCAATTTTCATTTTTCTTCTGCTTTTTCTTAAACCTTTCATTTGAACCCTCTGATTGCCGCGCCCAGACTGCTTAAGTCCCGGCAGATGTCTTCATAGCCCCGCTCAATGTGATGGCAGTCGTGAATCTCTGTCAGACCATCACATGCCAGTCCCGCTATCACCAGGGCGGCCCCTCCCCTTAAATCCGTAGCAGTTACGGAACCTCCTCTTAAGGGATAGAGCCCATGGATGACAGCCCGGTTTCCTTCTATTATAATATCTGCTTCCAGCTTCTTCAACTCCGCAGCCGTCCCAAACCGTCCTTCAAAAATGGTTTCCGTTATCCGGCCGGTTCCCCTGGAAGAGGCCATCACTGCCATGACCTGGGACTGGAGATCCGTAGGAAAGCCGGGATAAGGAGCCGTTACCACATCTACGCTGCGGGGACGTCCCCTCATGGAGACTTCCAGGCCGTTTTCGTACTGCTTCAGCTCCGCTCCCATTTTTTCCGCAAGGGAAAGGGCTGCGGTCAAATGGTCGGGCCGGATCCCTTCCAGCAGGACGCTTCCCTCTGCCGCCATTACAGACATCAGATAAGTCCCCGCTACGATCCGGTCCCCTGCCACGGTGAATTCAGAATCATGAAGCGCTTTCACTCCGTCAACTGCCAGCCGGGAGGTTCCGGCCCCGTAGATTTTGGCTCCCATATTGTTCAGGAATTCACAAAGCAATGTGATTTCCGGTTCCTTTGCAGCCCCGTGGATCACAGTCACCCCTTCGGCAAAGACTGCGGCCATGAGAGCATTTTCCGTGGCTCCAACGCTTGGAAATTTAAAATATATGTCAGCTCCCGTAAGCTTGTCGGCAGACACCAAAAGCTTATCGCCCTTTTCTTCAATAACAGCTCCCAAGGTGCGGAAAGCCGAAAGGTGTAAGTCTATGGGCCGCTTCCCTATGGAACAGCCTCCGGGAAAGCTGGTGACCGCATTTTTGCATCTTCCCAGCAGAGGGCCGGACAGCATGATGGAGGACCGCATGCTCTTTATATATTCTTCCGGAATCTCCGTATGGGTAACAGACGCCGCGTCAATCGTCAGGGAGCAGCCCTCCAGACGGCAGACACAGCCAATACGCTCAAGTATCCCCAGCATACAGAACACATCCTGTATCCTGGGGACGTTATGGATCACTGTTGTACCTTTATGGAGAACCGCCGCTGCCATCATGGGCAGAACAGCATTCTTGGAACCCTGAATTTTTATCTCACCTCTTAAGGATCGTAACCCCTGGACCTGTATGTCTGACAAACCGGTACCTCCCATGGCTTCTTATATACTATCCTATGTGAAAGATGAGAGAATGGTTTCATATCCTGTTATTTTTCCAGGCGGATCTGGTTGGAAACGCTTAGGACCATGCCCATTTCCACCATCAGAAACAGGACCGAGGTCCCCCCGTAACTGATAAATGGAAGAGTGATTCCGGTATTCGGTATGGTATTTGTAACAACCGCTATATTTAAGATAACCTGTATGGCGATATGTCCCATAACCCCCACCACCAGAAGCGCTCCGAATAAGTCCGGCGCATTGTCCGCAATGAGCATAAACCGGTAAATCATAAAAAGGAAAATCAGGACAACGGAAACCGCCCCGAAAAGCCCCAGTTCCTCGCAGATAATGGAGAAGATCATGTCGTTTTGCGCCTCCGGCACAAAGCCCATCTTCTGGATGCTCTCTCCCAGACCTCTGCCCATGAGTCCACCGGAGCCTATGGCATAAAGCCCCTGAAGCACCTGATACCCTCCGGTAGCCGGATAGGCCTCCGGCTCCAGCCACACCAGAATTCTGCCCAGCTGGTAATCGTGAAGGATATTCAGTTTTTCCAGGGTAGTGGCTATGGGACCCGCAAAGGCCAGGGCCCCCACGCCTGCCAGGCCGCAAGCAAAAAACGGCCATTTCTTCTTACATGCCACAAACAGCATGACAAAAGCAATTCCTACAATAATGATACCGGAGCTTAAGTTGTTTGCCGCCACAATTCCCGCAATGGGAAGCGTGGTGATACAAACCAGGATTACCCCGTTTCTCGTGTTGATGTTTTTTCCCATCTGAACGATCATAACCGCCAGCATGACGATGAGGGCGATCTTTACAAACTCTGTCGGCTGAAAGGTAAGGGAACCCACCCCCAGCCACCTTTTCTTCCCGTTAAATTCCCGTCCGAATAAGGACACCGCGATCATGAGCACATAGGAAAGTCCATAGGCAAACAGGGAAAACTTGGCATACCAGTGGTAATCCAGCTTGGATATGAAGATCATAAGAGCAAAGCCTGCCAAAGCGATCTTCCCCTGTTTCATCATGAAGTAAGAAGCGCTGCCGAATTTCAGCTGGGCTGCGTAGGAGCTGGCGCTGTATATCATCACTAGTCCGAAAATGGACAAGAATATTACGGTAAATAAAAGGCTGTAATCATAAAAACGGCGTGGTTTATTCTTTTTTTTCACCGGCCTATTTTCTGCCATACCATTCCTCCTCGCCATTTATATTTCTTCTGCGTTCCGATGTTGAAAAGCCGCTGCAGGCAGATGTGGCATCCGTGGAGCGTGCGGATATGCAACCGCTGGGGGGAGCCACCTGGCCGCAGGGACATGCCATTCATAATTTGACGGAGGGACTTTGCTTATAAAAGGTGTATGTATTGGCCGTCAAATTATTCATGCGGGCGTTCCGCCCTATAGAAATATTTGTATGATTTACGCTTAGAGAGCGAGCTCTCACGCATAAATCATACAAATATTTCTGCATGTCAGGACGGAGTCACAAGTTTCGGACGCACTCCTTGAAGATTTCGCCGCGCTCTTCATAGCACTTAAACATTCCCCAGCTGGCGCAGGCCGGGGACAGAAGCACGTAATCCCCTGCGTTGGCATAGGAGGCGCAGACCTTTACGGCTTCCTGCATATCCTCGGCATACATCACATTGGTAAATCCGTGTCTGGCCGCGCATTCGGCGATCTTTTCCCTTGTCTGGCCCAGAAGGACCATATACCTCACCTTTCCGTCAAAGGACTGAATCCATTCATCGTATTCGGAGTTCTTGTCATAGCCTCCTGCAATGAGCAGAGTGGGACCCGGCATGGCCTTTATGGCCTGGATTGCCGCGTCAGGATTGGTGCCCTTGGAATCGTTGTAGTACTTCACCCCCGACTTTTCCGCCACGAATTCAATCCGGTGCTCCACCGCCTTGAATTCACAGATCACCCGCCGGATGACCTCCATGGGAACTCCCATTTCCACAGCAATGGCAACGGCTGCCATTACATTCTCATAATTGTGGCGGCCGAGGAGCTGCAAATCGCGGACATTTACGATTTCGGTCCTCTCTCCCTCATGGTTCCAAAGAATCATATCCCCATCCATGCAGTAGCCCTCGGGAAGCTGCTGACGGCTGCTGAAATAGACGGCTTTGGGCTTCATGGTCCTGCCAAACTCCCGTAAAACAGGATCGTCGTAATTCAAGACACAGGAATCACCGGATCCCTGGTTTGAAGTAATGCTTTCTTTCACTTTTATGTAACATTCCATGGTTTTATGACGGTTTAAGTGATCCGGCGTTATATTTAAAATAGCACTGACGTCAGGCTTAAAGTCCGTAATGGTCTCCAGCTGGAAGCTGCTGATCTCTGCTACCGTCACTGAATCCGGAGTGGTTTTTAATGCCTCCTCCGTATAAGGAATCCCAATATTTCCCACCACAAAGACGTGTTCAAAATAGGCCTTCATGATCTCTCCCGTAAGGGCTGTGGTGGTGGTTTTTCCGTTGGTTCCCGTAATCGCCGCCAGCTTCCCCTTTGCGTGGTGGTAGGCCAGCTGGATTTCACTCCAGATGGGAATCTCCGCCTCCTTTAATACTTCAACGAAAGGAGCGTCGAGAGAAATTCCGGGGCTTATGACACATAAACCAACCCCTGCCAAATCTTCTTTCTTAAGGTCTCCTAAGAGCACGGAAAGCCTTTCGTCCTTACCAAGCTGCTCCGACAGCACGTCCTTATCAAGGGCAGTGTTGCCGTCATAAAGGATCACTTCATTTCCTGTATTTAAGGCCAGCCTTGAAGCCGCCATGCCGCTTTTTCCGCTTCCGGCAATTAAAATTTTCTGACTCATATGGTTTCTCTCCTATAATCCAAGGTATGCAAGCAGGCAAAGTACTGCCGTCACAATGGCAAATACAGCCACCACTCTGGTTTCGGACCAGCCGCAAAGTTCAAAGTGGTGGTGAATTGGAGCCATTTTAAAAATCCTCTTACCGCCTGTTTTTTTAAAATAAGTCACCTGAATGATAACCGACAGCACTTCTAACAGATAGATGAACCCGATAATGGCAATAAAGATGGGTATCTGCATCATAAAGGCGCTGGAAGCCACAAATCCTCCAAGGCCCAGGGAACCTGTGTCTCCCATGAACACCCTGGCAGGATAAACGTTAAAGAGCAGAAAGCCTAAAAGGCTTCCCACCACCGCGCCGGTAATGGGACTGATGCCCGTATTCTCTCCGATGGCCACCACAGTTAAAAAGGTCGCCACCAGAATGGTCACGCTGGTGCAGAGGCCATCCAGACCGTCGGTGAAATTCACCCCATTATCTGTACCAATGACAATAAAGAATACCGCGGGCACGAATAATATCCCCAGATTCAGATACAATCCTTTTGAAAAGCCTCCTGTAAAGGGCACCAGCATCCCGGTTCCCACATCCTTTGAATGAATCAGGTAAAAGGCGAAAACGCCTGTGATAAAAAGCTGGCCTGCCATCTTCTGCATGGGGGTCAGCCCCTCGGAACGCTTCATAACGATCTTGATGTAATCGTCAAGAAATCCCACAATGCCAAATCCCACCGTCACAAAGAGCACCGGAATGATCTTCGGATAATCCCTCACGTAAAACAGGGACGTGATGATAATGCTGGTCAATATAATGAGGCCGCCCATAGTGGGCGTGCCCTGTTTTTTTAAATGGCTTTCCGGCCCTTCTTTGCGGACCTCCTGGCCAAATTTTAACCTGTGAAGGAATGGTATTACAATGGGACAGAGTATGGCGCTGATAGCAAAGGCTATGATGATCGCCAGAATCGTTTCGTTAATCATGTCACACCTCAATATTTTATGTATTCGTATATCAAAAGTACACAGTTAGTAGTATACGTCTTTTTGCCTGAATAATCAACCATAGATTCGAAACGCAGAAGCAGTTTTTTCCTCTGTTGGTTCGATTCCCAAATAAGGGAGAATATTCTTAAAAATGTCACCAATTACCGGTGCTGCAATGGTTCCGCCGTAGTATATTCCCACTGGTTCGTCAATGGTGATGAGGGCGATTACCTGAGGATCATCGGCCGGAGCAAAGCCAATAAAGGAAGAAATATACTTTTTTAAGCTTCTGGGAAGCTTCTCGGAAGTGGCTGTTTTTCCTCCGATGCGGTAGCCGTCGATTTTTGCGTTTTTACCGCTTCCCTCGGCCACAACCTGCTCTAAGATATAGCGCATGGTTTCGCTGGTCTGGGCCGATAAGATTCCCTCTTTCACCGGATACTCAAAGGTATGGGACGTTTCTCCATCGGCAGTGACAGACTTCACCCCGAAATGAGGGGTAACCCTGTTTCCGCCGTTTATAATGGCGGAGGCCGTGGTGATCAGCTGCATGGGTGTGATCTGGAAGGACTGGCCAAAGGATACGGTAGCCAGCTCCACAAGCCCCATGTCTTCCTTTTTATGCATAATGGTGGAGGCCTCTCCCGGAAGGTCGATTCCTGTCTTTCCTTTTAAGCCGAACTGCTCAAAATACTTATAATAATTATCCACTCCCAGCCTCTGCCCTACGTCAATTAAAACCGGGTTGCAGGAATTCATCATCCCCTGGAGAAAGGTTTCGGAGCCATGACCGCCTACCTTGTGGCAGCGGATCTTCCGGTCCTCTACGATCCGGAAGCCCGGGCATGAAAAGCGGTCCTCCAAGGTCACCACTCCCGCTTCCAGACCTGCGGCGGCTGTGACGATTTTGAAAGTGGAACCCGGTTCATAGGTATCGTTGATGCAGGGGTTTCTCCACATCTGGTTTAACAGCTCCTGCTTTTCTTTCTCTGTGGCCGGAGCCGGGGTATTGGTATTTAAGGTAAAGGGATCATTCAAATTAAATTCCGGCGCATTTACCATTGCCATGATTTCCCCGTTTTTTGGATTCATGACAATAATGGACACCCGCTTCGCCCCTTTTTTCTCCATAACCTGATAGGCCGCCTGCTCGCAGTATCTCTGGATGTTCACATCCAGGCTGATGTATAAGTCCTGTCCTGCAATGGGCTCAATCCTGTCCTCTGCCGCGTTCTCAATCTCAATGCCGGCAGCATCGGACATGGTTAAGATTTTTCCGTTTGTTCCTTTTAAATAATCCTCATATTTCACTTCCAGGCCTATGATGCCCTGATTATCCCCGCCCGTAAATCCAAGGACGGTAGAGGCAAGGGTATCGTAGGGGTAATAGCGCTTGTAATCCTCATCCACCTTGACGCCTTCTAAATGAAAGGCCCGGATCTGGTCTCCCAGGGTCTTGTCTACATTGGTTTTAATGATTTCCCTGGAACTGTACTTCTTTACTTTCTTGCTTACTTCTTCCTCCGACAGGCCCAGCTCCCTGGAAAGGACCGCAATCACCTCATCCGGCTTTTTAATCTGGTTGTGTATGACGGATATGGTGCAGACCGTCCGGTTGGTGGCGATGACAGTTCCATTGGCGTCAATAATATTTCCCCTGGCGGCCTTAATGGTCCTTTCCCGCTCATGAAGGTCATCCGCCTGTGCGCTGTAGTATTCAGAGCGGAAGACCATTAGAAAAATAAGCCGCCCCATGAGTCCTGTCATGGCAAGAAATAACAGGAAAAACAGGATGGCTATTTTTTCTCTATGGTGTGTTTTATTGGAATTCATGTGCTGCTCCAACCTCATCATTGTTACAGTATATGAAATTCCATCATTTTTATGAGTTTTTGAGACAAAACTTCCTTATTGGGCTGCAGTTTCTTCAACGGTTTCTTCCTCGGAAGAGGTGACCCCGCTGCCGCCGGGAAGATTTGCCGGAAGCTGGGACCCGTTTTCCTCCCCGCCCCTGTCAACGACTTCCTCGGAAGGATTTACGTATTCCTCAGGAACCGTCTCTCCGTTTTCCAGAGTAGGCGCAGCCTGGGTGGTCTCTTCCGTACTGGATTCTGTTTCACCGCCTTCGGCGGATTCCTGGGTTTCACCGGAAATCCCTTCCAGTTCGGGGAGCTTTGCCGCCTCTCCGTCCGGAAGAGTGGCCTCTTCATCCGTATCCGGGAATATATTTAAATAAGGAAGAAGTTCTGTCATGATCTTCTGGAAAATCCCGCTGGCATAGGTGCTGTGAGGCTGGTCCTCCACATGAGGCTCATCCACCACCACGTAAACCAGGACCTGGGGATTTTCCGCAGGGGCATAGCCCATGAAAGAAACTAGGTAATTGGTCTTATCCCTGGGGATCTTTTCGGCAGTACCGGTCTTTCCGGCGATCCGGTAGCCGGCCACCTTTGCAGCCCCTCCGGTACCCCCCTGGGCGTTGACAGTCTTATACAGGGCTTCATTAATGAATTTTGTCGTAGACTCAGACACCGTTTCCCTTACGAGAACCGGGTCCACTTTTTTAATGACAGAGCCCTGTTCGTTTAAAATCTGTTTTACCACATGGGGCTCATAATAGGAGCCTCCGTTTATGACAGAAGAATAGGCAGCGGCCATCTGGATCATGGTGGTGCTGAAATTCTGTCCAAAGGAATTGGTAGCCAGGTCCGTGGGGCCGGCCGTATCCGCATGGTAAACTAAAGTTCTGTTGTCCGCCTCTCCGGGAAGATCAATTCCCGTCTTTGAGCCAAGGCCGAACATCTGCTCGTACTTGTATAATTTATCCTTTCCCATCTGCTGGGCAATGTGCATCATGACCACATTGCAGGATTTCATCAGGCCCTGTTCCACCGTCAAAAGACCGTGGCCGGTCCGGCTGACGCAGCTGATTTTATATCCTCCCACCTCCAGGAAACCATTGCACATATAGGTTTCATTGCCGGTGATGGACCCTTCCTCCAGAGCCGCGGCGACCGTAAATATCTTTGCTGTTGAACCCGGCTCATAGCCGTCGCTGATGCAGAAATTCCGCCAGGTCTGATTCCATGCCACCTGGGTCCCAAGGGACATGATCTCCTCATTGCTGTAATGCTCGGTCACATTTTCCTCAGTCAAAGGAACCGCATCCTTATTTTTCCGCTTATAATCCTCTATGGCTTCCTTGATTCCAAGCTCCCTCAGCACATCGTCGGTATACTCCGGTCTTAAATCCCGGGGATTGTTTAAATCAAAGCTCTTATCATTGGCCATTGCCAGGACCTCGCCGTTGTTAGGGTCCATGACCAGGACGCCGACCCGTTTGCTGCCTGTCTCCTGCTCCCATTGGGCAATGTATTTTTCCACGATCTTCTGCACATTGGCGTCAATGGTGGAAACCACCGTATTGCCGCCTGTGGCAGGCTTTATAACCCTTTCTAAATTGGAATCGTCATTTAAGTAGCCGTATTCCCTTCCGTTGGTCCCCATGAGAGTGGTATTGTAAAACTGCTCGATGCCGCCGGTTCCGCCCATGCCGTCTCCGTTGGCAAAGCCCACCACATTACAGCCTAAGGAATTGTAGGGATACACCCTTTTGTACTCGTCCTCAAACCAGATTCCCTTAATGGCCTGTTTCGCTTTCTTTAGGTCCTCCGCCTTTCCTGCCTTGTACTGCTCATAATTTTCCTTGTCGCTGTAGGCAAGCTGCTTTGCATAGCGGACGTACTGCTTGTCTTTCTTTTCCTGGATCAGGTTCATGATCTCTGTCCGGTCGTAGCCGAAGCAGTCCACCAGAGCCGTAACCGTAGGCTCTAAATAAGCCTCGGGATCGGACATGATCTGCCTGGGATCCAGAATTAAGTTATAGACCTTTTCGCTGGTTGCCAGATAGGTCCCGTTGCGGTCCAGAATGTCCCCCCGCCGGAAAGGGATGACCCGGCTGTCGTATTCCTGCTGGGACAGGACGATCTGATTATAATCTTCCTTTCTGTTGGTCATTAAGTTGTACAGGACCATAACTAATGCAAACAAAGCCAGCGTAATTACCAGTACAGTAACCGCCAGCTTTTCCTGCATATAACGGGGAAATAACTTACTCTTTCTATATTTAATTTTATTAGTGTTTCGGGATGTCCTCATTCTGTCTTACATACTCACTTTCCGTCTTATCATAGTGAAGGATCTGATCTTTGTTGGCATAAACCATACCCAGTTCTTCTGTGGCTACCTTGTACACATGATCTAAATCGACGGAAGTATTAATGCTCATTTCCAGTGCGTCATTTTCAGCCTTCAGATGTTCAAGCTCGGTTTCCTTTTCCTCAATCCCATGGATGCTGGCTGTGATGGAGGACTGGAGATGCAGATAATTTACGCAAAGGCAGAGGGTACAGACTGCTGCGATGGTCAGCAAAATAACATAGGGCAAGTCCATTTGTAAAGCTTTTTCACGATTTCGTCTGACCCGATGGTTTACGGATGGACGGCGGATTTCATCCGGAGTATAAGCCGGCACCTGAGCCGGCATGACTTTACGGACAGTATTTCCCTGTACGTAAGCCGTATTCCCGTAGGAACGCACATTCTTTCTAGCAGCCACTCTCTCTTCCTCCCTTTTAAATTCGTTCAAAGACGCGAAGCTTTGAACTCTTTGATCTTTTGTTTTCTTCCACTTCTTCTTCTGACGGCACTACAGGCTTTCTTGTGATGACCCTGCCCTTGCTCTTCCTTCCGCAGACGCAGACCGGAAAATCCCGGGGGCAGATACAGGGGGCTTCATTTGTCTTAAACCGGGTCTTTACGATCCGGTCCTCCAGAGAATGAAAGGTGATGATGGAAAGCCGTCCCCCTGGATTTAAAAGGTCAATCATGGTATCAATGGAATTGCTTAAGACCTCCAGTTCCTTATTCAGCTCAATCCGTATGGCCTGAAACGTCCGTTTGGACGGATGGCCCCCTGCTGCCCTCACCTTAGCCGGAATGGCCGCCTTGATGATCTCCGTCAGCTCTCCGGTTGTGGCAATGGGCTTTTCTTCCCTGGCTCTTACAATATGCTTTGCAATGTTTTTGGCAAACTTGTCCTCTCCGTAATCACGTATGATCCGGTATAAGTCAAATTCGCTGTAGCCATTGACGATATCGGCTGCGGTCTGTTCATTCCTCTGATCCATACGCATGTCCAGAGGCGCATCGTCCTCCCTGTAGGTAAATCCTCTTTCCGGCGAGTCAAGCTGGTAAGAGGATACCCCAAGGTCTAAGTAAATTCCGTCCACCCTTTCAATTCCCAAATTCTTTAGTACTGTCTGTATATTTTCGTAATTGCTTCTTACGACTGTTACCTTGTCCTTGTAATCCTTCAGCCGCTCCGTAGCCGCCGAAATAGCGTCCGCGTCCTGATCAATTCCGATTAATCTTCCGTATTCTCCCAGGCGTCTGCACACCTCTAAAGCATGGCCTCCGCCTCCCAGGGTTCCGTCCACATAAATTCCATCCGGTTTTACATTCAGGCTGTCAATGGTTTCATAAAGCAGCACTGACTTGTGTTCAAACATCATATTCCAAGTCCTTCCATAGCTTCCGCGATTTCTTCCATATCATCATAGGTATTTGCTGCTGTCCATGCATCCCTGCTCCAGATTTCGATCCGGCTTCCTACACCTACAAGCACCGCTTCTTTGTCGATGCCCGCATGCTCTCTTAAGACTGCCGGAAGCAGGATTCTTCCCTGTTTGTCCACTTCACAGGAAGTAGCTCCCGCCAGAAAGAATCTTGAGAACTTTCTGGCATTGGTGTTGGTCAGCGGCAGGCTTTTCAATTTTTCTTCCAGGGCGGTCCACTCATTATTGTCATACACAAATAAACAGCCATCCAAGCCCTTCGTCACGACGAACTCTTCCCCAAGCTGCTCTCTGAATTTTGACGGGACGATTAACCGTCCCTTCGCATCGACCGTATGATTGTATTCGCCCATGAACATGTCAATCACCTGCTTGTACATTGGAGAGATTCAAACCACTATCCCCCCATTTTCTACCACTTTGTACCACTTTCCTCCACTTGTACTTTAATATTAGTACATTTACAGGGAAATATCAAGGAGATTTTCGAAGAAATTTCAACTTAATTTGGCTATTTCCAGTATCTTCCAGCTTCATCCAAAAAGGACACCCTCTTTATCAAGAGGATGCCCTTTTTTAAATAGATTATTTTCAGTTTTCTTTTCTGTATGCAACGCCCAGCTTTGCCGGAACAGCGAAGTTCTTTCTGGAAACCGTCAGCACAATGGTGAGGATGTAAGGCAGGGCGATAAACAGCTCGTTGGGAAAATAGCCTCCCCCTCCCACAGACTGCATGTAAATGGCCACCGCCTCCGTCAGTCCGAAGATGATTGTGCCCGCAAATGCGCCCTTTGGGTTCCAGTTGCCTAAAAAGCAGATGGCAAATGCGATCCATCCCCGTCCGCCGATGATATTTGTGGTGAACATTCCCAAATATCCCACAGAATAAAAGGCCCCTGCAACGCCGCCCATCATGCCAGCCAGAAGCACGGTCAGAAAACGGACCCTGTTCACGCTGATTCCCGCCACATCCGTCGCCTCGGGATTTTCCCCCGTAGACCGGATCATAAGACCCCAGGAGGTCTTAAACAGAAGAAAGTAAGAAGCCGGAATGATTAAGTACACCACATAGGTGAGGATGTTCTGCTGGAACACGATTGGCCCGATAAAGGGAATTTTGCTCAAAAATGGAATAGGAAGCTCCGGCAAAGGGCTGATTTTTAAGGGTGTGGTGGGGACTCCGAACAGCACCCGCTGAAGATAGGTGCAGATTCCCGCCGCCAGCACGTTGATGGCCGTGCCTGTCACCACCTGGTGCTGCTTTAAGTAAATGCACACAACCCCGTATACGGCCGCCGCCGCAAGGCCCGACAGGATGGCTGCAAGAATGCCGATGAATGCGCTTCCCGTCAGATAAGTACCCACAAATCCGCCCCAGGCCCCCATGAGAAAAATGCCTTCAATGGCAGTCACCATCATGCCGGACCGCTCCGCGATCACCTCCGCAATGGAGCCGAAAAGCAAAGGCGTGCTCATCATCAGTGCCCGTTTTAATAAGCTTTCGATCATAACAGGTGTCACACTCCTTTCTGCAGCTTCCGTTTTTCTCTCCTGTTTTCCAGATAACTTCTATAAAAATAGGAAATGATAACGAAAAGCATGACAAATCCCTGCATCAGATCCACAACGCTGGCAGGAACGTTGACTCCGGGCATGCGCCCCATTAAATTGCCCATGACCCCAAGGGCTCCGAAGAGAAAGGAAGCGAAAATGATTCCAATGGGATTGGCATTTGCCAAAATGGCAATTCCAAGCCCTGCAGACCCCACTCCGCTGTTAAAATCCTGGATGAGCATATGCTGCACTCCGTTTACCTCCGTAAATCCGGCCATGCCGGCCAGCCCTCCGCTGATAAAAAATGCGGTCACAAAAAGCCTGTTGGAATTAATTCCCGACATCCGGGCCGCAGAAGCGTTGCTTCCCACCGCACGGATCCGGTAGCCCAGAGGCGTCTTATAAAGCAGCACCCAGATTCCCACAGCCACCAGAACCGCCAGCAGAAAGCCCACATGAAGCCTGGTTCCTTTTACAATGGTAGGAAGCCATGCGGCCATTGTTAAGGCGTCTGTCTGAGGATATTCTCCCTTTGATTCCTTTAAAAAGGTTCGGAGCAGATAATTCATGATTGCAAGAGCCACATAGGTGGACATCATGCTCACCAGAAATTCATTGGCCTTATACCTGGCCTTTAAAAACCCGATGAGAGCTCCCATAAGGCCTCCTGCAAGAGCCGAGGTCAGGCAGACAAGAATCAGCAGCAGGGCCCCGGGCACCTTTCCGTCCAGCTGCAGGGAAAGGGCAATGGCTGCAATGGAGCCCATGTAAAACTGACCCTGGGCACCGATGTTAAATAAATTGGCCTTATAGGTAAAGGCAAAGGCCAGAGCCGTAAACATGAGGGGCGTTGCCTTTAAAAACACCTCTCCCATGGTATACTTATCCGTAAACATGACCCTGGCGGAATAAAGAAACACTTCTATAGGATCAATATGCAGCAGCAAAAGCATAAGGCCGCTTAAGAACAGGCCGGCAATAATGGCAGCGGCATTTGTAACGATCATATCCCTGACTTTTGCATTCATGCCTCCTGCCTCCTTTCCTCTTTGTATCCGGCCATTAAAAGACCGATCCGCTCTGTAGTCAGCTGGCCGTGGTCAAAAATCCCCATGAAAGAACCTTTATAAATCACGGCGATCCTGTCGCAGAGCTGGAATATTTCCGACAGTTCCGTGGAAACCAGAAGAATTCCTTTCCCGTTTTTCCGCTCCGCCAGGATATTGTTGTGAATGTTGTTGATGGCTCCTAAATCCAGGCCTCTTGTAGGCTGGTCCATGACCAGCACCTTGCCCGCGTTGCCCACTTCCCTGGCAAGGATGACCTTTTGCTGGTTGCCTCCCGACAGCCCCTTAATCTGGGCATCTGGCCCTGGAGCCTTAATATCAAATTCTTCAATGGCCTTCTGAGTTTCCTTTTGCAGCTTTTTCCTGTTTAAAAATCCATGGACCGTCCACTTTTTATCAAAGCTGGTCTTTAGCATCATATTTTCAGCCAGAGTCATCTCTCCCACCATGGCATCCCGGTAACGGTCCACAGGAACGTATCCGATTCCCAGTCCTATGCGTTCCCTTACGGAAGCGTCTGTAATGTCCGTCCCGTTTAGAAACACCTTTCCCGAGGTGATGGGAAGAGCCCCGCAGATGACCTCGCACAGCTCCTCCTGGCCGTTTCCGCTGACTCCGGCCACGCCGAAGATTTCCCCTTCCATGATCTGAAAGGATAAGTCGCTTAAGAGGGGCATATGGCCTTTTTCCTGAACAGTGACGCCCGACAGCTCCAGGCAGACCTTTCTCTCCCCTTTTGCCTCTGACTGCTGCCGTTTGGGAGCAGCCATTTCCTTTCCCATCATCAGCCTTGCAAGCTCTAACTCATCCGTATCCTTGGCCGCCAGATTCCCTGTAAGACGGCCGTTTCTCATGACAATGATCCGGTCCGCCACCTCCATGACCTCTTTCATCTTATGGGTGATGAAGATCACGGAATTTCCTCCGGCCGTATACTCCTTTACAAAGGCCATAAGCGTGTCCGCTTCCTGAGGGGTCAGCACTGCCGTAGGCTCATCCATGATGAGTAAACTTGTTTTTAAGTACAGGGCCTTTAAAATCTCCACCTTCTGCTGGACGCCTACCGCCAGATCTCCCACCTTCGCCTCCACCGGGATTTCAAAGCCGTACCGGGCCGCCAGCTCCTCCACTTCTCTCCTGCATTTCTCGTAATCAATGACACCTTTCACATTGCCCAGAATAATATTTTCCGTGACCGTGTGAGCCGGCACCAGGGAAAAGTGCTGCTGGATCATGGAGATTCCAAGAGCCATGGCATCCTTTGGGGAAGTGATCTTCACTTCTTTCCCATCCTTAAAAATCTGCCCTTCATCCGCCTTGTAAAGGCCGTAAAGAATCTTCATGACCGTGCTCTTTCCCGCTCCGTTTTCTCCTAAAAGGGCCAGCACCTGGCCCCTCTCTATGGAAAAGGAAATGTCCTTGTTTGCCACCACTCTGGCAAAATATTTCGATACATCTTTTAATTCAAAAAATGGCGTATCCACAAAGCCCCTCCTTTTGGAAATACCCTCCTTTTGTTTCCCTACTTCTCAAACATTGACTGTAAGTCTACTTTTCCGTCCTTAAAATCCTTGATTCCCTGATCCACTGCATCCTTGATCTCCTGGGAAATGTTATCCGTATAAACCGGAACAAAGATATCTTCGCTGATTCCTGCCTCATGGACCATGTTGCCGGAAAGCTTTCCGTCCATATAAAGGCCTAAAGCCCAGGTATAGAAATTCTTAAAATCAAAGTTTACAGAAGCCACAACCGTATTGGGATCAATGGTGGTCTGGTCGCTGGAAAAGCCGATGAACTTCACGCCCTTTGCCTTTGCAGCCTCAATGCTTCCCAGGCCTACTTCATTGGCATATACGAACAGGGTGTCCGCTCCATTGTCAATCATCTGCTCCGCCATCTGCTTTCCAAGGGCCACGTCGCTCCAGCTGTTTGCATAAGCCCTTGTAGCCTTTGCACCGGAAATGCCCCGGCTTTCCGCGATCTTTACAGAATTCTTCTCATATACATCCATTAAGTGCTCCATGGGCTCATTGGGGAAACCGCCGATGGTGGCAAAATTGCCGTTCTTTGTCACATTTCCTGCGATAATGGAAGCGATATAGCTGGCTTCATATTCCTTCGGGAAAATGGGCGCTACATTGTCACCGTCGCTCTTGGAGCCGTTTACCACGCAGAAAGTGGTATCCTTATAGTTAGGGGCCACCGCTGCCACCGCCTCGTCAAACTGGGAGCCTGCCGCCATAATGAGGTTGTATCCCCTCTCCGCATATTCCCGGAAAGTGGACTCATAGTCGGATGCCTGTACGTTTTCCACGTATTCCATATTGGTGCCCAGCTTTTCGTTGCACGCCACCAATCCCGCGTAGTTTGTGGCGTTCCAGCTCTGGTCGTTGATGGGGCCCGGCAGGATTAAGACAATCTTATACTCCGCTCCGCTCTTTCCCCCTGTTTTAGCCGCCTCTTCCGGCGCTTTCGTCTCTGCCGCTGCCCCCTGTTCCGATGCTTTTGTTTCCGGTGCTTTTCCCGAACCGCAGCCTCCCAGTACCAGCGTTGATGCTACGGCCGCCGCAAGGAATAAGGCGCCAAATCGTTTCTTCATAATAGGTTTCCTCCTTTTTTTGTTTCGTCCGTGTGAATATCTGACAGCTTTCCATGTCTTTGATGATTGACAGACGTTTGTGAAGTGTTTGTAATAATAGATTATCATTCCCCGGCAATTGATACAATTCTATCAGATTACTATTTACACCAAAATATTATGTTTTTTGTCATTATGTCTAAACAATCAAAAGACAGGAGATGTTTTTTCGTCATTTCTCCTGTCTTTTAAAGGTATCCACCATATTGGACGGTGACACGGCAAAATATAAAACGGCGAGGAAAAATCCTCACCGTTTTTGCATTGCGGCGTTAATCAAACGATTACGTCTATTGTATCTAAGGCGAACGCAGAAAATACTTATACTATTCAGCTTCGCAATTTTCTATAATAACGCAAAATGGGCACTTTCGAAAATTGATGTCATTTGACATAAGCAAAAAGGATGCCCCGCCGGGTCAAACATAACTCTCCAACTGTCAGAAAATTGCTCATCTGCAATTGTCGCTCCACAATGGACTGCATATTGAACCGCTTTTTCCAAATCATTAACGGCAAAGTCCATATGGGCCATTTGCTGTTGAGAATCAGGCTCTGACGGCCACACAGGAGGCTTATATTCAGGATTTCTTTGAAACATTATACCGGGATATGCTCCCTGATTTGTTCCCGGGGCGCCAACACATGCGTATTCTTCATCATAAAACGGTATTTCCCATTGGAGCAACGCCCCATAGAATTTTGCTAATTCATGCGGGTCTTTGCAGTCCAGCGTTAATGTGTACATTTTTATTTTCAGTTCATCACCCATAATGATAACACCTCCGATGCTATATCAGCTGCACTTCCTTTACCTGTTGTTTCATTTTAAATAATAACAAACTGTGATGCCGTTTGCAATAGCCGCATCATGGTTTGTTATCTTATCTCACCGGCCTTTGGAATCTACCGCTTATTCCTATATTCCATAGGGGTCATGCCATAAGCCTTTTTGAATGCACTGCTGAAATATTTAGCCTCCTTATACCCCACCATTTCAGCCACATCGGACACCTTATATTCAATATGGTTTAAATACTCCTTTGCCCGGCTCATCCGGTATTCGGTCACATACTCCATGAGATTTTTTCCTGTGTGCCGTTTAAAAAGCTCGCAGAGATAATTGGGAGAAAGATGGAGCTCCTCCGCCATCTCCCCTAAGGTGATCCTCCCCCCGTAATGGACCTCTATATACCGGATGGCCTTCACCACCAGCAAATTCCCCACCTCATTTTCCGGCTCCGGCCGCGGGCTCTCCGTCTGGATTTCCATATCCTTTTCCAGCTCCTTAAGCACGGCGATTAACTCCCTGGGATTGGTGGGCTTTAAAAGATATCTTGTGACCCCCAGCTCAATGGCCTTCTGGGCGTAAGAAAAATTGCTGTAGCCGCTTAAGATAACAATGGGAATCTTTAAATTCCGTTCCCTGATCCGGCGGATCATGTCCAGGCCGGACACCTCCGGTATCTTAATATCCGTAACAATCACATCGGCCTTCAGCTCATAAAGGGCCTTGAGAGCAGACGGTACATCCTCAAAGGCCCCGGCCACCTCCCAGCCCTCCTGGGCATTTAACAGCTTTAAAAGACCGTTTCTGATCTTCGGCTCATCATCCACAATTACCAGTTTCATCCCCCTGCTTCTCCTTTCCCTGTCTCCCTGTGCCAACAGAAAGCTGTGTTTTCGGTATGAGGAAGCGGACAGCCGTTCCCTCTCCATACCGGCTTTCAATGGTCAGTCCATACTGATCCCCATAATGAAGCCGCAGGCGGCGGTCCACATTTCTGACCCCGATCCCGGTGCGGCCGTCCCTTTCCCCGTCAGGGACCTCTTCCTTTAAATGCTTTAGCTGCTCCGGAGTCATGCCCTGGCCGTTATCCTCCACAGTGATGAGAATTTCTTCTCCATGATCCTCTGCCGTTATCCTTATTTTTCCCTTTCTCTTTCCCGGCTCTATGCCGTGGGTTATGGCATTTTCCACCAACGGTTGTAAGATCAGCTTGGGAACCTTCCAGCTTTCCAGTCCCGTTTCTGCCTCCACCTCATATTCCAGCCTGTCCTCCAGACGGTTCTTCTGCAATTTTAAATAGCAGAGCACATACTCCATTTCCCGCTCAAGGGGAACAAAGGCCTGCTCATCCTCTATGCTGTAGCGCATCAGGCTTCCCAGGGAAATAATAATGTCGCTGATATCCATCTCTCCCCGGTCGATGAGCATCCAGTTGACAGAATCCAGGGTATTATACAAAAAGTGGGGATTGATCTGTGCCTGCAGCGCCTGTACCTCCGCATTTTTCTGTGCGATCTTCTCCTGGTAGACCTGCCGGATCAGGGTATTGATCTCATCCAGCATGTAATTAAAGGATTCCGTCAGCTCTCCGATCTCGTCCTTTCTCCTATTGGGGACGCGGACGGCAAAATCCCCTTTCTGAACCTGCCCCATTGCCCTTGAAAGCCTTTTGATGGGCCTTGCCATGGCGTAGACAAGAAAGGCGATAACCGCGGCAATACCTATGGTGCTTACGATGCCCACCAGCCAGATGGCGTTGTATAAATCTTCTGCCTGAGGAAAAAGCCCGGAAACAGGTATGACGGAATAGGACTTCCAGCCGGTAATGCCGTTATACTGGCCGCAGACGTAATATTCTTTTCCTTTCCAGGTCAGCTGAAAGCGGCGGATTCCCCGGTCAAACCTTTCGTTAATCTCTTCCTGCCATCCATTGTTCACCTTGGGATTGCTGCAGATCACCTGCCCTTTCTGATCCGCAATAAATAAATACTGGTACTGGAACAGCCCCTGGTTTCCCAAAAGCAGATTGCTGAACATATCCGGGTCCAGCTCTATGACCACCATGCCCAGGACCTTTCCCTGGTTCTCATCCTGGATTGCCCTGACCACCGTAACCGCCTGTCCCTCTTCCTCCGAAGGGGAAAACAGCTTGGGCATGATCCCGGCCCACACGGCCTTGTTCTCCCTGTCCCCCATAGCTTCAAAATAATTGCTTAACACCTTTTCAGAAACTTCCTTTGATCCTGTTTCCCCCGCAGCCGTTGTATACATAATCCTGGACCTGGTGATGATGGAAATGTCCATCTGTTCCCCCACAGACCGGACAAGGCTTTTGCAGTAGTCTTCCAGATAAGTGCGCCTCACCCCTTCTTCTCCTGCGTCCCAGCCCGGGATGCAGGCTGCCCTCACCAGCTGGCTGGCCGCCGCATTGTCCAGAATCTCCATAATATAGCGGACCTTCACATTGATATTGACGTCAATGCGGTTAATGGTATCGGACATTTCCTGCTTCTTGTTCCTCACCACCATATCCTTGCTGTGGGAAAAGGAAAGACTGCCTATGATAGCGCCTTCGATCACGGCTGTGACAATAAATACCAGCGTCAGCTTCATTCGAAAGGACATATATTTCATGTTCTCCTTGTATGATGTTTTTAGAAGCAAAACACCATAACTTCCTTTCTTTTTAATATCGTGGTTATAATACATTCAGATACTGTGGACTTTTGATTTTTCCCTGTAGCTTGACTACTTAACAGGAG
>JAEZFK010000055.1 GCA_023437715.1 Bacillota bacterium | reverse complement strand
ATCTGCTCTGCTAATGGCGGGTTACCTCCGATGGTTAAGCGACAACAGTATTATGCTTCTTTACAGGAGGCAGCATAGGTCGAACATTCTTGAGAAAAAAGTGTAAACCAATATTGACAATATCATTGTCAAAAATAGAATGTGACAATAGACGTTTGACTTTTGAAGAGTTGAATACTTTTTCTAAAATTTTTGATGTTTCTATTGATTATCTTAACTGTGATACTGATTCTCGAAAAAGTAATTCGGCCTACATAAAAGAATCATTGTCCCTTGAAGAGAGTAGATTGAAACTAAAAGAAGAATTGATTGAAGATTTAGCCAAGAACCTTATGAATAATTACCTTAGCGAGTTCAGTCCTAGTCGGAAAAAGTTGATTGCAACCCGTGTATATAATATTCTCCTACCAAAAGAATAGTAACTTTGCAACCGCCTGTGACTATATTCTAAATTGTCACAGGCGTGTTCTTATATGGAACAATAGAATGTAGGAAATGAGTTATAATTGTAATATAAGAAAGGACATCTCCTTAAAGATGTTTTATCTGATTATTGATGAGTATGTTTATACAATTACGCTGAATGAAAGGAGGTGAAAACATGACACCAGAGAGCCTCATAATCACATTTCCTATGCTGACCAATGGGCTGGACTCCTCTATCTTGACTAACTTCCAAGCCATATACGAGTTCAGTAAGGAAACTAATAAAAGAACAGATAAGCAGATTGGAATTTCCTATGAAATTGTTCTTGATAGCAATAATTACGAAAAGCTAGTCGTTAAGACCTCTGATCTGAAGCCTGCAATCAGTTTAGAAGAATTGGAAAAAGCGAAAACACCGATCCGCTGTAGTTTTGAGGGTTTTAAGGCTAGATTTTACAGGAATTACCGAACTAATACCTATGCCCTTACGGCTTCAGCAGACAAAATCATCTTATTGGAAGATGGCATTTCTATTTACTAGTTAAAAATCTGGTGAGGTGGGATGTAATTTATAAAAACCCACCTCATCGAAAGAGGTGAAAATTATGAGAGATTTTTTTGATACTTTCTCTGAATCATGGAACTGTCTTAGCAGAAAAGACAAAATCCTTGCAACCATAACAACTGTATTCCTGGCACTTGTTGTAGGAGTTCTTATCTTCTACTTTGTAGCCAAAATTCTTCCTAATTTATTACTCCTGTCCATAGTAGGGGGGATAATCTATATGGGCTATTCTCAAGAGAGAAGAGAGAGAGAAGAAAAAGCTCGTCAGGAGGAAGAAATCAGGAACCAGGAGAGAATCCTACAACTCACACGCAAATATGAGAGAATTGCAGGAAAAATACATCACATTTTTAAAAACTATGAAAATCGTTTGGGAGCCTCCTTATCTACATACAGTTCTATCTACTCCCGCGAGAAGTTCATTTATCTTCCTGGATTAGATGAACCTATATTTGTCTTCTCCATTGTCAGTGATGGCTCTGATATTGAACTTTCTGATATAAAGAAAATAATTCAGATGAGTTTTATTAAGGAAAGCCTCCCTCTTTACGTTGTCAAAATTGAACGGGATGAATACCCCCTTACAAAATTTTACTTACTGCCAATAACCACGCCTAATGCTCTTAATTGGGCTAAGACAGATAGAAAAAGAGAATTCTTTTCAATCAGGCCTGATAAACAGCCGGAAAGAAAGGACAGAGACTTTTAATATGAAAGATCAAATAATCCCGTTAGTATATGATGACGAAATGCTGCGTCAAGGATTCGATATTTACGTTCATAGTAACCTAACCAAGGCTCCTCATATTGCAATCCAGGGAAATTCGGGAAGCGGTAAGTCTTATCTTGTCAAGCAGATACTGGCCAGAATAGGGTTATATCTACCTACTTCTGAAATTACCGTCTGCGATTTCAAAGGAGATGATTCATTTCTCTTCCTTGAGGACTGCGAACGATATCACAGGTTTGAAGCTTGTATGAGTGGTTTCAACGAATTTTATGACGGCTTTATACAGAGACAGTCCAGAATAAATACTGATCGAAATTTACATATCCTATTATTTGATGAATGGGCATCTTTTCTCAATTATCTGGATAAAAAACAAGCTGACGAGTACCGTAAGAAGTTGTCTACCACTATTATGATGGGAAGAAGCTTTAACTATCACATTCTTTTAGCACAGCAGAGGTTGTCAGCAGAAGATTTCCCTAAAGCTCGTGATAATTTTAACACAGTTATTACCTTAGGCAATCCCAGTAAAGAAGTAATAGGCATGTTCTATAGTGACTTCCGGGAACAAATACAAAATGACCGTGGGATAGGTACCGGATATATGTTGACCAACGGCACGAACTTCCGAAAAATTGTAGTTCCTACCGTTACGAATATGGCGAAGATGGATTTCTACATTAAAAAGGCCGTAGAATATCGTATCTAACGGACAAGCACCGTGGGAATGGGGCGTGGCAGAGCCACAAGACCCTTTCCCACGAGGGTTTGGACGGTGAGCCGTAGGCGAACCATTCATTCCGCGGTTAGTATTACCGCGGAATGAAATAGCAAAAATAAAAAACACCTAAAATCCCCTTATTACATGGGATTTCCACTCCTACCATCATGCGACAAGCCCCGGTAGCATTTGTCGCAACCTACTATAAATATGGAAGTAACAATAAACTACGGTTTATTTTGATATATAAAGCTAGGGAACAGATTCATTGAGATATTTTTGATGTGCCAATCTGTCACAGCCTGTTCCGTTCAATCACACAATTACCTTTGATTTTCCCTTATACTAATATCATCGAAAGGAAACAGCAGTCCTCCCGATGATACCCCTTTATGAAAAAAATAATAAGCGCTTATTTTTACATAGATATAATTTTATGAATGAGGTGATTTAAATAATGTCAAAAGACAAGCAGTCTCGTAAATTTCAACTTACGATTAACAACCCGGCTGACACAGGTTTCAGCCATGATAAAATCAAGGAACTTCTTGTCACTCGTTTTAGTTCCTTTGAATACGGAGCAATGAGTGATGAGATCGGAGAACAGGGAACCCCACATACACACGTTTTCATAAGCTTCCACTCTCCGGTTCGCTTCTCAATGATTAAGAAGCACCTCCCCACCGCCCATATAGAATCAGTACAGGGAAGTATAGAACAGAACCTTGAATATCTCCAAAAGACTGGAAAATGGGCCAATACTGCCAAAGCGGAAACCTCTGTCCCAGGAACCTTTGAGGAATTGGGAAACAGGCCCCCGGAGAACATGGGTAAGGACAAGGATTTAGAGACCTTATACCACATGATTGTAGATGAGGAGCTTTCTAATGCGGAGATAATCAGAAGCAATAATGACTACATCATGCAGATTGATAAGCTGGACAAGGTCAGAACAACCCATTTACAGGAAAAGTACAAGGGTAAGCGCAGATGTGACATAGAAGTGACTTATGTTTTTGGTGAAACCGGAACAGGAAAATCAAGAGACATTCTTGATACATATGGTGATTCCAACGTTTATAGGGTAACGGACTATGACCACCCCTTTGACCATTATTCCTGTGAACCAGTGCTGGTTTTTGAGGAGTTCCGCTCTGGTCTCACCCTGTCGGATATGCTTAATTATCTGGACGTTTACCCGATCACTTTAAAGGCCCGATACAGTAACAAGTTCGCCTGTTATACAAAAGTCTTTGTGGTCACAAACTGGGAGTTGGAAAAGCAGTATGCAGAACGACAGATTACGGATAAAGAAAGCTGGCAAGCCTTTCTCCGTAGGATTCATAAAGTAAAACACTATGTTTCTAAAGATGAAATCATTACTTATGACAACGTAGATGATTATTTGAACCGTAACAACAAGTTCATTCCTATTAATAAACTTCCAAAAGAGGAACAATTAAAAATCCCTTTTGATAAATAAGATTTTAAGAAACTAATGGTGGAGCAGTATGACCAAAGAAATTTCAGATGGTATAAAACTTTCCTTGTTGAAAGAAGCTCTCGAAAGTGGTACTATGAACGTAGACAGTGTGCTTGATACGATTATGGCATCCAAAAGAGAACAAGTAAAAAAATTACATACCTGTGCAATTACTGCTCCATCTAATGAGAAAGGACGGTGGCAGACCTGCTATAGGGATAAAGATGGAAAGCGTATTAATATCAAGGCACCCACAGAAGAAAAGTTATTGGATAAATTAATCCCAATCTATTTTTCTGATTCGTACATTGATAAGATGACATTTCACGAACTGTATAAAGAATGGCTTGATTATAAAAAGTCAGTCTCAAACAGCCCCAATACCATTAAACGGCATGAACAGCATTACCGGAAATATTTTGAACCATCGACTTTACATAATCGTAAGATAGTAAAGATTGACGAACTATCACTAGAAACGGAATGCAATCGGATAATCCGGGAATTTAATCTTCCCCGGAAAGAATGGACGAACATTAAAACCATTTTAAATGGTATGTTTGAGTATGCTGTCAGGAAAAAGTATCTTGCAGACAATCCGTTAGATAGAGTTCAGATATTAGTCAAGTTCAAACAGGTGGTAAAGAAGACAGGCAGGACAGAGACGTATAATTCTGATGAATTAAAAGAGTTGAATCTTTATCTTGACCGTATGTATACCGAAACCCATGACACTGCCTTTCTTGCGATAAAGCTGAACTTTCTGCTGGGATTACGGGTGGGGGAATTAGTAGCATTGAAATGGGAAGATTACAACGAAAACCATTTACATATTATTCGTGAAGAAGTCAGAGATCAGATTACAAACCATTATGAGGTTGTGGAACATACCAAAACTAACCGGGATCGGTTCGTTGTCCTGGTGCCAAAGGCTATGGATATCCTGAAAAAGATTGACCGCCAGGGCGATTTCATCTTTATGAGAGATGGAAGCCGTATCACATCAAGGCAGATCGCCTACGTTTTGGAAAAATATGCAGAGCGTCAGGGCCTTTCCACAAAGTCTACCCATAAGATGAGGAAAACCTTTGCAAGTAACCTAAATGCAAGCGGTGTCCCTCTGGATTGTATCCGGGAGCTTTTAGGACATAGCAACTTGAATACCACACTTGGATATATCTACAATCCCCTGACTGAAAAAGAAACTTATGACCTCATATCAAAGGCTTTGTAAGCTGTCTACAACTGTCTACAGGCTGACAGACACACAAAAATAGCGGAAACCCTGATAAAACCTAGGTTTCCGCTACATATAATAAGAGCGCGAGACGGGACTCGAACCCGCGACCCCGACCTTGGCAAGGTCGTACTCCACCAACTGAGCCACTCGCGCATAAAATGTTTCTTTATTTCATTCATTTTTCACAACACGGAAATTATAGCATATGTTTTTAAAAAATGCAAGAGGTCAAATTCATTTTTTTGTTACGATTCCGCCATGCAGAAATATCATAAATGTCTCTATAGGGCGGAACGCCCGACATGAATAATTCGGCGAGCCTTATCCGCCGAATTTATTCATGGCATGGCTGATTTCCTACAGCTCCCGGTCTTCCCTCATCCGGATGCAATGCTCTCCAAAAAAGGAAAACAGCCGGTTCATGGCCGGAAGCCTTCAGCCCGTGTCCAAGAGTTTTCACTGACTGATGGTGCATGGAATTGGTTTTCAGACTCCCGGCACCCAGTGCAGAAGCAAGCCTTGTCCCCTCTAAAACCTCCACATGCTGTGTAAGGTAGCTTCTTTTCCGTTTCTGCATGTGCTGCAGGCTTTCCTCTTTCCGCAAAGAAAGGTCCTGATAAAGGCTTCCTCCCATAAGAACATTTAAAAACTGATGCCCCTTACATATGCCCAGCATGGGAATTCTCCGGCTGAGGGCGTATTTCCCCGCCTGGAAACAGCAGACCATCGCAAAATCCCACTGCCTCCTGGGCCCCGGCCAGAATTGAGGAAGCCGGTATGACCGCGGGGATTGCTCCGTTTCTGAGTACGGCTTCCACATATGCGGTATTGGCATAGACCCTTTCCATGCTGTTGAACATTCCCACCTCTGTCATAAAGGTATTGCCAATAATGCCAATCACAGGTTTTTTCACGTTTTCGCCTCCTCTTTGCCCTTTGCGGTGCTTCTACAATAAATCCTGACGGCAGATATGACGGATCATGGAAATGTCCAGCCCCCGGATCACTTCCGCCGCCAGATCAACAGCCGCCTCCAAATCTTCCCTCGCGCAGAAATTATAATGAGTATGAACGTATCTGGAGGGAACACCAAGAACAAGAGCCGGAACCGCCTTGCCCGTCAGGCTGATTTTTCCCGCATTGGTGCTTCCGCCTCTGCGGACTGCCTCCTGGTATTTAATTCCCAGCCTCCGGGCGGTTTCCATGGCATATTCGATAAAAACCGGATTGGAAATATAGCTCTTATCCATACGGCGGATCTGCACTCCGCCCTTCATCTTCCCCTGGGTGAGGGCCGCATCGAAAAAGAAATCATCCGATGGAGAGCCTTCAAAAACAATGGCGAGATCCGGCTTTACGATCTGGCTTGTGACCGTGGCTCCCCTCATTCCCACTTCCTCCTGGGAAGCAAATGCGCCTACCACCTGGACAGGAAGATCATTTCCGGCATCATAAAGCCGGTTCATGGTTTCAATAATACAGGCACATCCGGCCCGGTTGTCAAAGGCCTTTCCAAAGCAGATGCCATGTTCCTCATCGTATGCAAAGGACACATCAGGAACCATAGGGTCTCCCACGGATATGCCGAAATCCTTTTCCGCCTCTTCCCGGCTGCAGGCCCCGATGTCCACGTAAAGGCTTTCTATATCCAGCTCCTGGGAATTTCTTTCCCTGTCGTTCATAAAATGTACGGGCTTTGAGGTAATAATGCCTTTTACCAGCTTTCCAGCCCTTGTCTTAATCATCACGGTATGAGCCGGTATATTGGTAAGATGAAACCCTCCCAGCATCAGGATTCCCAGGCAGCCGTTGCTGTGTATACATTGTACCATAAAGCCGCATTCATCCAGATGGGCATCCAGCTGAATCACAGGCTTTCCGCCTCCTGCGCCTGGCATGCGGGCGTATAAGTTGTTCATCGCATCGTTTTCAAGCGCAAACCGGGCCAAATAGCCTGCCGCCCTTTGTACCACCTCCTCTTCAAAGCCGCTCGGACCAAAAGCATCCGATAACCTTCCAAACATTTCCATATCCATGATTGCTTCTCCTATTAATTGTTATCATTTTCCTTTATTTTATTGTCATATAAATGGCAGTAAACGTAATGGTCCTGGTCCGCCTGATACCGCTCCGGCGCTTTTCTGCTGCAAATATCCATACACTTAGGGCAGCGGGTATGAAATTTGCAGCCCTCAGGCGGATTTAAGGCAGAGGGAATACTCCCCTCCAGGATGACCCGCTCCCGTTTCACCGACGGATCAGGAACCGGAACTGCGGATAAAAGCGCCTGGGTATAAGGGTGAAGGGGATGCTTGTAAAGCTCCTCCTTGGACCCTACCTCCACAAAATTCCCAAGATACATAACCCCCACCCGGTCACTGATGTGCTCCACCACGCTTAAGTCATGGGCTACAAAAATATAGGTAAGGGAAAATTCCTTTTTCAGCTGGCTGAGCAGATTTAAGACCTGAGCCTGGATGGAAACATCCAGGGCTGACACCGGCTCATCCGCGATGATAAGCTTTGGCTCCACTGCCAGGGCCCTTGCAATGCCGATCCTCTGGCGCTGGCCGCCGGAAAACTCATGAGGATATCGGTTGGCATGGTAATCATCCAGCCCCACCTTCCGCAAAAGCCCAAGAACCTTTTCTTTCCGCTCCTCCCTTGACTGCGTAAGCCCATGAATGATCAGCGGCTCCGCAATGATATCAAACACCGACATCCTGGGATTCAAAGAGGCGTAAGGGTCCTGGAATACCATCTGGACCTTTTTGCGCACCGGGCGCATCTGCCTGCTGCCATAGGCGGAAATATCCTCGCCGTCAAGAAGTATTTCACCGGCGGTCGGTTCCTCCAGCTTGCAGATTCCTCTCCCCAGGGTGGATTTTCCGCAGCCGGATTCTCCCACAATGCCGAATACCTCGCCCTTTTTCACCTCAAAGGAAACACCGTCTACTGCCTTAACATACTCGGTTTTCCCCAGCCTGTGGCTGGAAATGGGGTAATAAACCTTCATGTCCTTTACATTTAAGAGGTTCTCTGTCATTTCTCCTCACCGCCTTTCCCTTCACAAAGCCAGCAGCGGCTCACATGGCCGTTTTCTACCTGGAAAAAGCCAGGCTCCTCTTCCCGGCACTTATCAAAGGCCTGGGGGCACCGGGGCGCGAATTTGCAGCCCTCGGGCATGTATTTGGGATTTGGCACATTGCCGGGGATGGATTCCAGCTGGTCAACAGAAACCCCAAGCTTTGGTATGGAAGCCAGAAGTCCTCTGGTATAGGGGTGGGCAGGCCTTGCAAAAATGGTCCCCACATCCCCCTTTTCCACCACCCGCCCGCAGTACATGACCGCCACCTCGTCGCAGGTTTCCGCCACAACTCCTAAATCATGGGTGATAAACAGGATGGAGGTTCCTGTTTCTTTTTTTAAGTTATTCATCAGATCCAGGATCTGGGCCTGTATGGTCACGTCAAGAGCCGTGGTGGGCTCATCGGCAATGAGTACCTGAGGCTTGCAGACGAGAGCCATGGCGATCATGACCCGCTGGCGCTGCCCGCCGGAAAGCTGGAAAGGGTATTCCCGCATCATCCGCTCCACTCTTGGAACTCCGGTCATGCGGAGCATATCCTCCGCCTTTTTATAAGCCTCTTCTCTGGAAATGTTCTCATGCTGGAGCACGCATTCCGTCAGCTGTCTTCCGATTTTCATAACCGGATTTAAGCTGGTCATGGGCTCCTGAAAGATCATGGAGATCTTTCCGCCTCTTAATTTCCGTTTTTCCTCTTCTCCGATCCGCACCACATCCCTGCCGTCCAGAAGGATTTCCCCTTCCGCCACCCTTCCTCTGGTCCCCATAAAAAGGCTCATGACCGAAAGGGCGGTAACGCTTTTTCCGCTTCCTGATTCTCCCACCAGTCCTAAGGTGGCGCCTTCCTTCAGCTCAATATCCACGCCATCCACGGATTTTATGATTCCGCTGTCTGTATAAAAGTAAGTATGAAGATTCTTAATTTCAAGTATGTTTCTTTTTTCTTCCATATAATCACCGCCCTCTCATTAATCCGTAAGCTTGGGGTCAAGGGCATCCCGCAGACCGTCGCCGAGAATGTTAAAGCTCAAAACAGTAAGAAAGATGGCAAGACCGGGAAACAGAGTGGTATGGACGCTGGTCATCATATAGGTCCGGCCGTTGGACAGCAAAAGTCCCCATTCCGGCGTAGGCGGCTGTGCACCCATTCCCAGAAAGCTTAAGCTGGAAGCCGTTAATATGGAGGAACCGATGGACATGGTGTACTGGACAATAATATCCGGCACCGCTCCCGGCAGAATATGCTGAAACAAGATTCTGGTATTCGTGGCCCCTAAATTCCTGGCTGCATGGACAAACACCGTATTTTTAAGGGCCAGAGTCCGCCCTCTCACAAGCCTGGCAAAGGTGGGAGTAGAAAATACAGCCACGGCAATGACCACATTATAGAGGCCGCTGCCCAGGATTGCTACGATGGCAATGGCCAGAATAATTCCCGGAAATGCAAAAAGAGTATCGCAGATTCTCATGATCACAGAATCGATCAGGCCTCCGTAGTAGCCGCCTAAAAGTCCCAGAATAGTGCCGCATACCGCCCCGGCCGTAACCGCAAGCAGGCCGATGGAAAGGGAAATTCTGGTGCCGTTTAAGATCCTGGAAAATAAATCCCGCCCGAATTCATCGGTGCCGAAGAAATGAGCCGCACTGGGCCCCTTAAGAACCGAAGAATAATCATATTCATTGATGCCGTAAGGCGCAATCACCGGTCCCAGCAGGGCCAGGAACACTAGGAACAGCACAAAGACCAGGGCAGCCACCGCATTCTTCTGTTTCTTAAACTTTCGCACCATTTCGGATACAGGAGTTTTGATCTCTGATTTTTCATTGATTTCATTTTTTTCAGCCATAATAGAAAACCTCCTTTAACCGAGTTTGATTTCCGGGTTGAGAACCGCATAGAGAATGTCTACAACCAGGTTGATGATGATAAACTGCAGGGAAAAAATCAGGATCAGCGACTGAATGGCCGGATAATCCCTGTAATTGACCGATTCAATTAAAAGAGAGCCGATTCCCGGATAGGCGAACACCGCTTCTGTGACCACAGAACCGCCCAGCAGGTAACCGAATTGAAGCCCTACCACCGTGACCACGGATATCATGGAATTGCGGAAGGCGTGATTCCAGGTTACTGCCCTTTCCTTAAGGCCCTTTGCCCTGGCCGTACGGATATAGTCCTCCTTTAAAACCTCGATGATGGAGGACCTGGTAAATCTTGCGATCACAGCCGCAATGCTGATTCCCAGGGTGATGGAGGGAAGCACCAGATTCTTAAAGCTTCCGGCTCCTGTGGTGGGAAACCAGCGGAGCTTTACGGCAAATACCATAATCAGAAGAAATCCCACCCAGAAAGCCGGCAGGGAAATTCCGGAAACCGCAACAGTCATGCCCGTATAATCCTGCCATTTTCCCCGGTTTCTGCCGGACCATACCCCAAAGAGCACACCGGCAAGGGTGCTCCAGACAAGGCTTAAAACGGTAAGGGCAAGGGTATTCCCATATCTGGCTGCTATTTCAGTTGAAACCGGGCGCTTGGTCCGCAGAGAATTGCCCAGATCTCCCTTTAAAAGCCCTTCTATATAATGAATATACTGAACCGCCACCGGCTTATCCAGCCCAAGCTGGACCCTGACGGCTTCCACATCCTGCTGGGTGGCCTGTTCTCCCGCCACAAGGCGGGCCGGATCGCCGGGAATCAGCCTTACAAAGAAAAAAACAAAGGTTATTACAATAATCAGCGTGGGGACCGTCCCCAGCACACGCCGGAATGTATATCTGAGCATTATTTATCATCTCCTATGGTTCTGTGGCTTCATGCGGAAAAGGTGCCCTGGTAACAGGACACCCCGCCGCATCAATGATTCCCTGCCAATTATTTGGACATTTTCGCATTCTTCATGTTAATGGCGCCGTCCGGATAAAGCTTGACTCCTGTTACCTTGCTGCCTGTGACCCAGGTATTGATATCATTTGCCACGCAGACCATGGGCACATCCTTCCATATAATATCCTGGGCCTTTGCATATGCCTCCTTGCGAACGGCATCATCAGCACTTTGAAGCCCATCCTTTAAGCATTTTTCCAGTTCATCATTTTCATAATAGCACATGTTGTAGCTCATAGGAGGCTCGGATTCCTTTGCAAGAAGAGGACGGATTCCCCAGTCCGAATCTCCTGTGGAGGTGGACCAGCCGGTAAGATAGCACTCAACCTCAACATCAGATCCGGGGCCGGTTGCTCCCTGTACTTTCTCATTGAGAATTGCGCTTTCCATGCCCTTCAGTTCCAGATTGATGCCTACCTCAGCAAGCTGCTGCTTGTAAAACTCCGCTTTCTTCTGGTTGGCTGAGGTATTGGCATACATAAGGGTGGTTGTGAAGCCATTGGGATAGCCTGCCTCTGTCAGCAGCTCTTTTGCTTTGGCCGTGTCATAGGGCAGGGGATCATTTCCCTTATAATACTGTACCGCAGCGCCTTCCACGGAGGTGGCCGGTACGCCCTGTCCGTTCATTACGATCTGGACATAAGCCTCCTTATTAATGGCATAGCTCACTGCCTGGCGCACCTTTACGTCGTTAAAGGGAGCTTTCTGGTTGTTCATCATGAAATACCATACGGTAATGCTCTGTCCGTCGGTTACGGTCACATTGGGGTCTGCCTTTAATGTCTCAACGCTTTCCGTAGGCGCAGGCCAGATGATCTGTGCATCTCCGGACTGGATCATGGCCACACGGGTGGCATCCTCTCCAACCGGCTTAAAGGTAATGGACTTAAACCCGGCATCCTTGTCAGCCAATGCGGTTCCGCCGCAGATATCCGCATTATAGCCCCACCAGTCCTTGTTCAGTTCGATCTTCACATGGTCTCCGGGAACCCATTCAACAAATTTATACTGCCCTGTTCCCACAGGAGCCTGTGCACAAACCTGGGGCCCTGCCGCAATCTGCTTGGGGCTCATCATCACACAGGCCGGATGGGCAAGGGTGCTGATAAATGCTCCAAAGGGCTGTGCAAGAGTTACTTTAATGGTATAATCATCAACCTTATCCACATGGTCCAGAATGCTGCTGAGAAGCGTGGTACGCTTTAAGCCCAGGGTTTTGTCTCCCCACTTGGTAAAGTTTGCAATGGCCGCTTCCGCATTCCAGGGAGTTCCGTCGGTAAAGGAAATGCCCTGTCTTAAGGTGATGGTAAATTCTGTGGCATTGTCATTGGCTTCATAGCCGGTTGCAAGCATGGGATAGATCTTCATATCATCGTCAAATCCAAAAAGTCCGTCCATCATCATGCGCTGAATTCCGCCGGAAAGGGTATCGCTGGTATCCATGGGGTCCATGGTTGTGACATCGACTCTAACCGCCGCCGTAATATCCGTATCCTGTGAAACAGAGCCCCCCTCTGCCACAGCCGCCGCAGTCGTCTCCGCCGCTCCTGCCGTTCCCGTTGTGGTTTCTGTCCCCGCTCCCTGCTTCGTCCCTGACGAAGAACCGCAGGCCGTAAGTACTGTCATGGATACCGCAAGGGCCGCTGCCGTTAACAGCTTCAATCTTCTCTTTTTCATCACATTTCCTCCTCATTCTCTGACATATACAAAAAGAGCATGGTAAGCTACTGACTCGTAAGCTTCCTTGCTCTTCCATCATTTTATCTGTTTCATGTATTACCTGTCAAATAAATATCAGGCTTGTGCATTGCTGATTTTTCAGAAATTAAGATTCTAAATCATTTAGGTTGTTTTAAAGAGGCCTTATTGATATAATATACCCAATAACTCAGACAGGAGGCTGATTTCCATGGAAAAGACACCCAGATACCACGCTTTAATCGTATGTATAAGCACCGCCATACGCTTAGAGTTCCAGACCTATCTTCACTCCATATTAGGCAGATACATCTCCTTTGACACCATTGACTTATATCAGGTCCATACGCCCTCCCAGATCACCGGCTACCAGTGCATCTTATTTTCCAGCGACCGGGTGCGGGATGAATTTCCCATTTCCATACCCGGCGATGTGGCCCAGTTTGTCTGCACCCGCACTTTCAACCACGCCTTTCTGGATCAGATCATCCGCATCCCCCCGGGAGAAAGGGTCTATCTGGTCAACGATGCCGCCGACTCCATTCCCACCCTCATCCGGCAGTTCCGGGAGGCCGGACTGACCCAGTACCATTTTATCCCCTATTATCCCGGCTGCGGAGAATCCGACGAAACCATACAATACGCCGTCACCGTAGGGGAGCCCCAGCTGGTACCGGTCCATATTAAAAATGTTATTAACATCGGAAACCGCATCATCGACATTTCAACCATCAATGAACTGTGCGTCCGCTTCCAGCTTCCGGCCAGCCTTTCCAACCAGATCACCCAGGGCTACATCAACCGCATTCTGCAGATCACCAAGCTGACCGGGACCTATTACAGCAATTATATCTTTTCCCACCAGCTCTTACAGGCTGTCATCCAAAACCTGCCTTCCGGAATCTGCTTAATGTCCTCGGAGGGTGAAATCACCATGCTGAACCGTCAGTTCTCCCTGGATCTGGAGATACCGGAGGAAAATGCCTGCGGGAAACTCTTTTCCTCCCTGCTGCCGCCCTCCTATTCCGGCTTCCCCTTCTGCCAGAACGCGGATTACAGGCTGGAAAGCAAAAGCGGAAGCCCCTTATCCATAAGCATCCTGGAGCTTTCTCTTCCCAACCATCCTCCCCTTTACCTGATTACAAGCCAAAAAACGCCCCTTTCCCCGGAGCGGGAAAAGGAGCTTCGCAGCAGACAGACGGACCCCTGGGAGGCCCGCCTTCTAAGCAATGGTTTTTCAAATATACTGACCGTTCATGCCCAGGTAAAAGCCATGCTGGAATATGCCAGAAGGCTGGCCCTCTATGACTTTCCCGTGCTGATCCAGGGAGAAAGCGGGACCCAGAAAAAGATGATCGCCCAGGCCATCCACCGGGCTTCCAGCCGGAGACAGCAGCCCTTTACAGTGCTTCTCGGCACCACAGGCCCTCAGACGGCAGCCATCCTCAATGCTGGGGAGAAAGGCACCCTGCTCATCGACCGGGCCGAACACCTTTCTCTGGAAATGCAGGATTTCCTCATCGATATCCTGCAGCACGGCAGCCCAAAGGGCGGCAGCGTTTCCACCTCTTCCGGTTTCCGGATCATGGCAACCTCCGGCCATGACCTTTACGAGGACGTTTTAAAGGGCACTTTCCGGGAAGAGCTGTTCTTCCTGCTGAATGCTGCTTCCATTGACACCATTCCTTTGCGGGAACGCAGAAATGACATTCCCGTATTAATGGAGCATTTCTTTCAGAATTTATTTCACGATCCCAGCCTTCGCTTAAAGGATATCATTTCCCAAAGCCTGATGGAATTTCTGCTGACCTATGACTATCCCGGAAATGTACAGGAGCTTTTAAACCTGACCCGCTTCTTCTTCACCAACTACGCGGCTCACCCCCTCATTCTTTCCCAGCTGCCCTCCTACATCAGAAAGCGGCTGCAAAAGCCCCCGTCAGGACAGAGCGCCGTTAAAAATTCCATTCTGTCCCTCATTGCCGCCTCTCCCCGCATGGGCCGCAGCAGCATAAAAGAAGCCCTCGCCGGAAAGGGGACCGAGGTGAGCGAGGGAAAGCTGCGCACCATTTTAAAGGAGCTTTCTGACGAAGGACTTATTAAAATCAACCGTACCAGAGGCGGATGCGAAATCACGGAACTGGGAATGACACTGCTTTAGGCTAGGCATGATATTTCAGTTTTGTATCCACCAGAAAGTCAATGCCCAGCCCATCGGGCTCTCTTCTTACTTCTGTGTTTTCACGGTCAAACAGGTCCGGATATTTGGATACCAGGTGCCGTTCCTTGCTGACCATACGGTTTAAATGATGGTTTAAAACTGCGTGTAGCCGTTCAGAATCCTTTGCAAGTATGGCATCCACCAGTTCCCTGTGCTGCTTTACAACTCCCGGTTCAATTCCGGAGTCCGACATGGCTAACAGCCGGATTCTTCTGTAATGGCCGGAGTTGGCAGCCAGAATATCATTGCAGTATCCCTTGTTGGCTCCATTGTAGAAAATGGAATGAAAATACATATCCTCTGCCAGAAAGGCCCGGATATTTTCTGCCTTTTCAAGCTCCTCCTGTCTGTCCAAAGACATCTCCAATGCGGTAATCGCCTTTAAATTACATACTGCCATGAATTCCAGTATCACATTTTCTTCCACGCAAATCCTCAAAAACCGTTCATTGCGGACCTTATCATAATCAATCTTGGATATCATGGTCCCGCGCTGGGGGAGAAATGTAATGAGTCCCTCCTTGGAAAGGCTGATTAATGCATCCCTGACCGGAGTTCTTCCCACCTGATAGGATTCGCTTATTTCCTTGATGCTGAATATCATTCCTGGGCGCAGCTTTAAATCCAGTATATCGGATCTCAATACATCATAAATGGTATCTTCCTGATTGTTGTCTGTGACACCCATGAATGCCTCCTGTTAAAAACTTAATACTTCCCTGTACATCTTCAGGGCTTCGTTTGAACTATAATTATAATACAAAAGTATATCAAGCGCAAATGGTGAATAAGAAAATCCATTTATTTTCTTTGAAAAGTACATGCCGGCGATCTCTGACAGAGCCCTGACAGTCGATTTACTCCTGTAGCCAAACAATTTCCATAGGACAACCTTTTCCTTTCTGGTGTAAATCTCCTCCTCTTCTTCCTCAAGGTAATGAAAAATCTCATGTCCCAGGATCAGCCTTTCAATCTGTTCCATCGTAAGCAGCCCTTCCAGCAGTCCGCTTTTCACCGCCAGCTCTATGGGCTCCTTCATGATCTGTATCCGGTCAGGGGGTGTAAAAAGGGCGAATAACACCCTGTCTGCTATCTGCCCCTGATCCGCATATTCCACCTTTAATTTCAATTTTTCCGCCAGCTCCCAGGGGTCCATGGTTCCCAGACTGCTCATAACCTTATCTGCCATTTCATAGCCGCAGCGGACCGCCTGTTCAATCATCCTCTTTTTTTCCGCTTCGCTGATCTTGCCCCCCAGGATGTCCCTGGAGAATGCGTACATTCCCCAGGATAAATCATCCACCTGCGCAAGGCCTTCTGCCATTTCCCGCAATATCATTTCCGACATATCCGTCTCCAAATATTTAATTCTGTTTTACATTGGCTCCCAGGATCATAATTTCTTCATCCGGCTCTAAGGATGATACCTCCAGATCGATCAGCAATTCCAGCTGTTGAAAATCCTGGGCCGCAAAATCCGTGACACGGGCGCCCATACAGATATAATAGTCCGGCCTTATAATCAGGTCGGTCTGGTAAACAGCCATATCATCCCAAAGCTCCTTTAGCGCTTCCAGGTAATCGGCCGCCTTGACTTTCCGGCACATGCCTCTTCCTCTCTGCACCTTAATAAAGCCCTTTTTATCAACGATACGAACAGCTCCGGGAGAATCGTCCTCCTCATTTTCCCCATATATATAGAAGTAATCTGAGCTTGCCAGAAGCTTCGTTTCCTCATCGGCAATCCGCATATCCTGGGCCGCTAAGTGCCTGGCTTCCGATTCATCGCATTCCTTTAAAAGATCCGCAGTCTTAACCTCTGTGGACCCGGTTGCAATTGCCGTTACCTTGGAGGTCTGAGGATCAATCTCAATGTGGATTTCCACCGATTCCGCCGTTGCTCCGGATTCAATGGCTTTGTTTAAAGCCTCATTCTTTATGGCGCGGATATCTTCCTTGGACGGAGAGGGTATAATGCGTTCCACCACATCCCGGACCATGGAAAGAGCAACGCCAATGGAGGAAATGACCTCTGCATTTTCCGGTATGGAATACTTGACGCCCATTTTTTCACTGAAATATACAATCAGGGAGGCCGCTCCCCCTCCTACGCCCACCAGGGAAATCTGGTCCTTTTCCAGCTTATATTTCTCAGCCAGCTCCAGTATGACCGGTTCTATTTTTGCATAGGCCTTTTCCATGATCTGCTTTGCAATGTCTTCCGCTGTTGTGCCGCAGTAATCCGCAAGAGCCGTCATGGCTTTTCTGGCTGCTTCCGCATTTCCATAAGAAAAGTGCTCCGGCTTTACCAGTCCCAGCACATTGGCCGCGCAGGAATTGGTAAGAGTGACCGCAGAACCGTCTTCCAGCCGGATTCTTACATAATCGGCAGGATCGCCTGGCTTGGGGGAGAAGAACTCCACCTTCGGCCCTTTGATTTTATCCGGATCCGTAAACACGGAATAATCCAGCCCTGCAATATGGGCGGAACGGGGACCTACATCCAGAACGCCCTGCTTATTCGCCCGCACCATGGACCCTCCTGCCACACCCAGAACCCGTACGTCAAGAGAAGAGATATAGGTGGGATGACCGCCGACAATGGAATAATCAATGGCAGGACGGCCGTTTTTGATAACTCCGATGTTTGTGGTGGTTCCTCCCACCTCAAAATAAACGCCATTGGATGCACGGAGATACATGAGAGAGCCCATAACAGAGGCAGCAGGCCCTGACAGCATGGTCAGAACAGGGCGCTTCTTCATTTCAGAGATTTCCATTACGCCCCCGTCGCCTCTCATAATCATCAGCGGCACATAAACCCCGGCCTCTCTTACGGAATCCTCCGTGGAGTTGGCCGTATCCAGCATCTTTGGAAGAATGGATGCATTGATGGCAGCGGTTCTTGTCCGTCTGGTGAGCCCGTAAAGCTTGGTAATATCGGAAGCCATGGTAGTGGGAACGCCTCTTTCGCTGGCCACCTCATAGACCTCCTGCTCTGGTCCTCCGTCGTCTACACCAAAGGCCATGGAAGAAACAAATACCTCGGCCCCTTCCTTCTGCATCTCATCAATGGTCTTTTCCACTGCGGACTTGTCTATTTTTTTAATATTCAAAAAATCATTAATAATTTTAATCTTTTTCTGATTTCCCAGATCAATATCAGAAAGTCTGGTCTGCCTTTTGGCAAGGAATCCTTCCAGACCGCCCTTTGCCATGCCGATAACCCCCACCGCAGCCACATCTCCTTCGATCAGCGCATTGGTGGCCTGTGTTGTGGAGTGGGCGACGAATACTACGTCTTCCGGGCTGATTTGATTTTCGCGCAGACAATTCTGAAAAGACTTCACCACTCCTGCCGCAACGCCTCTGGGATCGTCGTGGGTTGTCTTCACTGAGGACTTCCCGACGATTTCATGGGTGGCATTATCAATGGCAACTGCCTTTGTATGGGTGCCTCCCACATCGATGCCCATTCTTACTGATCTTCCCATTCTTATAACCGTTCCTTTCTAAAGAGGGAACTGGCAGCGTTTCCTGCCAGTTCCGCATTTATTTCATATCGACTTACATTAACCCACCGTAAAGAACAAAGGCGAGGATGCAGCAGATAAAGCCGACGATCCAACCTGTGGGTATGGACATTTTCATATAATCCTTTGTCGAAACCTTTGTATAACCGAAGCCCCAGGCTACCCAGGACTGAGTGATGTCCAGATGCTGCGGTGCAATGGTTGTTATGGCAAACAGAGGATATAAGAATGCAACCGGCGCGTTGGGAAGTGTGGCAATTACAACCGCCAGAATTGCAGTTCCGCATCCAACCAGGTTCAAAGGACCTCTAAAGAAGCCCAGAGGCGTCAGGATTGCAAAAACAAGGGCGAGGACAAGAGCGCTCCTTGGAACAAAGCCTCCTAAAATAGAAGTAAAATACGGTGCGGCATATGCAGCAGCGTTGTTGAACATGGACAGAGTAAGCAAAAAGCCGATCATAGGAGCGACATCAATGGAACCATCGGTAAACAGCTTGGCAAAAAGCCGGCAGATATCAGAATAGGTTCCTTTCATCTTTCCTGTGGTTATAAGTGCGTAAATGCCGGCAAGGCAGAATCCCAGGATAATGGGGATTTGAAAGACAACAACACCCAGAACCGGGAGAATTACGGAAATCCAGGAAATAGCCGGAGCATTATCACTTACGGTAAAGGATTTTGCCGCCCAGGCATGAGCCGCCTTTTTGCTCATGGAAAGGTTGGCTACGACCAGCACCACTACCAGCGCAACTGCCATACAGATAATGCCCATCTGAAAATAATCATTGTAAGTATAGTTTTCTGCAGCCGGATTAAAGCCTGCATAAATTGTCTGATACTGTTTGAAGTTTACAATATTGCCGAAGATACCGGCCATAATGGATCCCATAAAGCTGAACATGGCGATAGGCGCCGGAATGCCCAGAGACAGCATGATCGGGAGCACGATAACCGCAATGGAGATTACAGGACCGATTCCTGTCATGGACATAAAGATAATTGCCGTAACGATGCACAGCAGTCCCATGGTGATCCTCGGCTTATCTCCGCCCAGCTCAACAACCTTACGGATGAGTGTTGATGCAATTCCCGTATCCACCAGGACCCTGCCGAAGAATGCTCCGAAGAATACGTTAACCAGAATGGATTTTGCATATCCGGCAGGACCATCCGCATATACATAAGTCAGTACATCAATAAATGACTTGCCTTCCATTGCAGAATTAGGTGTAATAGAATTTCCCACCAGCGCAAGTGCTGTCCAGAACGTTGCCATGACTGCAAATCCCACCATGAGGTTGAGCCCTTTTACACAGTACCATACCATGCCAAGGAAAGACAGAATCATGATAATTCCGATGATAACATTGACGTTCATATGAACCCTCCTTTAAAAAAATAGTTTAATAGAAACCTGGAGAAAGCCTTTTAAGCTTTCCGCCACCCCTTAAGCGGCATCATGCCGCTGTTTACACTAATATATTAGTACTAAAATATTAGGTTGTATACAGGTATTGTACCAGTTTTTTCGCAGTTATTTTGTCTATTTTTCACAAAATAATGTGTTTTATTTCTCATTAGCTCTGTGTTTTGACAGGATTAAAACCACAGAATTAGTGTCTGGTTTTCGTGCTGATATATCAGTTCTTATTTTCCTGGAACCAAAGACCGGATGCCGCGCCGTTTTAAAAAACCTTCCGGCGAGGCCTTATTATAATTCTGATGTTAATTCTGATATACCAGCTTTTTCTTATTATTTTCTGATTTTCTGAATATATACCATTCTTTGGAAAATCCCCTTTTTCGCCTTATTATTTTTTCTATTTTGCTTAACTTCGAACGGATTTGTTTGATAATATTAACCTTTCACTTTACATTACCAATTATTTTTTCTTATTGTTGACACCCAAAGGTCACTTCCGTATAATGCAAGAAATTGATCGACTGACCAAAAGGGGGATGATTATGAGAACAAATGATTGGAAAACATCAACAGAGGACCGGATACTGGACGCCGCTCTGGATGTTATTCAGGAAAAGACCATAGGCGGACTCAGAATCCGGCAGGTGGCGGAAAGGGCCCATGTGGTCCAGTCCAATGTCCACTATTACTATATCAGCAAAAAAGACCTTCTCCTTGCCGTCCAGAAAAAGGTCTTAAGCCATTACCGGGAAATCCGCCAGCATTCCAGCGCTCTTTTAAAAACCAGCCCCTCTCAGTCTCTTGAGGAGCATCTGGATGTTTTCATTAAACAAAAGCTTTATACCATTCAGAAAGAAAATAAGTATGACATTGCAGAGCTGGACTTCTGGAACCAGTCACGGCTGGAACCGGATATGCACCAGGAGTTCTGCCGTTCCTTTGAAAGCTGGCGCCAGGAGATCCGCGATATGATCGTCTGCTTTTCGCCAAGGATGCCGCTCTCAAAGCAAAACCTGCTTTCCGGCATCACAGTTTCCCTGTTAGAAGGGGCTGCGGTCCAGTTTCTGGCGGATAAGCAGGCCTTTGACTTAGAATCATATTTTGAATACTGCAAAGAAATCCTGATAAAGGAAATCAGGGAATAGGAGGAATTCATGAAAGAGCTGCTGAAAATGGAGCATATCACCAAACAGTTTGGTGAGGTGTACGCCAACCGCAACATCAATCTCTCGGTACGGGAGGGAGAAGTACATACCCTGTTGGGCGAAAACGGAGCCGGTAAAAGCACCCTGATGAATATTCTCATGGGCCTATACCAGCCCACCGCCGGAGAAATCCATTTGCGCGGGGAGAAAGTGAAAATCGAATCCCCCAAAGCAGCCGTGAGACTGGGAATCGGCATGGTCCATCAGCATTTCATGCTCATAGAAGCCATGACTGTCTTTGAAAATATTATTCTGGGAAGCAAAAAAGATTCTTCCGTATTCATTCATAAGGAACAGCTGAAAAAAGATATTCTTGCCCTCTCCCAAAAATACGGCTTAGACGTTGAGCTGGACAAGCCTGTTACGGAAATTTCCGTGGGGGCACAGCAAAGAGTGGAAATTTTAAAAGCCTTATACCGGGGAGCCGAACTTCTCATTTTAGACGAGCCTACAGCCGTACTTACCGACCTTGAGGCGGAGGGTCTCTTTGCCATCATCCGCAAGCTGACAGGCGAAAACAAATCTGTTATCTTTATTTCCCATAAAATGCGTGAGGTCCTTGCCATCAGCGACCGCATTACCATACTCCGGGCAGGAGAAACCGTGACCACCTTAGGCAGGGACCAGACGGACGGAACCCAGCTTGCCAATTTGATGATCGGCCGGGAGATGACACCCAGCAATTACCGGAAAGTGACCGCTCCCGGAGAAGAGGTGCTGCGCCTGGAGCATGTGGACTACCAGAAGCAGCACAAGCACAGCGGCTTAAATGATGTGAGCCTTACGGTAAAAAAAGGAGAAATCCTGGGCATTGCCGGCGTGGACGGAAACGGCCAGTCCCAGCTGGCCCAGCTGGCCTCCGGGGTCATTTCCCCGGACGGGGGCACCGTAGCCTTAAAGGCTTCCCGGGTCTCAAGGTTTGCTCCAAACGGCTTCATCCTTTCCCACGTTTCCCACGTGCCCGAGGACCGGAATAAAATGGGCCTCATCGGCAGCATGACTGTCCGGGAAAACCTGGTGTTAAAATCCACGGAAGAAAGGCGTTTTTCCTATTGCCGGGGTGCATTGTTGAAGAGAAAAGCCATTACTGCCTTTGCCCTTGACATGCAGGAAAAAAATGATATCCGCTGCGCTTCCATTGAGCAGGAGGTCCGCAATTTATCCGGCGGAAACCAGCAGAAGATCATTCTGGCAAGAGAACTGGAAAGCCAGCCGGAGCTTTTAGTGGCGGTCCATCCCACCAGAGGGCTGGACATCGGGGCTGCCGGATATGTCCATGACACCATGGTTGCAGCCAGGGATAAGGGCTGCGGCATCCTTTTAATCAGCGCGGACTTTGATGAGATTTTAAAGCTTTCCGACCGGATCATTGTCATGTTTGAGGGCCGGGTCATGGGAACCTATGGGGGAGATCAGCCGCCCATCGAAGAAATCTCACTGGCAATGGCCGGAAAGGGGAATTAGGACATGAAACAAAGAGAAAATTTTACAAAAATCATCGTACCGGTCATTTCCATTCTGGTGGCCTTTGTCATCGGAGGCATCATCATCCTGTGCCTGGGAAAGAATCCTTTTCAGGCCTACGGTTATCTGTTTTCCGGCGCTTTCGGAAGCAGCCGGAAGGTGGCCCAGACACTGGTCATCGCCTGTCCCCTGATCTTCACGGGCCTGACCGCTTCCTTCTCTTATAAATGCGGCGTCTTCAATCTCGGAGGAGAAGGACAGTTTATTATAGGCGCTGTAGCCAGTATCTTCTTTATCACCAAATCCGGTATGGAGGGCCTGCCCGGGCTTCTGGCAAGCCTGCTGGCGGGCATGGCAGGCGGCGCCCTGTGGGGAGCAATTCCCGGAATTCTAAAAATCACCCGGGGATTAAATGAGATGATTGTCAGCATCATGCTGAACTATGTGGCTGCTCTCTTCATGGGCTACGTATACACCGCCCTTTTGCGGGACGGAAGCGTTCCTCAGACCTATGCCGTTCCCGACAGCACGAAAATTTCGGTTGTTTCCAAGAGCTTTCCCGCACACTGGGGAATCGGAATTGCACTTTTCCTGGCTCTTGCCTGCTATTACTTCCTTTTCCATACCTCCAAGGGCTTTAAGCTGCGGGCAGTGGGCTTAAATGTAACCGCCGCCTTTTTTAACGGCTTTCCGGTAAACCGGTATATCCTTTTTTCCTTTATCATTTCCGGGGGAATGGCGGGCCTTGGAGGCAGCGTGGAGCTCCACGGAAAGCAGCTCCGTCTCATGAGCGGCTTTGGACAGGGTTACGGCTTTGACGGGGTGGCAATTGCGCTCATCGCTCAGTTAAACCCCATCGGCACCGCAGTTGTGGCATTTATCTTTGCCGTCTTGAGAAAGGGGGCCAGCACCCTGCAGACCGGAATGCAGGTGCCCACCTCAATTGTGGACATTATTCAGGCACTGGTCATCATCTTTGCCGTCGCAGGCACTGCCCTCTTAAAGCTGCCGTCGATCCGGCAATATTTAAGCAAACTACCATGGAAAAAGGAGGCGGTCAGCTAATGGAAGCTTTTTTCAACTTAAACTTTTTTGTGGAACTGCTCTTATCCACCGTCCGCATGGCAACGCCTATCCTGTTTGTGGCACTGGCGGAAACCTATTCGGAACGGGCAGGCCTTGTGAATATCGGTCTGGACGGCATCATGTCACTGGGAGCCTTAGTGGGCTTTCTCATCGGCTTTCGTACGGGAAGCCCTATGGCAGGAATCGCAGCCGGGGCCCTTGCCGGAATTGCCGTCAACATGATCTATGCTTTCTGTACCATCCGGCTGTGCGCCCCTCAGATCGTATATGGCATGGCAATCAACATTCTGGCTCCTGCACTGGCCTCCTTTATTTACCGTCTGTCATTTTCGGATACCTCCACCCTGATCCAGGGTGTGTCCATGAAAGAAGTGCCGATACCGCTGCTTTCCAAAATACCGGTTGTGGGACCAGTCTTTTTCAACCATATTCCCCTGGTATATCTGGCCTATCTCCTGGTTCCCGTCACCGCTGTTTTCCTAAACCGGACAAAGGCCGGGCTGAATTTCAAGGCTGTGGGAGAATTCCCCAAGGCAGCGGAATCCCTGGGAATCAATGTAACGCTTCAGAAATACATTGCCTGCATCATCTGCGGCGCTTTATCAGGCATTGGAGGAGCATACTTAACCATCTGCTATACAAGCACTTATTCGGAAGGGATTGTTGCCGGCCGGGGCTTCATTGCATTGTCCGCCGTCATCTTCGGCCGCTGGATGCCCACCGGCGTTCTGCTGGCCTGCCTGCTCTTTGGCTTTTGTGACGCTCTTCAGATCCGTTTGCAGCTTTTAAGCCCTTCCACCCCATACCAGATTCTTCAGATGATCCCTTATTTGTGCACCCTGTTCGTTCTGGCATTCTTCGGCATAAAAAAGAGCGGTCCCAAGGCCAACGGCCAGCCCTACTACCGGGAAGAACGCTGACGGTAATTACAGGATTTTCCTGCAGTTATATATAATTTCACACGTGAAAAGGAGGACTTTATTATGAAAAAGACTATGAAAACCATCGCAATGTTTATGGCGGCAGCTCTCACAGCCATGAGCCTGGCAGCATGCGGCAGCTCCGTCCCCACCGCTTCCGCAGAAGCCACCGCAGCAGGTACCACCCAGGCAGACACCTCTGCCGCCGCAGCCACCACCACAGCAGCCGAAACAACGGCAGCCTCTTCTGAAAGCGGAGAAGCCAAGGATTTTAAGGTGGCTATGGTTCTGGACTCATCCGTTTCGGACGGAGGCTGGGGAGCAAGCTGTTACCAGGCAATGGTTGACGCTGCCAAGGACAGCGGCTGGGATACTGTATACACCGATAATGTGGCAACAGCGGATTTTACCACAGTAATGACGGATTACGCAGAGCTGGGCTATAACCTCATCTTTGCTCCCGGCAATCAGTACACCGACGCGGTAAAGCAGGTGGCGGAAGAATACCCTGAGATTAAGTTTGCGCTGTTAAACGGGACAGTGGAGACGGATAACATCGCTTCCATCCTTCCCGATGCAAAACAGATCGGCTATATGGCAGGCGCCCTGGCAGGCCTTATGACCAAGACCAACAATATCGGCTTCATCGGAGGCATGGAGCTTGACACCACCAAGGCAAAGCTGGAATGCTATGAAAAGGCTGCCCAGAAGGTGAATCCGGATGTCAAGGTTTCCTCCGCTTACGCCGGTTCCTTCAGCGACACAGCGAAAGGAAAGGAAATCGCTTCCTCCATGGTTTCCACCTATAATGTGGACGTTATGTTCGGCGATGCCTCTGCGGTCGACACCGGGGCACGGGAGGCCCTTGCAGGTTCTGAAAACAGATACGACATCGGACAGCCCGGAGATTTAGGCTCTGCCGGTGACAAGATCATCATCTGCTCCGTAGTTACCGACAACGCAGCCTTACTTAAGGAATGTATGAAGGATGTGGAATCCGGCTCTTTCGGCAACAAAACCATCTACGGAGATTTAAGCAATGGCTGCTTAAGCATCGGAACCTTTTCAGACCTTGTTCCGGCAGACGTTCAGACCCAGTATAAGGAAATCGTCGACCAGATTAAATCAGGAAGCTTCATCCAGTAATATCAAAGGGAGCGAACCATACAAAATCACATGCAGACTAAAAGGATGCGCATTGAAACGGCTCTCAACGCCGCGGACCAATGCGCATCTTTTCATTGTTAAGGGTTACAAAACAAACCAATTCATGGTATAATTATATGAGATTCTTTCCAATGGAACAATCACCACGAAAAAGCATCCAAGCTACTTGCATAGTGTGTTTTTATTGAATTATTCCGCCGCTTAAAGCGGCAGAACGGAGCTTTACATGTCACTCATACCGCTACAAAAATTATCTACCAGAAGACGGACGGAGGATGCGCGCCAGTACGCATACAGAATCATCCGGCACTTCATCTTAAATCTTCACCTGCCTCCCGGCAGGAAGATGAATGAGGTGGAGCTGGCTGAGGCGTTAAACATAAGCCGCACCCCGGTTCACGATACGCTGTACAAGCTTTCCCGAAAAAATCTGGTGGACATTATCCCCCAGAAAGGGGCTTTCGTTTCCAGGATTGACAGCGAACGGATCGAACAAACCCTTTGGATTCACACCCAGCTGGGGGTAGCCATGATTCAGAACATCTTTGTCAAAAATATCAAGCGTCCCCAGTTTGATATTCTCTATCACAACTTAAATCAGCAGGAAGATTATCTGGAGCAGGGAGACCTTTCCCAGTCCGCGCGGCTGATTATCGACTACTACCGTCTGCTCTACGAGCTGGCGGGAAAGATGGATTATATATGGGACTCGCTCCAGAAGGCCAGCATGGACTTACAGAGACTTCTTTACTTATCCACCTCCAGCGCTTCCGTGACAAAGGATTTTCTCATGGATTTAACCGCCCTGACCGATGCCCTGGCGGCACGGAGCACGGACCGGGCGTGCACCATTTATCATCACCACTTATCCCGGATTCTCCTTTTGATATCTCCTTTAAAGGAAAGCTATCCGGACTATTTCATTGAGGAACGGGAGGAGGGAACAGAGTCCATCCTTCAGGATCAGAAAGGACTTCTCTATGGAAATGGAAAACCAAACCTATGAAAGCATGTTTTCACTGACCGGGAAAACAGCCCTCGTCTCCGGAGGCACCGGAGGTCTGGGAAGCGCTATTGCAAGGGCTCTTCTCCAAAAGGGAGCCCATGTGGCAGTGTGCGGCGGACACCCGGAAAAGGCCGCTTCCCTGGAAGAAGAGGCCCGGCAGGCAGGCCGGAAATTTCTTGCCCTCCGCTGCGACATCCGCAGCCGGGAAGAGGTTGGAAAAATGCTGGATGAAGTGGAACAGGCCTTAGGCCCAGTGGACATCCTGGTCAACAGTGCCGGAATGAACCACTTACAGCCAGCAGAAGATTATGAGGAAGAAAAGTTTGACCAGGTAATGAGCTTAAATGTGAAAGGCCTCCATACCGTGACACAGGCCGTTGGAAAACGCTGCATGATTCCCCGGCAATACGGCCGCATCGTCAATCTTTCCTCGGTGAAAGGCCTTATCGGCACAAAGCAGGACTACATTGCATACTGCACCAGCAAGGGGGCGGTCAACATGTACACCCGGCAGCTGGCCTGCGAATGGGGAAAATACGGCATTACCTGCAACGCCATTGCTCCTACTTTCGTCCGCACCCCCATCAACTCTTTCCAGCTGGACGACCCTGTCTTTTATAAGACCCTGACCGACCGCATTCCCCTGGGACGCATCGGCCGGGAAGAGGATGTGGCAGCAGCAGCCCTGTTTCTCTGCAGCGATGCAGCCGCCTTTGTCAGCGGCCAGATCCTGGGAGTGGACGGCGGCCTGACGGCCATGCAGTAGCCAAAATAAAACGAATAGGAGAAATTATATATGATTTTCGGAAATATTTATAATTCCAGATTTGCACAGCAGCTCGCTCTTTTGCCGAAGCCGATTCAGAACGCCCTCCTGTTTTTAAAGGAACATGATATGGCCGCCCATGAGCCAGGAGTATTTAACATGGAACTGGATGGCCTGCCCGTCATTCTCCAGGTTCTGGACTTAAAAACCTCAGACAGGGAAAGCCTGCGTCCGGAAGTCCACCGGAAAATCATTGATGTACAGTTTCTTGCCTCCGGCGGCCCGGAGCTTGCCGGCTTTTACAGCGATGACGGCAGGGGCCAGGTGGACGAGGACCTGCTGGACACCCCCAGAGACATTCTTTTCTATAAAAATGATCCCGGAGCTGTTGAGGGCCGCATCCATTTAATTCCCGGCGCCTATGCCGTCTACTTCCCCTGGGATGTCCATATCCCGGCCATTAAAGCCGGTCAGGAGCCTGCTGCCATCCGCAAAATCGTTATTAAGGTTCCTCTTGACAGCTGTCTTTCCGGCGCCGGCGGACAGGGAGAATCAGTATGGAAATAGACCGGTATTTAAGGGATCTTTCCCAAAAGGACCCGGACCTGCGCCGCCAGGCCCTGGAAAGGGTTTTAAACCAGGAAAACCTCTCTTTCCGCCGCCAGGAAGAAGAGCCTGGCCCCAAGGCCCCCAGAGGCGTTACCAATTATCTGGCGGAGCCCTGGAACGAAAAACCGGGACTTTTATTCTGCGCCCATTACGATGGGGTTCCCGGAAGCTTCGGAGCCAACGATAACGCTGCAGCCCTTTGCATTCTCATCGCTCTGGCAAAGACTCTGCGGACCGAGGGCCTCCCCGCTCGTTTCGCCTTTTTTGACGGAGAGGAAACAGGTAATACGGGAAGTAAACTTTATGTAAACCAATTAGACCGGCAGACCATTACCGGCGTCATTAACCTGGACGTCTGCGGCTATGGAGATACCATTGCCGTCTATGACAGGGGAAATGCAAAAAAGGAAGCTGTTTCTTCTTTCTGCAGCAAGGAAATTCTGGCCGCCCACAACGGTGCTCTCGTAAAATACCTGCCTCCAAGCGATGATGTTTCCTTTTCCGGGCTTCGCCTTCCGGCCATCAGCGTGGCCTGTATCCCCCGGTGGGATATTCAGTACTTAAAGGCACTCTCCGGCCTGGGCAGCGGCTTCCTGGGAAAGCCCCCGGAATTTCAGATGATACTGGAACAGATGGAGGTTTCCTCCACCATGCACGGAGGCTACCGTGACACGCCTGAATGGGTGGACCCGGAAGCCATGAACCGGGTTTATGAATATCTTATGGATGCTCTGCATTCCCGCAGCAGCGCACAAAAAAAGAAGCTCTTTCCATTTTAATATGGGAAGAGCCTCTTTTCATTTATGAAGCAAGTCAAAAATCAAAGGTCAGTACAACCTTGCGGATGGACGGATCATGGCTGTCAATGAAGTCAAAGGCTTCCTGAGCCTGGATCAGGGGGAAGGTATGGGAAACAGATCCGCTTATGTCCAGCTTTCCCTCGTTGAGCAATCCGATTGCTTTCCCAAACATCTTATTCTGGAGTCTGGACCCTCTCACATCCAATTCCTTGGAGGTGATGACAAACTGGTTGATCTCCGTGGGAGATGTGGAAAAGCCCATGGTCATAACCCGGCCCGCATTGCCCGTAACCTCCAGAAGCCGGATCAGGGAATCCTTGTTGCACACAGCGTCTATGGAAACCGTGGCTCCGTGGCCTTCCGTGTATTCCTTTACCTTTTCCAGAAGGTTCTCCTTTAAGGTATTGATGATATATTCTGCCCCGTTCTTCTTCGCCTCTTCCAGCTTGTCATCCTGGATATCCGCAACAATGATATGGCTGCAGATCAGGCGTGCGGTCTTTAAGATGGAGCTGCCCAGAGCGCCGGAGCCGTAAATCAGAAGCATGTCGTCCTCTGCCAGCTCCGCCCTGGTACAGGACTGGATTCCGATGGTGGTCGGCTCGATCATAACGGCATCGGCATCAGAAAGAAAATCCGGCAGGATATAGCAGTCAGATTCCGGCACGGCAATGAATTCCCGGTAGCCTCCGTCTATGTGAACACCTCTCACAGCCAGATGATCACATACATTTCCCCTCCCGATCCGGCAGGGGTAACAGTGGCCGCAGCTGGTCACCTGGTTGATGATCACCCTGTCCCCAACCTTTACGTTGGTGACCGAAAGTCCTGTTTCCGCAACCCTTCCCACCATTTCATGTCCGATAATCCTGGGATATGTGGCAGCTGCATTGGTTCCGTGATAGATGCCTACGTCAGAACCGCAGATTCCTGCCGCGGTCATTTTGACCAGAACATTGTTCTTATCATCAATTTCCGGCTTTTCTACGTCAATGACCCTTAGCTCACCGGGTTTCACAATTTGTACGGCTTTCATAGATATATCTCCTTTCCTCTTCCTGCCCATGCTCTCTGGGCATACAGGTACACCCGCAGGGTGCTTCCTCTTCCTGCCCACGCTCTCCGGGCTGGGCTCTTAACGGATCTCCAGATACTTCTCAAGCACCTGATCCATCTCGGCTTTCCGGCTCTCCGTCAAAGGCAGCATGGGCTTTCTCACCTCACCGGCCGGGATTCCCTGAGCCGTAAGGATATATTTAAGGTTTGCGCATAATCCGTTCTTTAAGAGCACATCCAGAATGTTGTTGCACTTGGATTGAAGAGAAACCGCTTCCTCCTCCTTATGCTCCAGATACAGCTCCATAACACGTTTAAACTGAGGAAGCATGAAATTGAAGCTGCTGCCGATAAAGCCGTCACAGCCAAATGCAAGAAAGGCCACCATACAGCTTTCAAAGCCTCCGAAGCACTTGATATCAGGATTTATGTTCCTCATCCGCTCCATCTGAAGCAGGTTTAGGTTGGTGTGCTTCACCGACCCGATTGCTCCTGATTTAAGAAGCGCCTGGATATCCGGATGGGAAAGATCCAGCTCCTTATGGGTGCTGGAGGGAATATTATAATAGAGAACCGGCTGCCCTGCAGCCTCGGCAATATCATAATAATACCCTGCGATCTCCTTCTCGGAAAATCCGAAGTAAAGGGGAGGAGTTGCCGCAATGCGGCTGATTCCAAACTCTCTCGCTTTCTTTGCATAGAAAACAGCTTCCTCTGTGCTGATGGCTCCCACATGGGCAAAGATATCCGCCCGGTCCGCATATTCCGCAGCCAGCTCAAAGGAGCGTACCCTTTCGCTGCTGTTTAACAGAAAGCATTCCCCGGAGCTTCCCCCGATGAAAAACCCGTCGGCCCCCTCGGAGATATTCCTCTCCCAAAGCTGTCTGGCCGCCGCTTCGTTGATCTGGTTGTCCTCGTTAAACGGTGTAACAGAAGCAACATATAATTTCTTCATGATAAATATTCCCCCTCACTGGTATAGTTTTCCCCAATATGTTCAATATGTTTAAGAGGCCGGTCCCCGGCAGCAGGTACTCCCTGCGGCAGGAAACCGGCCCTCTTTTCTATTCTCTTACCTGGTTTTATCTTCCATGGCGTGTATCATTTCCACCACAAATTCATGGGTCGGAACCGGAACACCGCACTTTTTCGCGGCCCTTACCACAGAACCGCTGATGGTATTTACCTCTGTCCGGCGGCCGTTCTGTATGTCCGCCCGGATGGAGGTGCATCCGTTGGGCGACATTTCCGAGGTCTTCCTCACCTTTTCCATGATCTCTTCCTCATCTGCTTCAAGGCCCAGCCCCCGCGCCACAGCGACGGCTTCCCGGATTAAACGGACGGTCATATTCCATGCGTGCTCATTGGCAGCGATATACCCCATGTCCACCTGAAGCATGGCCGTGACCACGCTTAAGGATACATTGGTGAAAAGCTTATTCCAGATAAGCTGCTGGATATTGGAATGGATGGCCACGGAAAAGCCGCAGCTGTCAAAGGCTTCCTTCAGCTTTGGAAGGAACTGCTCCTTATCCTCGGTGAGCATCCCCACGTTTGTATTGCCGGTTCCGCCTCTCTTTACATTCCCAAGGCCAAGAACCGCGCCGTTATCCTCCGTGGTGCCGATGATGATATGGTCCTCTTTTACAAACTCTCCTAAAATATCCTCATGGCCGGAGCCGTTCTGTAAAGTCATCACATAGGTTCCCGGCCCGATCAGGCTTTTATTTCCCTCCAGGGCCGCCCTGGAAAATAAGGATTTTACGAACAGGATCACCAGATCCACCGGCTCCATGCCCTCTGTGGAGAGAACGGCCGACGGGCGGTAAACCGTCTCCGAATCGCCCTCCAGCAATTTGATTCCTTCTTTCTGAATGTACTCCACAACCTTTTCCGAAGCATCCACCATGTATACTTCATTGTTTAAGGACAGGTGGCCGCCATAGATGGAACCCATGGCTCCCGCCCCGATTACAGCAATTTTCATAAATTTTACCCTCTGTTATTTTGAAAATTCCGCGATTCCCTCGATGGCATAAGCGCGGATAGGGCAGGAATCCAGTCCCTTGATGGGGATTGGCGTATAGGACATGAAGAATGTGTCTGTGGTCAGCTCCTCCAAGTTCTTTAACACTTCCAGGAATACCACATTTACCTCCATCAGCACGTCGTGGAATGCGCATACATCCTCATTGTTGCTCTCAATGGAAACACCGTCGCCGAAGCCCACGCATTTCACTTTCTTTTCCTTCAGCCACTCTGCAGTCTCACGGCAGATGAAAAGACGCTTGTCCTCCGGGGTATTGCTGGCCGGTGTAAACGGCGGAATCCGGAAAGGAGAATCCAGGATTACAATATCTCCCTCTTTGATTCTGTCGCCGCAGGCCTTCTCTAAATCCGCTCCCTTGATCTTGTCGTTGGGATTCATATGAGTGATATTCACATAAATAGCGCGTCCCATAAAGGTGCTGATCGGCAGGCCCTGTACGTCGGTCCAGTTGTCATTGTGGTGGTAAGGACACTCCACATGGGTTCCCAGATGGCTGGTTAAGTCCATAATGGTGTGGAAATCCGGGATCGGACCTCCTGTGTTAAAACGGAACAAGTGACATCTCCTTGTCTCGGTTGCAGGATCCAGCTGCTTTGTCAGATCAACGACTCTTAACCCATTGCCTAATTCGTTTACGCTCATTAAACGATACCTCCTGTTTTATGAAAATTTATTATATTATTTCTGCTTTTATTATACCAGTATACCGGTATACCGGTCAATGTTTTTTTATTGACTTCACCGATTTTCTAAGGTATGATATTTTCCGTAACCACTGCCTTGCGGCAGACTTAAAAACCTATAATAGGAGCTTGATTATGAACGATAACATCTCCCTGCAATCCCAGGCTTATAATACAATCAAGGAACAAATTCTTTCCAAATCCCTCGACTCAGAGGTGCTCTATTCGGAAACCAGGCTGGCCAGGGAGCTTGGCATCTCCCGGACGCCCCTGCGGGAGGCTCTTCAGTGCCTTTCCCAGGACGGATACATTACCATTATTCCCAGCCGCGGCTTTAAAATCCGGCGTCTGGATAAGGAAACCATGCGGGAATCCATCCAGGTCCGCTGCGCCATCGAAGGCTTCTGCATCCATCTGGCCGCAGGCTGTGAGGATGAAAAGCGGTTCCAGAAGCTTCTGGAGGATATGAAAGAGTCCCTGGCCCGGCAGAAAGCCGCCTTAACGGCCAAAAACTTTCCCATTTCCTTTACTGAGGAGGACCACCAGTTTCACCTGCTTCTGGTCCATTTCGCCCAGAACAGTGAATTCGATCATTTATTCCAGCGGCTGCTTTACATGATCCATCTGACAACCTCCAATGCCCTTACCGTAACCGGACGGGCTCAGACCACCTATGAAGAGCATCAATCCATTTACCAGCATTTAAAAAAGGGAAACGGAGACCAGGCTTATCAGGTTCTGATCGCACACCTGATGATGCCGCTCCACATGAACATTATTTAATGAAAGCTTCCGTCAGACAGCTACCTTAATAACGACTTTCTTGACCTCACAGGGTTCCCCTGCGATGCAGCGGGGCTTATGGGCATCCTCCGGCGCCACCACGATCACATCTCCTGCTTCCATAAGGATGGTGCCGCTGAGCTCAGGCTCCTCGTAAAAGAGAAGGTCGCCTTCAATTCTATGCTCTTTCAGCTTTAATCCCTCACGCTTGCATACGCCGAACTGTTCCCTGCCGGACACCACATACTGAATATCAAAGTATTTCTCATGAGTTTCAAATAAAGCCTGATCCGCCGGGAATGTAGTGTATTCCTGCACATTAGCCACCACAGAATCATCCAGGATCGGATAGCTTCCCACAGAAAGAGAAGCAAGGTCCGTGTTTTTAAGCCATTCATAGGCAAGTCGGAATTTATCCTCCAGATAATCGTACTTATTTATTACAGAAATGTTTGAAAAAATCATGATTCCTCTCCTTTAGGCTCTGCGCCAGGCAGAACCTCTTCCTTATTATTTGCTTGCAATATCCTTTATGTCCAGATGGCCCTGGGAAATAGCCACCACCTGCTCCCAGATGCTTTCATCTACGGAAACGCCCTCTTTCATGCTGCGTTCCCTTGCGGTAAGGGTGCGCTCTCCCGGACAGGTGACGGAGCTTCCTTCTTTCTCCGGATGGCTTGCATCTGCCGCGGCTACCCGGCGGTTCAGCATTTCCTGTATCTCTTCCTTGGTTCCGAATAGATAGGGGTCAAAAGCAATAAATACCTGGCAGCATCCGGTACAGCTTCCCATGTTGGCCTGATCCATATCAAAGCCGCTGTTTCCATTTGCCATAAGAGCCGCCGCCATGTCCAGAGCAATAGCCATGCCGCTGCCTTTCCAGTAGCCGGTAGGCAGAATGCGTCTGCTCTCTTCAATGGCCCCCGGATCATCAGTCAGATTTCCATCCTTATCAAAGCCCCCTGGGAAAGGAAGCTTTTTCCCTGCCAGACGGTAAACCCCCAGCTTTCCGTAGGCGTACTGGCTCATGGCCATATCCAGAACAATGGGGCCGTCCTCCCTTGGAATGGCAATACAGAAAGGATTGTTCCCTACGCCGGGCTCATCGCTTCCCCATAACGGCATACAGCTTTCCGTATTGATCCAGCTGATTCCCATAAAGCCTGCTTCCGCCATGCGCCAGGCATAGGTGCCGCCCCGCATCCAATGGGTGGTATTTCTCAAGGTAACGCAGCCGATCCCATGGTCCTTTGCAAGAGCCATAGCCCGGTCCGCGCAAAACAGGGCATTGGTAATGCCTATACCTAAATTTCCGTCATAATTCTCAACGGCGCCCCTGGCTCCTGCAAGCTCAGGCTTTCCGGCGGGATTTACCCAGCCTTTCTTCACGTATTCCGCAAAGCGGGGAACCCGGTTTAAACCGTGGCTCTCCACCCCATCCGCGCTGGACTGTGTGTGAATAGCAGCACAAACCTCCGCCTGTTCCTCTGTAAGGCCAATGTTTAAAAACACCTTTTTTACTGTTTCTTTTACCGTTTCATACGGGATTCTTAAACTCATACCTTCTCCTTTCTGTCATTCATATTTCCTGTTATTTTTATAGAAGTTCTCCATTCCATGGCCGGGGCGTCCTTCCGGCGAATTCCATCATTTCTTCATATAAACCGCTGGCTTCCTCCGGGGAATAGCCATATACCAGAAACACGTTCATCAGATAAGGGGAATATTTAATCCCCATAAGCTCCTGGGCAAAGCCCATGGCCCCGATTTCGCTGAGGGCGATCACAATGGAATCATTATGAAGAAAGCCCAGCTTCCAAAGTCTGACCTTTTCCGTCTGGGTGAAGATTTCACCCTTATGCCGGTCCTCCACACAATGGAAAAGCTCATGGGACAGAAGGAGCCGGCTGATGTCCAGCCCCTCTGTCAGCACCTTGGAAACCTCCGGCCTGTCCAGAAGCCTTTCCGCTTTTTTCACCGCATCCATGTAAATACAGATCCGGTTGGGAATCCGGTACTCCGCAAAAAGCACCCGGTCCGTCTTCTCCGGAAATTCAGGATAGGAAACCTCCATTCCCATGGCTTTTGCAAGCTCTTTGGGGTCCCTGGTATGATACTGGCCGGAGACCTTCCGGGCATATTCCTGTCCGCAGGCAAGGCTTTTCTCCATCCAGTCCCGCCTCTGTCCGTCCGTAAACTTCCCATTTAAGGGTTCCCTGGAAAACGCATAGCGGTACCATTCCTGAGGCTCGATTTCCGCAAGGTCCTCCAGCATCAGCTCCACAGGGCGCACATCAAAATGGGGACGTTCATACCTTACCCCCTGCTGTTTGCCGAAAAGGCCGTCTGTAATGGGCTTCAAAGCATTTCGAAAGGCTTGATTCGTCATAATCGGTTAAATCTCCTTATTGGAAGCGATTACCATGATCTCCTCATCCGGTTCACGGTCTCCTAAGTCTAAATCCATCAGCAGGAATATCTGCTCCAAGTCTACCGCACTGTAGTCACAGACCCTGGGGCCCACGCATACGAAATAATCCGGGCGCAGCACCGTATCGGTCTTAAATACAGCAAAATCTTTCCAGAGGTTCTCCACCACATCTGTATAATCCTTTGCCTTACACTTTACCACGCAGCCGTCGGAACACTGGACCTTAATGAAGCCTTTCTTATCCACAATACGCAGAGGCGTCTTGCCGTCCTTTTCTCCCTGGTAAACGTAGAACTTGTCTGTCTTTTCCTTAAGCGTAATGCCGCTGACCTTGGGACCGAAATCCTCTACCGCCAGCCTGCGGGATTCCTCTTCGTCGCATTCCTTCAAAAGATCCGTGGTCTTTACCTCGGTGGAGCCTGTGGCAATGGCTGTTACCTTACCTGTCTGGCTGTCAATCTCAATGTGGATCTCCACCGTATCCGGGGCAGCACCTGAGCTGACCGCCAGATCCTTGGCTTCTTTCTTGATCTCACGGATATCCTCCTGGCTTGGGTTGGGAATTACGCGCTCTACCACGTCGCGGACCATGGCAAGGGCCACGCCGATGGAAGAAATAACCTCCGCATTTTCAGGGATGCTGTACTGTAAGCCCATTTTCCCCGCACAGTATGGCACCAATGCAGCAGCACCGCCGCCGCAGCCAACCAGTTTCATGCTGTCGTGGTCAAGCTGGTATTTTTCAGCCAGGGAATTGATACATGCATTTACCTTTTCAAAATCCTTGTCAAGAATCTGGGTCGCCAGATCCTCCACCGTAATGCCCAGCTTGTCTGCCACAGGCTGCATGGCCTTGCGGGCAGAAACGGCATTGCCATGGGCAAAGTACTTCTCCTCAATCAGGCCAAGGACATTGGCGGCGCAGGTGTTGGTGAAGCAGATTCTCTTTCCGTTTTTCAGGCGCAGGGTCACATAATCGGCTGGATCTCCCTGCTTCGGGCTTACCATTTCAATCTTCGGGTCCACAATCTCCTCCTCCGGAGTGAAGCAGGCGTATTCGCAGCCTGCGATATGAGCGGAACGTGGGCCTACGTCCACTACGGCCTTGTCGCTCACGCGGACCATGGAGCCGCCTGCACAGCCCAGGATGCGGACATCCAGGGAGTTGATATAGGTGTCGTGGCCTCCGATTTTCGCATAATCCACGCCGGGACGGCCATTTTTGATAACGCCGATATTGGTGGTGGTTCCGCCTACTTCAAAGTAAATGGCATTGGAAGCGCGCAGATACATAAGGGAACCCATAACCGATGCCGCAGGACCGGAAAGAGCCGTTAAGATAGGACGTTTGCGCATTTCGCTGATTTCCATAACGCCGCCGTCGCCTCTCATGATCATTAAGGGAACGGTAACGCCTGCCGAGTTGACCGAAGATTCCGTGGCATTGGCTGTGCTCATCATCTTGGGAAGGATGGAAGCGTTGATTGCTGCCGTGCGGGTACGGCGGGTAAGTCCATAAAGTTTCGTAATATCGGAAGCCATTGTTACAGGCACATTTTTCTTCTTTGCACAGTCATGGATCATCTGTTCTTCTTCCATGCTGTCTACACCAAATGCCATGGAGGCCACAATAACCTGCGCGCCCTGATCCAGGAGCTCGCCGATGCTCTTATTGATTACGTCCTCTGAGAGCATTTTCTTCTTGATGAAGGTGTTGTACACCTTTATCATACGTCCGACTTTTTCATCCAGTACGATATCCTTTAACGCCAGCTGGCGTTTGGCAAGAAAACCTTCCAGGCCGCCGCCTGCTACTCCTGCCACTCCGACTCTTGCCACGTCTCCCTCAATAAATGCGTTGGTTGCCTGGGTCGTAGAATGTGCTACGAAAACCACATCCTCAGGCGCGATATTATTCTCGCGCATACAGTTCCTAAAGCTCTGCACTACGCCGGCAGCTACGCCATCTTTGTCATCGTGCGTGGTTTTCACTTCATTCTTTCCGATAATTTCATGGGATTCGTTGTCGATGGCAACGCACTTGGTATAAGTGCCTCCAACGTCAATGCCCATGCGTACTGCTCTGTGTATACGCTCTGCCATTGCTATCCATTCCTTTCAATTTTAACATTTAACATTAATATTCAAAACAAGTGACGATCATCCAGCCCGGGCTTATCAGACGGGGAATGTTGAAAAGCGCCCGGACGCGCGGGATGCGCGGCCGGACATGTGGGTTAAACTCCATTGTTCTAGATAGTGTGTGAGAGTTTTCATTTATTTATGACAGGAACCATGCAGCTCCAAGTCCGCCCAGTAAAATGAAAGTAGCCACATACTGCACCACACCCGCAAGGTAAGCGTTGGGGATGGAAAGCTTTAAGAAGTCTTTTGACTCAACCTTCGTGTAAGCAAGGCCCCAGGCAACCCAGGACTGGGTGATACAGCTTCCGATATTTACTGTAATGGTCGGAATAACAAAAACCGCATATAAGAACGGAATAGAGAAGGATGCAACGTTGGAAAGAACTCCAAGGGTCGCTGCTCCGCAGCCAACCAGGGTCATAGGTCCGCGGAAAAGTCCCATAAACAGAAGAACGGCAAATACGATACAGACAACCAGCTCGCTTCTTGGCATTACATTTCCTAAAATCACCTTAAAATAAGGAGAAGCATAGGTTGCTACCTGGTTAAACATAGGCAGGGTAAGAAGGAAACCTACCAATGGAGCGGTATCCACTACGCCGTCATAGTACAGCTTGTTGACAAGCTGGCAGTTCTCCTTGAAGCTTCCGTGCATTCTTCCGCAGAGGAACAGAGCCAGAAAGCCTGCGATCACAAAGCCGCCGATAACGGAGAAGTCAAGCCAGATCTTAAGCACTACAGGAACGATCGGAAGGATCAGGGTATAAAACGGAGCATTCTTCTGCTCTGCTGCGCCTCGTGTCTGGGCAGCCCAGGCATGAACGGTTTTGGAACGCTTTAAATAAATAGCGGACAGCAGTGTGGTCGCAACCAGCATGATGAGCAAAGCCGCATAGCCCCAGTGAGCCGCATACCAGCCCAGGGTGAAGTCCGGCATCTTGTCCGGAGTCATGTAGAATGCACGGTACTGTGCAAAGTTTACAGGATTTAAGTAGATACCCGCCGCAACAGCGCCCATGAAAGAAAACAGGGCAATTGGCTTCGGAATACCCAGGGACATAAGGATAGGAAGCACGATAACGCCGATGGCGATAACCGGGCCCGCACCTGTCATGGCAGTAAAGATTAAAGCTGTCACGATATTTAACAGGGCAACGGTAACAAATGGCTTGTCTCCGCCCAGCTCCACAGTCTTACGGATCAGGGTAGAAGCAATTCCGGTATCCATAAGCACACGGCCGAACCATGCGCCCCAGCATACATTTACCAGAGTGGTTCCCCAGCCTTCAGGGGCAGACTGATAAATCTTATTTAAAGCGGAAATCAGGGTGTTGTCTTTGCCAAACTGCAGCACTGGATTGGCCTCCAGAAAGGCTTTACTTACAAAAAGTGTTCCTCCTAAGGGAAGAATGGTCCAAAGAAGCGTGATCAGCAAGAACCCTATCATCAGGTTGTGACCCTTAATACAGTAATACGCCAGACCGAAGAACGAAATCAATAAAATTATACCAACTACATATTCCACAATATTACCTCCTACATCTCTTTTTAGTTCCCACACTCTGAAAATTGCCGTTTTCCCAAACGGCCCTCCTTCTAAAACAAAACCTGGAATCCCCAACTCCTTTCATCCTGTATGATAATAAATAATAAATATATTTCTATCCGGGCGGACCTTTAAGCCTGTCCGGAAAAGAACTGTGGATAAATTTCCCGAAGCGTTCCTGCATTCCACAGGACCGTGTTGAAATGGTTTGCACAGATCAGACATGCCGCATCGGCATCCCTTCTCCTTAAATTATCAAGGAGAAGCCGCCCCTCCACCTGAACGTGCTCCTGGCTGGTCAGGGAAGACATGTCGGTCTTATAGTTAAAGGTTGTATACTGAAGATAATTTAATCGGAGCAGATCGCAGTCTAAGGTCCTGTATACCTCCCAGACATACTCCCTGCCGCAGAAAGAGGACAGAAGGTAATGGAGACTCTGCTCTACTATGAGAAAATCAATAAGATTTCCTTTGCCTGCCTCTGACTTCTGGTCTTCCAGAACCGCTTCCAGCTGGCTGATCTGATGCTTTGTCAGCCCCTGGCGGCAGATCTCCTCGATCATCGCCTGTTCCAGCACCGTATAGGAAAATACGGCCTGTCTGATCCGTTCACTGTCAAGAAGCGTCACCTCGGTTCCCCGCTGGGGGTATACCACAATATAGCCTTCCTCCACCAAACGGGAAAGAGCATCCCGGACCATAGGCCGGCTGGCGTTCATCTGACTGGCTAAAGTATTTTCACTGAGCTTCTCTCCCGGCAGAATATCCATATTCAATATCTGCCGCCGAAGCTGGTTATAAATATAGTTCCTTTGATCGACTTTCCCTATTTCCGTTTCTGTCATCATTTTTTGCCTCCTTCAGAAAATAGTCGACATCACATTGCATACAAGTATCCCGCAAAATGTATATCAGTCCTTAGTGCCGGACATTCTATTGTATTTTTTCTTTGCCTTTCTTGTAAAATATATCATATGTTCTATTCAAAATCAACTGTTTTATAAACGTTTTTTCTATTATGTTCAACTTTTTCTTTAGGTTTATTGTTCTTTTTTACAAACGCAATGAGGAATATTATAGATATTCTCAAGTTCAGGATTGCATACAAGTTAAAATGGTTGAGCAAAATTCGTGGCCTGATTTGCCATATTATAGCTGTTATGGGTAGAAGTTCCTAGATGAGCAAAAAAGAAACCGGTAAATTTCCTTGGGGAATTTACCGGTTTCTCATTCATTTTTCATTCAGCTTCGTGATGTATTATCAGGTTGAAACAGAAATAGGGAAAATTATCCTGATTTGTGATATTATTTGATATTATTTGATATTTTTTAACCAGGTATCCCTGGTGATTGCATAATGAGCAACATCATGGAATTTACCCTTAATCTTAACCTCCTGCCTGCCGATCCCTTCAAGCTGCATACCACATTTTTTCATGACCTTTCCCGAACCTTCGTTGCCGATATAATGGGTTGCTTCCACACGATTTAACTCAAGACCGTTAAAGCACAGGCCCAGTACGGCAGATAAGGCCTCCGTCATATAGCCTTTGCTCCAGTAATGACGATTCAGTACATATCCAAAGCTGGATTTTTCATGCTCCGGTTCTATCCTTAAGTCGATACCTCCGATACACTTTTTATTTTCCTTTAATTCAATTGCATAAATGCCGGGCCGTGACCAGTAAAAATCTATAATTGCTGATTTTGCATCATCCAGGCTTTTAACTCCGTCCCAAACCAGGTATTTAAGAGTTTCTTCATCGCTGCCATATTCAAAAACGTCCTTGCAATCCTCTTTTTTAAAGCGCCTGAGCAATATGCTTTTTGCCTCAAGAGTTTCATTATCATACAAAAGCTCTTTATAATTATCTTTCATATTTCTCCTCCTGTAAATTTTGATTTATTGTTCAGGAACCCAGCCCCTCACTTTCCTTTCGGACGGACAATCAAGCTGGGATTCCATTGTCCGAAACATTTTATGTGTCAGGCAGCCTTAATGTATTTGGGGTTCTCCAACCTTGGCGCAGCAGCAGCCTGCAACAAACCCCATCTCTTCTGCCCTTTTATTGGACGCAATGATGTTTGCCATCCCAGGAAAATTGTCCCACATAGAATGGAAATTCTTAATAATACTTTCGTCTTCCATAGCTTAATCCTCTTTTTACATAAATGATTTGTATTCCAGGTTGCTGATTTTAATTTTGGCGGAGCTGCTCCAGCCTTGCGGAAACCACCCCATCAAATCATCCACCTTGCTTGATATCATTTCTTTTATGTTGTTCACCATAATAGATATTATTTATATATCCAGATACCATATTAACTGCACTTCATGCCTTGCTTCTTCATCATTATAATAGGCATATTCATCTATTTTGGATAAAACGGCTCCCTGCTTATGATAAAATTTACAGGCAGGTACATTATTATTTTGACATTCTATTTTTATCTGCTTTAAGCCTTGTTTTTTAGCCCATTCCCGGCCATAATCAAATAACCTTTGTCCAATGCCTTTATATTTATATCCGTCAGCAACACGAATATCCCAAAGCACACACAAATCATCTCTGTCATCCAGCATATTGATTTCCTTAGTTCTCGAAACCAGGGTAATCGCTCCAACAGGGATATCGCCATCAAATGCCATATAAAATTGCCAATTTGTAATATTAAAATTTTTTTCACATTCTGATGCAATTTCATATTTACCTAAATCTTTAATATACGGAGTAACAGGCTGTTCCTTTATTATAATACCGCCCAGGCCATTATCGATCTTTTCAATAAAATACTCACTTTCAACGTTAACAATCATTGATACTTGATCATATAGAGAGAAATATGTTTTATCAACAGCTTTATAAGCAATCACTTTTCCACTCCCTTTACAAATTCCTGTTCATCCGTGTGATTTAATAAATAATACCAGACATTACCATAGCAAAAAAGCCTTTCTAAAATACAGTAATACCCCGAAATCTGTTATTCAGAACAATCGATCAGCGATATCTGTTCCATATACTCAGATAAGGTTATATTTCCCTTTCCAAATTCATTGCCCGTTAATGCTTTCTTTTCATTTTTTGATAATGATCTTTTATATAATTCATCAAGAATCGCTTCTTCATTTTCGAGAGGAGAAACTATATTACACCTTTTTGCATATGCCTCATAATACCTGAGTCCAAAAAGTCTCTGGGACTGGGCATTAAAGTGTATTTTATCCGGATTTGATATCAATTTTGAAGCTGTAACAAAGTGACAGTCAGGGTGCGCATCTGCAAATTCCGTCAGAGCTTTATTAATCCCGATATAATCAGTAAAATAATTTCCATACATACCCTCGGTTAAATAATCACCCAGTCCCCCGATCATTAACGGAACATCAGGGATATTCAATTCTTTTCTCAGTGCATGTATGATAACATTAAATTTATCATTATATTCTTTGACACCGGTTGGATTGCAGTCATTTTCGCCCTGGTGCCATAAGATTCCTTCGATTGTACTCGTTTTTTGCGCCAGCTTCGCTTGAAATAAAGCATTTTGGAATAAGCTTCCTTCCACGCTCCAATCATCCAGACTGGAATCCCCTTCCGCACACGGTATCAGACCCACTTCATCATCCTTATTATCTCTGCACCATGAATCCGCAAAACTGGCGCCTAATCCAATGCCGGAAAATGGTCTGTCGTAATGAATCGGTTCAAGCATTAATTGCCAAAGGCCATTTCTAAACATCTTTATCCGTTCATTGCAAATTACCGGAACCTCTTTTAAATATCCTCTGCCAGCCATATTGGACTGCCCTATAAGCAAAAATGAATGTATCATCTTATTAATCCTTTCAATATTCTTTCCCTATGTCAACCAGCACCAAATTGCCGGATATTCCTATTATATCATATTTTCATAAAAAGCGGCTTCGGAACTTTCCGTTCCAAAGCCGCTTTCCGCTGCATTTTAAATTATTTTACAGGATAAAAACCAGAAGGAGCTTCACTTAAATTAATCATAATGTTCTTCATCTGGGTGTAATGGTCCAGTATGACCTTATGAGTCTCACGCCCGATTCCCGATGTCTTATACCCTCCGAAAGGAGCGCCTTCCGGTATGGCGTTGTAAGTATTGACCCACATACGCCCGGTTTCCACCGCTCTGGAAACCCGGATGGCCCGGTTTATATCCCTGGTCCACACGGCTCCGCCCAGACCATACTGGCTGTCGTTGGCCATTGCGATGACCTCTTCCTCTGTCTTAAACCGGATAATACATGCCACCGGCCCGAAGATCTCTTCCTGTGCCACTCTCATGTCGTTTGTTACATTACCCAGAAGCGTAGGCCTTAAGAAAGCGCCATTTTCCAGCCCGTCTTCCTTAATCTGCTCTCCGCCGCAGAGCACCACAGCGCCTTCCGATTTTCCGATTTCTATGTAGCTTAAGATTTTCTCCATCTGCCCCTTGTTGATCTGGCTTCCCATCTGGGTATCCGCTTCCCAGGGAAGCCCCACCTTTACCTGGTTGAAACGCTTTACCGCTTCTTCTACGAACTTATCATAAATGCTGTCCTGAACAAACACTCTTGATCCTGCACAGCAAACCTGGCCCTGGTTAAAGAGAATTCCTAATTGCAGGCCATCCATTGCCATTTCCCAGTTGCAGTCCTCAAAGAAAATATTGGCAGACTTGCCGCCCAGCTCCAAGGTGGAGGGAATCAGCTTCTCTGCCGCTGCCAGAGCCACACTCTTTCCAACCTCCGTGGAACCGGTAAAGGCTAACTTCCGAAAGCCCGGATGTTCCAGAATATACTGTCCTGATTTAGACCCTGCTCCTGTAATGACGTTGAAAACCCCTGCCGGTATCACATCCTGAATCAGTCTCGCCAGCTCGAGAACGCTTAAGGGAGTGGTGCTGGAGGTCTTAAATACCGTACAGCAGCCGCTTGCCAGCACCGGAGCCAGCTTCCAGGCCGCCATAAGAAACGGAAAGTTCCATGGAACAATCTGTCCCACAACCCCGATGGGTTCCCGGAGAATCAGGCTCAGGGTAGTCTCACCCAGCATATTGGCGCTTCCTTCCTCCGCCATAATACATCCTGCAAAATAGCGGAAATGCTGGGCTGACAGCGGGATGTCAATTGCCAGGGTCTCCCTGATGGGCTTTCCGTTATCCAGGGATTCCACCATAGCCAGATGCTCTGTATTGGCATCAATAATATCCGCAATTTTGTTTAAGATGGCTGCTCTCTGATTGACCGGTACGTGTTTCCATGATTCAAATGCTTTCCACGCCGCATGGACCGCCTCATCCACATCCTCCCTGGTTGCCTCGGCACATTGGGCAAGTACTCTTCCATCAGCCGGACAGGTGGTTTGGAACGTCTTCCCATCGGAAGCATCCTTCCACTGTCCTCCTATAAACAGCTGATATTTGTCCTGAAGTTCTGGAATCTTCATGATATTTACTCCTTTCTTTTTCCAGATATGGTTCTGGGAACATTGAGATTCTGTATCACTGTGGTTTATACCTTACATTATATTCCAGCATTTTAATCTGTCAATTTAATTATAATTTTAACGTTGTTCTATTATTTATTTTTCATTCTATGGTTATTATTTAACAATATGAAATATTTTAACTATTAAGATAATTAAAATTATTTTTTGTTAACTAATCTGCAAAATCAGCCTTTCTAAAGCTATTCATTTTTCTTTTTATTTATTCCGTTCAATTAAACGTAGTGAGATTTTATATATTGATATGTTATTAACAATACTTTTTTGTTTTTTTGAGTTTCTTCGATTGAAATAGTCAGAAATTTTGATATTATTTTAACAAGTTGAATTGTGCTTTTACTTTCATATTTTCGAATCATTCCTAATAAACATGGAATTTTAGAACATGCTTTGTTATTTTTATTATGTTTCTAAGTGCTGCGCATCTTATTTGCGTTAACGTTTGTTAAAATATTGGCATTAAAGGGGGGAGGGGATATGGAAGAATATTCAAGGAAACACTTCCCTTATGTCGTTATTCAGGCGGCAAGCCGTTGCTGAATCAGAAGCGGGCTGAATTATGTTTTCAGGAGGGCCTGGATCATGCCTGTCGGGAAAATGTCCTTAGATGGGTTTTACAACTTCACGAAAAATAAAGAAACCGGCAAATTTCATCCAGAAATTTACCGGTTTCTTTAAGCGGGTGATGGGAATCGAACCCACGTATCCAGCTTGGAAGGCTGGTGTTCTACCATTGAACTACACCCGCAAGGAATTTCAAAAAAGTTTCAGAAGTGCTTTCAGAAGCACAGTGCCCAAAGCCGGAATCGAACCAGCGACACGAGGATTTTCAGTCCTCTGCTCTACCAACTGAGCTATCTGGGCAAACTCACTTGCAACATGACCTATTTTACAAGATTTCTTCCTGCTTGTCAAGCTAAGTTTTCTAAATTTTTGATGCATTATGTAAGATTAAAATACATGTGTTACAACTGAATAAATAAAAAGACGTAAGCTTTCAAGCTTTCGCCAAGTAACTGAAGCTATAAACAGCAGGAGCTATAACTACTTTCCCATGCGTCCTTTGGGCCGGAAAACGCTACGGCTTGTGCTCATGAATAATTTAGCGGATAAAACGTATTTTTAAAAATCCCGCAAAAAATATGACGAATTATTTTGGTATATTGACATTATTATAATTTTACTATATTCTAATTTTATAATATGAATTATCGGAGGAAGATAACATGTCACTGTCCCACGGCATATTAGGGTTTCTTTCCTATGGAAGCATGACCGGATACGATTTAGCCAAATCCTTTAACTCATCCGTAAAATTTTTCTGGTATGCGCAGACCAGCCAGATTTATCTTGAGCTCGGCAAGCTGGAGCAAAAAGGGTTTGTTACCTGTGAAGTCATCGTGCAGACGGAAAAGCCCAGCAAGAAGCTCTATTCCATTACGGAAAGCGGGAAAGATGAATTTTTCCGTTGGCTCTCCGGTGAAAACAATGAGTTTTCCAAGGGAACCAAGAACGCATTTTTGATGAAACTGTTTTTTTCCGGCTGCAGGCCGCCGGAACAATGTATTTCCATGCTCAGGGCCTTTTCTCTTGACTGCCAAAAATGTTTAAGCGAGATGGATACCATCCCGGACAGCATTGAACAGTACGGCAAGTTTGTAGACCCTCATACAAAAATCTACTGGGAACTGGCTGCGGATTACGGTTACAGCTATATACGGATGTGTATGGACTGGGCCGGCCGGTGCATCAAAAAATTGGAGGACATTAAATGAATATCCTTGTATTAAATGGCAGTCCCAAAGGGGCAAAAAGCAATACCATGAAGCTGACAAACGCATTTTTAGAGGGAATGGCAGAGCGGACCGCCTTAAACACAGAGATCCTGACGGTTTCTAAAATGGACATCAGGCCCTGCACCGGCTGTTTCCATTGCTGGAGTAAAACTCCCGGCAAGTGCTGCATCCAGGATGATATGGCTTCTGTCATTGAGAAGATGCTGGCTGCCGATGTGATTATCTGGAGCTTTCCCCTTTATTACTACGGCTTGCCCTCCCACTTAAAAGCCCTTATGGACCGGCAGCTTCCCATGGTCCTTCCCACCATGGAAAAAAGGCCGGAAAGCGGTATTGACAGCGGATATCATCCGTCCAGATACGATATGTCCGGCAAGCGGTACCTCTTAATTTCCACCTGCGGGTTTTACACCCCGGAGGGAAACTATGATTCCGTTAATCTGCAATTCGACCATTGCCTTGGAAAGGGAAATTATGAGACCCTTTATTGCGGAGAGGGGGAGCTTTTCCGGGTGCCGGAGCTGCATGGCCACACGGAGGAATATTTAAAGGCCGTAAAAGACGCCGGGGCAGAATTTATCTCCGGAGGAATCGCACAGAAAACAAGGGAAGTGCTTTCAGAGCTTTTGTACCCCAGAGACATTTTTGAGGAAATGGCCAACGCCAGCTGGGGCATGGAAAGAGGCAGGGAAAAAAGCGCCGACCCGGATCATGACAGCTCCCTGGCTTTTACAAGGCAGATGGCGGCTCTTTATAATCCGTCCTCCTGGGACGGGACCGACAGGGTTTTGGAAATGCACTACACCGATGTGGACCGGACTTATCAGATCCTCATGGGGAAAAACGGAAAAGAAGTTTTAACAGAAAACTTTCTTCCTTTCACCACAAAAATCGAAACTCCCTTATCTGTCTGGATGAGCATTTCCAAAGGGGAAACAGATCCCCAGAAAGCCATGATGGAACACCAATACCGGGTGGAGGGGGACTTTGGCCTGATGCTCCGGTGGAATGATTTTTTTGGCTGCAAAGCCGTTAAGGAAAAGACGGAAAGCCAAAAAGCTTCTGCAAAGAAAAGCAACATGGCGCTCATGCTGTTTCCGTGGTTTCCTGTCTGGTTTTTCATGACCCAGAATCCTGTTCTGGGCGGCGTGCTGGGAATTATGGCCGGGGCTCTTCTGCCCTTTGCATTTTTCAAATATCAGGCAACGGTTTTTGAATATATTTCCGGGTTTCTGGTATCGTGTATCGGAGTGCTGGCCCTGTCCGGTTTTCCGGCTTCCACCCTTACGCCCCTCTCTTACCTGCTCTTTGGCATTATGTGGAGCACCACCGTATTTTTAAGGATACCTCTGACCGCTTATTACTCCATGTATGATTATGGGGAAGAAAAAGCATACAGCAATCCCCTTTTTATGAGAACCAACCGGATTTTAACTGGGTGCTGGGGCGCACTTTACCTGGTGACGCCCATATGGACCTACTTCCTCATACAATCCAATCTCTCCTCGGGCCTGTGGGCTGTAAACACGGTTATGCCCGCATTGCTGGGCGTCTTTACAAAACGGTTCCAGGGCTGGTATCCGGCCTATTATATGAGAAAAAGCAAGGCGCATAGCATTTAAGACAGCAGAAAGCGCAGATATCACCGGAAAAATGATATCTGCGCTTCTCTTACAAGTCCGGCTTTCCGTTCCGTAATCCGGTCCCCCTCTTCCAGCTTTCCGCAAAGAAGAGGGCTGTTTACATCATACAGAAGCCGCTGTCTTTCTACTGCGGATAAGCTGTCATTGGCGTAGCAATATCTGCACCCGGACATGCAGGTGTCGTAGGTCCCGATCTCAACGCTTTCCATACAGCCGCATTCTATCCGCTGGTTCTTATCTTTCTTTTTCTTTACAGGGCTGTCCAGCAGGCGCTCCACCGCAGCGGAATCAATACAGCTTCCCCGGGCAACTCCTGCAGGGCTTAAATCCGCCTTTTCCGCACATGCCTCAATCCTCAGCCCGTAAGTGTCTGCAACAGCAGCCAGCTTCCCGCCCATTTCAAACATCCGCTCCTCTTCCAGCCCCTCTGTCTCAATTCCCTGCATGTTGCGGACAGTCTTGCCGTACATATCCAGAAAGCTGATCATCACCTTATCCGCAAAGCCGCCAATTCCCCTGGCAATTTCCTCAAAGGCGTGGAGATGGTACTCCTCAGTATACCGGTCATTTAAAAATATGGGGTCATATCTCCAGACCATACAGTCCTTTCCCACCTGGCCCGCCGTTTTTTGGAACACCTCGATAAGATGCTTTTTATCCGGCACCCACGGCTCCACATCCCTGCCGTAGCCGGTCAGAGTAAAGTGAATGTAACAGGGAATTTCCTTAATCTCAGGAAGCCGCCTCAGCATGGGCTCAGGGTTCTTTGTCCAGAATACGATGAGCTCCACCTGCTCCGGCGAAAGATCGATTCTGCTGATCTGATGGCTGTTCATTGGATTTCTGACGTAGGCATATCCCTCTTTCAGCCGGTTGAAAAACCAGTCCGAATAAAACTGAGGGATATCCGTCCGCCTGCTGGCACTTAATATCATGGTTTTTCTCCCGTCTCTTTTTCTAAGGAATATTATACGATGCCAGCGCACGTACTTCAACACAAAGATCCGGTCCTGTCAAATTGACAAGAATATGTATGCTTCATAAGCGGGAACGCCATGCCGTCAAAGCACCCCCTATAAAAGAATCTCAGCCCTTTCCTCCTTATAAAAAATCTGCGCCTCAGAGCATTCGGCTGCCTCTATTTTCCAGTCCTTTCCTCCTTTTACCTTCACCACAATCCTGTCAGCCGTTTTCAAGGCTTCAACGATCATGGCCTCATGCCCGTTCTCATCCGGTATCACTGTCCGGATCTCCGTTCCAGCCTTTACCTGATACAGTCTCAGCACAGTCCCGTCCGTATAATCATAATCCGGCTTATTGTCGCAATTTCCCACTGCCAGAACCGTATTTTCCCTGACCATCAGAGGGAGATGGAAGTAATCAAAGGTTTCCTTATACCATTTTCCTCCGGGCTTTACTTCTCCCGTAAAATAATCGGTCCACATTCCCTCCGGCAGATAATAAGAGACCTCCCCGCTTTCCTTAAACACCGGGGCCACCAGCAGGGAATCCCCCAGCATATACTGCTTATCCAGGGTCTCGCAGGTCAAGTCCTCAGGGAATTCCAGAAACATGGGGCGCATCATGGGAATCCCTTCTTTATGTGCTTTCACCGCCTGCCCGTAAAGATAAGGCATCAGGGAGCATTTAAGCTTAACAAACTTCTTCAACACACCGGAGGCTTCCTCATCAAACAGCCAGGGAACCCGGTAGGATTCAGACCCATGAAGCCTGCTGTGGGAGCTTAAAAGCCCAAATGCACACCACCGCTTATATACATCCGCAGAGGCTGTCTGTTCGAATCCGCCTATATCATGGCTCCAAAACCCATACCCGCTGAGGGACAGGGACAGCCCGCCCCTTAAATCCTCGGCCATGGAGGGATAGGAAGCCGTACAGTCGCCGCCCCAGTGAACCGGGAACTTCTGTCCTCCTGCTGCCGTTGACCTTGCAAAAACCAGGGCCTTATCCCTTCCAAGCTTATTTTCCAGCAGTTCAAAAACAGTCTTATTATAGAGATAGGCATAATAGTTATGCATTTTAACCGTATCCGAGCCGTCGAAATATTTCACTCCGGTCACAGGTATTCTCTCCCCAAAATCGGTTTTAAAGCAGTCCACCCCCATGTCGATCAGCCGTTCCAGCTTATCCTGATACCACTTGCAGGCCTTTGGATTGGTAAAGTCCACCAGCGCCATTCCTGCCTGCCAGCGGTCGCACTGCCAGACGGAATCATCCAGATTTTTTACAAAATAGCCTTTCTCCATTCCCTCATCAAACAAGGAAGATTTCTGTCCGATATAGCTGTTGATCCAGACGCAGATATGAAGCCCCCGTTCTTTATAACGTTTCAGCATCCCTTCCGGGTCCGGAAATGTGTCTTTATCCCATTCAAAATTGCACCACTCATACCCCTTCATCCAAAAGCAGTCAAAGTGAAAGGTATGAAGAGGGATATCCCGGTCTTCCATTCCCTGGATAAAGCCGGTAACGGTTTCTTCATCATAGCTCGTGGTAAAGGAGGTGGTCAGCCACAATCCAAAGGACCAGGCCGGCGGCAATGCCGGTTTTCCCGTAAGCTCCGTATACAGCTGCACAGTACCTTTCGGCGTCCGGCCATTTAAAATATAATACTCCAGCTTTTCCGTCTGAACGCTGAACTGCACCCGTTCCACCTTTTCACTGCCAACTTCAAAATGGACATCTTCCGCGTGCCCCACGAACACCCCATAGCCTTTGTTGGTGATGTAAAAGGGGACATTTTTATAGGTCTGTTCCGATGCCGTTCCCCCGTCCTCATTCCAGATCTCAACGGTCTGCCCATTTTTCACAAAGGGGGTATACCGTTCTCCCATGCCGTAAACATATTCTCCCACATCTAGCAGCAGCTGTTCCAGCATATAGTTTTTCTTTGTCTCTTTATTCTTCATATAGGCCAGATTGCGGAGGCTGCTTTCCGTCAGCAGCCGTTCCCCGTCCTTAAACTCCACTCTCCAGCCCCTGGGAGCTTTATAAATGACAGCGCTGGTATGCCCGGAGGTATAAGTAATTTTTTCTTCATCCTCCTTTATGGAAATAAAATCCCCTTCCTGTCCTGCCACTTCATAATGAGGTCCTTTGTCAGCCGCACCCTTAAAATGAACGGCTGATACCTTAATGACGTTTTCCATGGGGCTTGAAAATGTCACCGTAAGCATGGGCTGATTTAAGGTGTCCCCCCGGACTCCCATGTGCTTTGTTGCCGCATAGACCGTCAGTTGACTGTTATTTTTTTCACTATCATAATATTCCACCGCATAAACAGGCTCGATCTCTTCCCTGATGCGCCAGTAGCCATTGGTAAACTTCATCCTTTTCCTCCTTTCCCTTATCTAAAAGCAGCGGTTATTTCTGGTAAATACAGGAAGCATGTGAAGAGGCGCATCGGCTTCCAGCACCTGTCCCCCTTCCGCCGCTTCCCCTGTCCAGTAATTCTTCCAGCTGCTTCCTGCCGGTAAGTAAACGCTTCTCTTTCTCATTCCGGCATAAAGGATGGGCGCTACCAGAACATCCGGCCCAAACATATACTCATCCTCTATTTCCCAGGCCTGTTTATCCTCAGAAAAATCATAAAAGAGAGGGCGGATCACCGGAGTCCCGTTAAGATGGGCGGCCCTCATCAGCTCCGTGATATAGGGCTTCATATTTTCTCTCATCTGCAGATAAGTCTTGCAGATCTCATAGGCTTCTTCCCCAAAGGACCAGACCTCATTATCGGCGCCGGAAACACAGGCTGCTCCGCCTTCCTTGCCCATGGGGGCCTTTAACGGTTCCCGGTATCCGTGCAGACGCATGACCGGGCAGAAGGTGCCGTATTCAAACCACCGGATGAGGAGCTCCTGAAATCCGGGGTCATCGGGATTTCCGCCGTGAAAGCCGCCGATGTCCGTGGTCCACCAGGGGATGCCCGCAAGCCCCATATTAAGCCCTGCTGCCAGCTGGTTTCTCAGACTTCCGAAGCTGGAATGAATATCTCCTGACCATACCAGAGCGCCGTATTTTTGGGAGCCCGCCCATGCGCAGCGCAGCAGGTTAATGACATTTTCCTGGCCCTCCGCCTTCATGCCGTCAAAAAATGCCTTTGCATACATGGCCGGATAGATATTCCCGATCTGCATATTGGGTCCCATGTAATAGCGGTAATTATCAAAGTCATAAACGGTATACTCCGGCTCTGCTTCATCCAGCCAGAAAACCCGGATGCCCTTGTCATAATAATTTTTCTTAGCCTTTTGCCACACGTATTCCCTGGCTTTGGGATTTGTGGCGTCAAAGTGAACCGTATTTCCCTGGAAATCCATTGCAATGCGAAAGCCTCTGTCCGTCCGGATCAAATATCCCTTTTCTTTCATTTCCTCAAAGTTTTCACTCCGGTAGTCCACCGTGGGCCAGATGGAAACCATCAGCTCAATTCCCATTTCCTTTAATTCCCGGATCATTTCGTCAGGATCAGGCCAATAGGTTAAATCGAATTTCCAGTCTCCCTGCAGGGGCCAATGGAAATAGTCAATGACTATGACAGAAATGGGAAGTCCTCTCCTTTTATACTCCCTTGCCACTCTCAAAAGCTCTTCCTGGGTCTGATAGCGGAGCTTGCACTGCCAGAAGCCCATGGCATAATCCGGCATCATGGGAACCGTTCCCGTGACCCTGGCATAGGCTTCTTCAATTTTGGCGGGAGTGTCCTCTGCGGTGATCCAGTAATCCAGGACCTTGGTGGAATATGCCTCCCAGGTTGTGATGTTCTTTCCAAAGACCGCCCTGCCCACTGCCGGATTGTTCCAGAGAAAGCCATAGCCAAGGCTTGATATGGCAAAGGGTACGCTTGCCTGGGAATTTCTCTGGGCCAGCTCTAAATCCGCACCCTTTAAATCCAGACAGGGCTGCTGGTACTGGCCCATGCCGAATATTTTTTCCTCCGGATTGGATACAAAACGCATGGACAAATGATAGTCACCTCCGGGAATGGGCTTAAATTCCCTGGCCTCCACATCAAGGGCGCTGCAATAATCCGCAAATACGTCACGCCGGTTTCTCAGATATTCATCCAGCAGCACTTCGCCCTTCTGGTTATAAAAGGTCAGCTTCCCATATTTGGAAATCCTGGCCTGAAGTTTTCCGTTTTTAATGACTGCGGCGTCTTCCTCTATATGTATTTCAGGCTTTTCCTGCTCCGTCTCCATGGACAGGGCCCAGTTTTCCTCCGGCATTTGGGCCATCTTCGATGCCCGCACCCGGAAGCTGTTCTCTCCCCAGGGCTGTATCCAAAGCTCCTCCGCATCGTAATGGAATTTCAGGCAATTATTTTCTTCTCTGAAAACCTTCATATTCTCCTTGTATGATGTTTTTAGAAGCAAAACACCATAACTTCCTTTCTTTTTAATATCGTGGTTATAATACATTCAGATACTGTGGACTTTTGATTTTTCCCTGTAGCTTGACTACTTAACAGGAG
>JAEZFK010000047.1 GCA_023437715.1 Bacillota bacterium | reverse complement strand
GCCGTCCGGCAGACTTGATTCCGCCCCAGCTTTCCCAGTTTGAAAAGGAATGCGCCCAGTGGAAGCAGCAGGATGAGGATGTGCTGTCCTACGCCCTGTTCCCGGCGGTTGCCAGGGAATTCTTCGAGTACCGGGCCGCACAGCAGACCGGCGTGGATTCCGCTGCAGCGGATAAGGAGAACAAGGCATATCCGGTATAATGGGAGAAATCCTTGGTTCCGGGAAAAATCCCGTGAGAAATCCCGTGAAAGACCCATGGAGAAATATATGATGGAAGAATATGTGACGTTGGAAGAAATGCTCTGCTTCCGCGAAGAAAAGGTGAGAGCCCAGGAAGAACTGAGAAAAAGACATGAAAGGGAAACCATAGTGGCTCTTGGGATGAACATTCCCGGACCAAGGAAAACTTCTCCTATCATTCTCTCTGCCTTTGAAGAAGGGGAGGAAGCCCTCGCCCGGCTGTTTGAGGACAAGGGAATGGACATAACGGAAGAGGTTCGGATAAAGAAAAAGGCGGGATATTTAAAGCTTTATTCTGTGGCGTGTCCGGATGCTCTCCTTGTTAAAAAGATGGCGGTTCGGATGGAGGAAAACCATCCTCTGGGAAGGCTGTTTGATATTGATGTATATGACGCAGAGGGAAGAGGAATGGGCAGAGAGTCAGTGGGGGCCCCTGCCCGTAAATGCCTGATCTGTGAAAAGGATGCAAAAATATGCGGGCGCAGCCGGAGCCATGGGGTGGAAGAGCTTTACAGCAGTGTGGAGAATATGATACACTTGTGGTTCATCAGACAAATGTAATTGTACAGGCAGAATCTCATCTGCCTGTTTTTATACAGAAAAGCAGCTGAAAGAAGGCAAACTACTTTCAACTGCTTTTTGGCTTGCAGATCCTTCTTTCTTAACGAATTTTAAGGTTCCATTTCCCTTTGGTTAAGGTTCTTAGAGTAAAATAAGAAAGTACAAAAAGAGGGAGGCGTGAAGCAAAATGGAAATTAAAAAACCGGCTATGGCCGGCACGTTAGAGTCCAGTGACTGCCAGGTGACTGTTGAGCCTGGAGATGGTAAAATTAATTTTACGCTGGAAAGCGCAGTCATCAACCAGTTTGGAAACAGAATCCGGGAAGTGGTTATGGAGACTCTTAAGAAATTCGAAGTTGACGACGTAAAAATTACGGTTGTCGACAAGGGAGCATTGGACTGCACGATTAAGGCACGTGTGGAGGGAGCCCTGTCCCGTTCCACAGACCAGTTTGAAAACATTCTTTGGGGAGGTGCATGTAAGAGATGAACTCCAATAAGAAACGGCTCAGAAGAACGATGATGTTTTTAAACGCCCAGAAACCGGGTCTTATTAAAGATCCGTATATCTACAAACCAGATTCCATTATGCTGGATTTAGAGGATGCAGTTGCAGAAAACCAGAAGGATGCGGCCAGATTTTCCCTGTACCATGCCCTTCAGGAGATCAATTACAGGTGCTGTGAGCGGGTGGTCCGAATCAACGGATTGGATACTCCTTATTGGAAAGAGGATATCCGCTGTGCGGTTGCAGGCGGCTGCGATGCTATCCGGATTCCAAAGACAGAAAGCCCTATGGATATTCAGGCGGTGGAAAACGAGATCAGGACTGCGGAAGAGGATTTCGGCATTCCGGAAGGAAGAACCCTTATTATGGCGGCCATTGAGTCCGCAAGAGGTGTGATGAAGGCCCTGGATATCTGTGAATCCTCGGAGCGCCTGTTTGGAATCGCTCTTTCCGGCGGAGATTATACAAAGGATCTCCAGACCTATATCACAGGAACCGGTATTGAATTAATGGGAGCCCGGCAGAACATGATTATCGCGGCAAGAGCGGCAAAGGTCCAGTGCTTCGACACGGTATTTACCGATCTTGACGATATGGAAGGATTCCGTAAGGATGTGGAAACCATTCATTTAATGGGCTTTGACGGAAAGTCTATCGTAAATCCTCGCCAGATTCCGGTGGTGCATGAGATCTTTACACCCAGCCAGAAGGATATCACCTTTGCGGAAAAGGTAGTGAAGGAAATCGAGGATAAAAAGGCACAGGGAATCGGAGTATTTACCGTGGACGGCAAGATGATCGACATTGCATTCTATGACGGAGCGAAAAGGACCATAGAGTTAGCCAAGGCCTCCGGCGTGTATAAAGGAGATTTGTAATATGATTAATGCAGTAGGGAGAGAGATTCCGGAAGAGATCTTAAAGCAGACAGGAAAGGAACCCTTTAAGGGAGTCCATCATTTTGATGGATATGAGTATAAAAAAGACGGCCCGGTTACCAAGTGTGTCATAAACTCTGATGGAAGCAAGCTGGTGGACAGCTTACACGACTGTCTGGTGAAATGCGGGATTAAGGATGGAATGACCTTAGGATTCCACCACCATTTCCGGGAAGGGGATTATGTGGTAAACATGGTAATGGATGCAGTCCATGACATGGGTATCAAGGATATTACCATTTGTGCAAGCTCTCTTGGAAAGGCCCATGACAAGCTGTGGGACTATATAGAGGATGGTACCATTACGGGAATCCAGTCCTCCGGTGTACGTGGAAAGATCGGAAAAGCCATATCAGAGGGTAAATTAAAGAAGCTTGCAATTATGCGTTCCCACGGCGGAAGAGTCCGTGCCATTGAAACCGGAGAGGTGAGGATTGACATTGCATTTATCGGCGCCCCTACCTGTGATGACTATGGAAACTGCCGGGGAATCGGAGGAAAGTCCAACTGCGGCGTGCTTTCTTACGCCATGGTAGACGGTGATTATGCGGATAAGGTAGTGGCTGTAACGGACTGCCTGGTTCCCTTCCCCAATTTCCCGGCCCATATATCCATGACAAAGGTAGATTACGTGGTGGTGGTAGATCAGATCGGAAACCCGGATAAGATTGCAACCGGAGCAGCCAAGCCCACTACGGATATGCGCAAGCTTATGATGGCGGATTACTGCACCCAGTTTGTGGTAAATACCCCTTATTTTAAAGACGGCTTCTCTTACCAGACCGGCGTAGGCGGAGCTTCCATCGCCTCTACCATTTCCCTGGCTAAAATCATGAAGGAGAGAAATGTGCGCATGGGCTTCGGAGTGGGCGGCCTTACAAAGCCTATGTGCGACTTACTGGAAAACGGTCAGGTAAATGCCCTCCTGGATACCCAGGATTTTGACCTGGATGCAGTGGGATCGGTTATCAATACAAAACATTTCCGCATCAGTGCGGGAGAATATGCAGATCCCTTCAATAAGGGAGCTGTGGTGAACAAGCTGGACTTTGTAATCCTTGCCACCCTGGAGGTGGATGTCAACTTTAACTGCAACGTGGTTGTGGGATCAGACGGCATGATTACCGGGGCCCAGGGCGGCCATCCGGATACTGCGGCGGGGGCCAAGTGCACCATTGTCATCACTCCCCTTCTCCAGGGAAGAATTCCTGCGGTATGCACCAATGTGACCACAGTCACCACTCCGGGAGAATCCATTGACGTGGTCATCACAGATTATGGCATTGCAATCAATCCCAGAAGACAGGACCTGCTGGAATATGCGAAAAATATGGACCTGCCCTTTAAGACCATTGAGGAGCTGAGGGATATTGCCTATTCCATTGTGGGAGAGCCGGAGCCCGTACAGTTTGATGACCAGATTGTCGGTATTATCGAGGGCCGGGACGGAACCATCATGGATGTGGTGCGGAAAGTGAAACCTTTTCAGTTTTCAGAAGAATAATTCAGGAGAGTAAGAAATGTTGAGCCATTTACAGATGAATGCGGAAAACCCGTTGGAAAAGGCTGCCATGCGCATCGGCAATATGGCTTACCGGGCTTTGCTGGAGGAGGTCTATACCTCCCCCAAGCCTGGCCTGGTGGATTTATATTCTTCAGGGGCTCATAAGGATATGGATGTTTTCACCTTTGAGCGCAGCGCAGCAGCCCTGGAGCCCTATTTTGCTTCCATGGCATTGGAGGGAATGATATTTCCGGGGGCTCCAAGGCTGCTGTTTGAAAACATCCGGCGAATAGGAATCTCAGCTGAAAAGGCAATGTATCAGGCCACGGACGGAGTCAATACCCACAAAGGCCTGATTTTTCATATAGGAATCCTCTGCGGGGCGGCGGGAGCATGTATATGGACGGGAAACGGCCTGACCCTTAAGTCCCTTATGGAAATGGAACAGGCCATGGTGAGGGAGACCCTGATCGAAGAAGTGGAGAACATGGACCAATATACCAGCAACGGAGAGAAAAACCTGGAAAGGTACGGTACCCTGGGCGCCAGGGGAGAGGCCATAAGCGGTTATTCTTCTGTGCTGGAAGTATCCCTTCCAGGGATGTTGGAAAGGCTTAAGGAAGGAAGAGACTGGAATCTGATCAAGCTGGAAGCCCTGTTTATGCTTATGAGCCGGGTAGCAGATTCAAATATTCTTGCAAGACACAATCCCAAAGTCCTTTCCGAAGTGCAGAGTCTGGCAGAAGATTTTTTAAGAAACGAAGGGGTTTACAGAGACAGCAGCATTTTGACCCTGAAGCACATGGATGGGGAATTTATTAAACGGAACATCAGCGCAGGGGGATGCGCGGATCTTCTGGCTGTAACCATATTTATGGCACAGCTCTTAAGGATTAACGGTTAAAAGGAGTATTCTATGGAATTTATGGAATTAAAAGGAAAGCCGCTCAAAGGGAATGATCTGGAGCGGCTAAAGGAATTTTTAAAGAGGAATGGCCTGGATTATGACGGGGGAGTTGAATACAGCGTGTGCCTGCTTGATGAGGATTACCGGATTTTAGCGACCGGTTCGGCGGAGGAAAACGTATTAAAGTGCATTGCCGTTGATCCAAAGGCCAGGGGGCTGGGGCTGTCCGGGACCATTCTGTCAGACCTTATCCAGTATGAATTTGAAAACGGAAGATCCCATATTCTTATTTACACAAAACCGGATAACAGGGAAATGTTTGAAGACATGGGGTTTTATACGGTTCTCATGACAGATCAGGTTCTTTTTATGGAAAATAAGAGAAACGGATTTGAAGAATTTATAAAGCGCCTGATTCAGGAATCACCCCAAGACGCCTTAGAGCCCGGAAGGGTCATAGGCTCCATTGTGGTCAACTGCAATCCCTTTACCTATGGACACCGTTATCTCATAGAACAGGCTCTTTTGCACTGCGATTATCTTCATGTGCTGGTCCTTTCCGATAACCGGAGCTATTTTAGCGCGGAAGAACGGTTCCAGATGGTCCTTAAGGGAACCAGGGATATGCCCGGGGCCATAGTCCATAAGGCTTCTGATTTTGTCATATCCGCGGCCACCTTTCCCACTTATTTTGTAAAGGAGAAAGCACAGGCGGAAAAGGCAAACTGCCGTCTGGATTTGGAACTGTTCGGCAAACGGATTGCACCTGCTCTGAAAATCACAAAGCGCTTTGTGGGAACCGAGCCCACGTGTCTGGTTACGGGCCATTACAATGAGGAAATGAAGAAGATACTGCCGGAATACGGAATCCTTGTGACAGAATTTGAGCGGAAGGATTATGAGGGAGAGGCGATCAGCGCCTCCACCGTAAGAAAATGGTATGAAAAAGGGGATTTTGAACGGATAAGAGAGCTGGTGCCGGAAACTACTCTTGAATATCTGATAAGCAGAAAAAAAGGCCAAAGGCCTAGGGGATAAAACGGTATCCCAGGCCTCTGACTGTTACGATATGCACCGGTTTTTGCCGGTCTTCTTCGATTTTACTGCGCAGACGGTTGATGTACACCATGATTGCGTTATCGTCTACGGCGATATTGTCGCCCCATACATATTCATAGATCATATCCTTTGTGAATACCTGGTTGGGGTGTCTTATGAACAGCTGCATCAGGCTGCTTTCCTTGGAAGAGAGAACGATTTCCTCTCCATTTTTATAAAAACGCATGGAAGAGACATTAAACGTGAAAGGCCCGGATTCCAAAGTATCGGAATGGTTAAGTACCTGATTCTTATTGCGGCGGATCAATGCTTTCACCTTGGCGCCCAGGACTAAGGGACGGAAAGGCTTTGTGATATAATCATCGGCTCCGAGAGAGAGTCCGTAAAGGGAGTCGTAATCCTCATTTCTCCCGCTTACGATCATGACCGGAGTCTGGATGCCCTGGCTGCGTAGCCGTTTGATGACCTCGAAGCCTTCCATGTCACCCAGCATCACATCCATAAGAATCAGATCATAGGAATGATTCTTAATATAATTCAGTGCGGCCAGACCACTGTCCGCAATTGTAGTTTCCAAATTATTGCTGTGCATGACTTTTTCCAGCAGTTTACATACCGCAGGATCGTCATCTACTATTAGTATTTTATCAGGCATAATATCCTCCAAATCATATTTTGAGTAGAATTTTATCGAAATAGCACTGATATTGTTATTATAATATTAACCGGAAGACAAGTCAATGAGGAAAGGTAATCAAGGGGCAGATTTATGGGAGATAGAAAAGATAATAAAAAATATACGGTTGTATTTCTGGTTGGGATCATGGCGGCCATGCTGACTATCTTTTCCTATCTCGTATTCAGCACCTGGAGAGAATACGAAAAAACGATCATTGACAATCAGAAAAAGCAGATGGTTTTAACAACCCAGACCATGGGAGAAAATCTCAAGGCATTTATTGAGGGATATCAGTCCGATTTAACTTCCCTGTGCGCCATGGAGGAAGAAATATATCAGAAAACAGGCCAAAAGGATTGGAAGCTTCTGGAGGATTACGTCAAATACCATAACCGGTTTGTCTATGATGTGATTGTGGAAGACGGGAATGGAAAGCTGTTAAAGAGCATTAACGGGTATGGAGTAACAAAGACCTTTTCCATTACGGAGATTGACCAGCAGACCAGCTTCCGGCAGAGCAGGCTGGAAAATGGGGAGATGTACCTTCTCTTAAGGAAAACGATTTCAGACGGCAAATCCATTTCCGTGGTTATCAATGAAAGAAACTATTATCAATCCCTGGTCTCCCATATCCGCCTGGGAACCAACGGGTATGTGGTAATAAAGGATTCCAACGGCATCATACTGGCTCATCCCCAGGAAAACCAGTGGGGAATTAATGTGATTTCCGGCCGTCAGGAAATGTTCCCCGGTAAGGATTTGACCAGCCTGGAAAAGATGATCGAAGACCAGAATAAAGGAAAATCAGGAGTGTCGGAGTATTATTCTTACTGGTGGGGAGAACCGGGAGCGCCGGAGGTGAAAAAAATAAGCGCTTATTCACCTGCCGTCATAGGAAAAAGCTTTCTCATAGTAAGTGCGGTAATCGATTATAACGATATCTATATCCCGGTAGCTACCGGATTTTTTAAGCTTGGAATGGTCTTTTTCGGAATTATGGCAGGCGTTCTTGGCATGGTATTTTATATCAGAAAACTGTGGCTGCAGAAGAAAGAGGATTCGGAAGAAATCGCTTATTTGCTGGAGCTCAATAAGGTTTTGGAGGAGCTTCACCAGAGCGAGGAAACCATTGCGCACCGGCAGAGGCTTCAGGTCATGGGAACCATGACCGGCGGTATCGCTCATGAGTTCAACAATCTGCTGACCCCGATCATGGGCTATGCCCATCTTCTCATGGGAGACTTACCTGAAACCTCAGAAGACTATGATAATGCCCTGGAAATTTATGAGGCTTCTGTAAAGGCAAAGGAGATTATCCAGCAGATTTCCTCCTTAAGCAGGAAAAATATGGAGACAGCCTTTAAAAACATCAATGCCGCAAAGGTCATGCACAGAGCCATAAAAATGGTAAGCTCCGTTTGCCCGGCCAATGTACACATAAAGGATGAAATAGCTTTCACCGATGAATGCTTTTTAGGAAATGAAACACAGCTTAATCAGGTGATTTTAAATATTGGCGTGAATGCCATCCATGCCATAGGTCATAAGGAAGGCAATATTGTAATAGAAGGAAGTAAGGTAAGGGCGGAGGAACTGGAAAAGTACAAGATTTTCTCTGTTTCGGAAGAGTGGAAGTATTACCTTCGCATTGATATAAGGGATGACGGGGAAGGCATGAGTGAGGAAGTGCTGGAGCAGATTTTCAACCCATTTTTTACCACAAAGAAAAACGGAAACGGCACAGGTCTGGGTCTTGCTCTGGTGGAGCAGATCATTCATTCCCACAAAGGCTATATTTTTGCTGAAAGCACCATGGGAAAGGGCAGTGTCTTTCATATCTTTCTTCCCGCCAATGAGCGGAAAGAACAGGAGGACCAGGAGGCAGTACCGGCGGACAGCGGGGACGCCTTAAGGCTTATGATCGTGGATGACAATCCAAAGATCTTAAGGCTGTTGGAGAAAAACTTCAGCAAGCTCAATGTGAGTCTTCTGACGTGCATGAATTTTGAAGAAGCCAGGAAGATATTAAAGGAACAAAAGGTAGACGCCGTTGCAACGGATCAGTATATTTCCGGAAAAAGCGGTATGGATTTCTGCATGTCCTTAAGGGGACAGTACCCGGAAATCATATACATCATTATGACGGACCGGATTACCAAGGAAATCGTGGAGGCAAAACGGAAGAGGATCATTGATGATTATATTGATAAACCGGTTTCTGATGCCGCAATCTTAAGGGTTATTAAGAATTATATAGAGCGGATATAAGGGCGTAAAGGCAGGTTCTTCGGAACCTGCCTTTTTCATTACAGTCTTTCTGTCTGGGGATCAGTTTTCACTGATATAAAGATAAGCGATAATTTCAATAAATATCATTATGAGAGCGTGCTCGTTTAAAGTATTTTGGTTAATTGGCTGTATGGAGGGCAAAACAATAGTTCTGCTGACGTATTTACTGTTATGGGCATAGGGATTGCACGTAATAAGGTAAGATTTGTAGCCAATATTTTTTGTTTCTTTAAAGAAGGCAGTGGTGTAATTTTTACTTCCGCTTATGGAGAAGCTTATGACCAGACTTTTATTGGTCAATGTAAAGGCAGACCTGTTGACCGATATCTCATCGGTGCCTGTCATAATGATTTTCCCGTAGCTCTGAAACGTATTCTGAAAATATTGTGCCGGTAAGGCAGAATAAAAAAGACCAAAGGTCTGAATGAGATCTGCTTTTTTTATGTCTTTAATAAGTTCATTGACCAGAGACATATTTACATCATTAAGGGCCTGTAAGGCGTTGGCGTAATTATTGGTAATGTGAGGAACTATACCCAGTTCTTCAAAGGGCGCGTCAGATTTGCTATGTAAATACTTTACCATATCATATCTGAATTCGCTGTAGCCCTTATATCCCAGGCGCTGGCAAAACCGCAGCACTGCGGATTTGGAAGAACCTGAGATTTCAGCTATCTTAACAATCGTATATTTCTCAATCAGAAAAGGCTTATTAATGATGAGATCATAGACCTTTTTTTCGGCGTTTGTATAGTTTTCAACGTTTAGTTCGATTTTTTGCATGATATCCGGCATAGGCCACCTCCTGAAATTATGATTATTATATAATAAATTTCAGATAATGAAAAGTATATTGGAAAAATGAATTGGGAAAATTCCCAAATATACTATTTAAATATTGACAAAATTCCCAAAATCTAATATGATTAAGCTGTAGCAGATATAATACTTCAATTGGGAGGTAAATTTATGGAGAACAATAAGAGAATAGCGGATGAGATTATGGCTGTGTTAAAATGGGAAGATATTTCAAAAATGCAGCATTGCTCAACAAGGCTTCGCATTACCATGAAGGACGGAACAAAATTTCCGGAAGAAGAAATCACTAAGATTTCCGGTGTTCTTGGCACTAAGAAATCCATGGACGGATATCAGATTATTATCGGCAACACGGTATCAAAGGTCTATGAAGAAATCATGAAAAAACATGATATAGGGTATGAGACAGAGGACGAAAAACCAAGCAGTGAAAAAGTGAGCATTTTTAAAGCATTCATGGGGGCCATGTCCGCCATTGTGGGCCCTGCAATTCCCGCCATTGTGGCAAGCGGTCTGGTTTCTGCTCTTATCTCAATTTTAGGGCTTTTGGGAGTGAAATCTGACAGCACAACCATGACTTACTTATCCTCCTTATCCAAGGTTGCATTGTATTTCTTACCCTTCATTCTGGCCTATACCTCTGCAATCTATTTTAAGGTAAGTCCTGTTATGGCCATATTTGCGGCGGGAATCCTGATGTATCCGGACGTTATGACCCTGGCATCCCAGGAGACAGCTGTTACTCTTTTTGGCCTGCCGGTTTATAAGGTCAATTATTCCAATTCATTAATACCGATTATTTTAACCGTATGGGCGCTGAAGTATGTGACAAAATTGATTGAAAAGCTGGTACCGGCGGCGGTGCGTTATGTATTTAACCCGCTTTTGACCGGGCTGATCATGCTGCCGGTTGCTATTTGCGTAACGGGTCCCATTGGCGGCGCCATAGGCACCCTCATAGCAAACGGCACGGCACTGGTATATAACACCGTACCATGGCTGGGAGCCTTTCTGTTCAGCGCATTGGCGCCTTTACTTGTTTTAACCGGTTCCCACCTTGCGCTTCTTCCTCTGGTATTTACGAATATGGCGACCTTTGGATATGATAATTTTCTTATGCCGGCCTTTATTGGAATGAATTTTTCCCAATTTGCCGTGGCAATTGCAGTGTTTTTAAGGGCGAAGAATCCGGAGCTGAAGCAAACGGCTTCCTCCTGTGCGGTGACGGCATTTTTTGCCGGAGTTACGGAACCAACGCTGTATGGAATCAGCCTTCGGTTAAAGAAGCCTTTAATTGCCACCTTTATAGGCTGTATTGCAAATGGAATCGTATGTGCACTATTTAATGTAAGAGAGTTTTCCTTTGGTGCGCCTTCCTTTTTTGCTATGGCAAATTTCATTGATCCCGCAGGATCTAAAAATATTATAATGGCAGTTCTGGCGGCTGTGATCACCATAATCGTCACCTTTGCCGCAACATGGATGCTGGGTTTTGAAGAACCGAAAGCATCAAAATAAATCTTTATAAGTGAAATAATATACGAAAGGAAGACCATTATGTTTCATAAATTTCCTGACGGATTTCTGATAGGCGGAGCAATTTCCGCCTGTCAGGCAGAAGGAGCCAGCACTGTTAACGGGAAGAGCATGACATTTCCCGAGACTGTAAAAATGATTTTACCGGAGGAAAGGAAGACCTTTGGCCAGGCCAAAATCACAGAAGATACCATAAGGGAAGCCAAGTCTGAGACAGAGGCACTATATCCCAAACGCTGGGGGATCGATTTTTACCATACCTACAAGAAGGATATTGCTCTTTTTGCTGAAATGGGTTTTACGGTATTTCGCTTTTCCATATCCATAGCCCGTGTATTCCCTCAGTTAGACCAGGAGCATCCAAACGAAAACGCTTTAAAACATTATGAAGAAGTAATTGATACCTGCAGAAAATATGGAATGGAACCACTGGTCACTTTGGCTCATTTTGATCCTCCTTTAGAAATGTATGAAAAATACGGGGGATGGAGCAACCGGGAATTGATCGGTATTTTTACGAAATACACCAAAGCAGTTATGGAGCGTTTCAAAGACCAGGTAAAATATTGGATCATATTCAATGAAATCAATATGTGCAGAATGGCCCCGTTTAAGTCCGTTGCAATGATTTACGAGGATGCTTCTGATTATGAGGAAAGAATTTATAAAGCAGTGCATAATCAGTTTATAGCGGCTGCAAAAACAATAGAAACCGGTAAGAAAATCAATCCCCAATTCCAGTTTGGCTGCATGATTGCAGATATTTGCTCTTATCCGTACAGCTGTGATCCCAGAGACGTTCTTTACAACCAAAGCAGCGACCGGATCATGAATTTGTTTTTCCTGGATGTCCAGGTAAATGGAGAATATCCTTATTACATGGTAAATTATTTTGAAAAAAATCATATTCACATAGAAATGGAAGAAGAGGATATGGAGATCCTGAAAAAGAACACGTCAGATTTCGTGGGATTTTCCTATTACATGTCCACTGTCACCAGTTATGATACGGAAGGAAAGGAAAAGACCGGTGGCAATTTAGGACAGGGATTAAAAAATCCTAAGCTTGAGAGCACGGAATGGGGCTGGCAGATTGATCCGGTCGGCATCCGGTATACCATGCACCAGTTATACGACAGATACCAAAAGCCCTTATTCATATTGGAAAACGGCATCGGGATGGTGGAAACATTAAATAATGAAAATACAGTTCATGATCAATACCGGATAGAGTATCTCAGGGATCATATGGAACAGATTATACTGGCAGCAGAAGAAGGCTGCGATGTATTAGGCTATACCATGTGGAGCCCAATTGATTTAATATCATCGGGTACATCTGAAATGTCCAAGCGATACGGATTTATTTTTGTTGATCAGGATGATTTTGGAAATGGTTCCGGGAAACGGTATAAAAAGGACAGCTTTCATTGGTTTAAAAAGGTTATATCTGAGGGCGGATTAGAAATTTGATATTGTCAGGAGGGAAAAGAATGTATTCTACAAAGATTATTGAGACAAGAAAAATAGCAGAAGATCTCTATGTAATGACAGAAACAAAATCAGTACACTGTTACCTGATGATTGGTGCGGATAAGGCATTGCTGTTTGATGTAGGATATGGGTATGAAAGCTTAATGCCGATTATACGCTCTATTACCAGTCTGCCGGTGATGGTGGTTTTAAGCCACGGTGATCCGGACCATGCTCTGGGCAGTTTTCATTATCCCGAAGTTTTTATTCATCCATTGGACTATGGAAAGCTTTTAATCAATGATAATTATGATATGAAAAAGAAAGCTGTTGAATACCGGGCAGGAAAAATGCCTGAATTTTTATCATTTATATCCAAAGAAGACTATTATAACAGTTCCCTTGACGGTGTCAGGGTTAAGTTTATTAGGAATAATGAAATCATAGACCTGGGAGAGAAAAGGATAAAGGTTATTCATATACCGGGCCATTCCTATGGCTGTGTTGCGCTTCTGGATATAGAAAAACGCCGGTTATTTACGGGGGACATGGTGCTGGATTACAATATCTATTACTTCATGAGCTCAGATGAACAGGCTTCGTTTCATACAGCGGAATATTCATGGAAGAAGCTGAAGTCTATGGAAAATGAATATGATGATATTTTTCCGGCCCATGGAATTATGCCCATTGGCGTGGAATATATAGAAAACCTCATTGAATGCATGGGTCATGAACTGAAAGAGAATTATGGCAATGACATGAAGATAGAGACTTTTATGGGGGAAGCGTACCAGCATAGATATAAGACAGTCAATATCTTATATTCCAAAGAGAGGCTGGAAGAATTTTTACAGGGTTAGGCAAACAGGGAGTCGGTTCGATATATTCGGATCGGCTTTTTCTATTTTAAAACATTAAATAACCTTAAATAACCTTAAAATATTTTAAGCATGATTTCATTGGTCTTTAAGAATCCGCCTGTATGATGAAACTACAACAGAAGTACATAAAAAAAGGGGGATCATTCTTATGATTACTGCATTGGCATGGTTTATGATTATTGTTTTCCTGGCATTGGTCATGACCAAAAAGTTACATCCTTTTACGGCGTTAATCAGTGTGCCGCTGGTATTTTCTCTTGTCGGTATCTTTACCGGCACAATGAGAGAACCGATTGCTGCATACTTAAAAGTAGACACGCCTCAGTCTTTATCCATTCTGGATCAGATAATTGCACTTGGCAAAATGTCACAGGACGGTTTGGTATCGAGTTCAAAAACTGCATTTATGCTGCTTTTTGCCATTCTGTTTTTCTGCATTATGCTGAATGCCGGGCTTTTTGATCCGGTGGTAAACACGGTTATCCGAATCGCCGGCGGCGACCCTGTAAAGGTTCTGGTTGGTACAGCCATCGTAGCCGCAGCGGTTTCCTTAAATGGAGACGGAACAACCACAACTCTGATCTGCTGTACCGCTTTTATCCCGATTTATAAAAAGCTGAATTTAAAAATGCTTTATCTGGGAACTCTGGTTGTTTTAATGAATACCATCATGAATCTGCTTCCCTGGGGCGGCCCTACGGCACGTGCCATGGCTGTCATGAAAGTAGACGGGGGCCCGGTTCTTGCCGCTCTTGCTCCCGGTATGGTAGTTTCTATCATTTACATGCTTGGTGTAGCATTTTATCTGGGCATGAAGGAGAGAAAGCGTGTAGGCATTCAGAAGCTTTCCCATGAGGATCTTGCCCATATTACCAAGGGTGACCCTGAGACAGAGGCACTGAAAAGGCCAAAGCTCATTATCTTTAATGCAATTTTGACCATTGCCACCATCGTGATTCTGGTTATGGACAAGGTTCCGTCTAATTTCCTGTTCCTGGTTGCATTCGTCATCGGCCTGCTGGTAAATTACAGATCCATTAAGGAACAGAAAAACCGTATACAGGATAATGCAGGAGACGCGCTTCAGGTAGTTATTCTGATTATTGCCGCAGGAATGTTCTCCGGTATCTTTGGAAACACCGGTATGAGTGACGCCCTGGCCCAGAGTATTATAAAAGCGCTGCCGTCCTCTCTGGGAAGATGGTGGGGTCTGGTAACTGCCGTAGTTTCCGCTCCGGGTACCTTCTTCTTATCCAATGACGCTTATTATTATGGAGTTTTACCGGTATTTGCGGAAGCCGGAAAGGGATTCGGATATACGGATTTAAACATGACAGTTGCCTCTCTCTTAGGCCAGGCATTCCACTTACTCAGCCCCCTGGTAGCCTTTATCTACCTGCTGTTAAACTTAACAGGACTTGAAATGGGCGAATGGCAGAAAGAATCTGCAAAATGGGCAATCGGAATTTTCGTTATTTTCATCGGCATTGCCGCAATTACAGGAGCATGTCCGCTATTTATCTAGATGTAGCTGGTTGAGATTGGAGACAAGAAATGAACATTTTATTAGAAGGAATACTATCATTTACATGGCAGCAGGCAGTTATGATGCTGATCGGCTGTGTCCTTATGTATCTGGGCATTAAAAAGGATTATGAGCCGACGCTTCTGGTTCCCATGGGACTGGGCACGGTTCTGGTGAATTTCCCAATGTCCGGCGTAATCACCCAGGCGGGTACGGAAGGGGTTTTCAACGTATTGTTTGATGCGGGCATCTCTACAGAGCTTTTCCCCCTTCTGATCTTCATCGGAATCGGGGCAATGATTGATTTCGGTCCCCTGCTGCAAAATCCTTTTATGATGCTTTTCGGAGCGGCCGCTCAGTTTGGTATCTTTTCTACCATTATTGTTGTGGTGGCGCTTACGGGTCTTACTCTCCCGGAAGCGGCTTCTATAGGAATCATAGCGGCCGCTGACGGACCTACCAGTATCTTTGTCGCCGGACAGCTGGCGAAAAATCTGCTGGGCCCCATTACTGTGGCGGCATATTCCTATATGTCCCTGGTCCCCATTATTCAACCTCCTGTTATCAGGGCTCTTACCACCAAAAAGGAACGGCAGATTCATATGAAGTATGAGCCAAAGTCCGTTTCCAAAACAGCGAAGATTCTGTTTCCGCTGGCCATTATCTTTGTCGCCGGATTTGTTGCTCCCATGTCCCTGCCTCTCATTGGCTTTTTAATGTTCGGCAACCTGCTCCGGGAGTGCGGCGTGCTGGACCGTTTAAGCGCATCTGCCCAGAATGAGCTGGTGAATATTATCAGCATTCTGCTGGGACTTACTATTTCCTTAAAAATGACGGCAGATGAGTTCTTGAATATCAAAACACTGATGATCATTTCCTTTGGTCTTTTGGGCTTTGTTTTCGACACCGCAGGCGGTGTGCTGTTTGCAAAATTTCTCAATCTGTTCCGCAAGGAAAAGATTAATCCCATGGTGGGAGCTGCCGGAATTTCCGCATTTCCCATGAGCAGCCGGGTGATCCAGAAGATGGCGACAGCAGAAGACCCCCAGAACTTTATCCTCATGCACGCGGCGGGGGCCAATGTGTCCGGACAGATTGCGTCGGTAGTTGCAGGCGGTTTACTGCTTTCTTTCTTTATTTAATATAATAAATTCGCATGGCCTTTAAAAGGCGGAACGGAGGTAAGGATGTCGGAAATTATGTTGCAGGCCCTGGAATTGCTGGGCATAGGCATGGGCGGTATTTTTATCATAATGTTTTTGCTCTATGCTATCTCACAGCTTCTTTTAAAGCTGACAACTCCTCAAAAGGAGGATTAACACTGTTAGTTCCATAAAATCCTAAAAATAAAATCCAAATCAGAAAAATGCCGGAGATTGCTTCCGGCGTTTTTCTGGTTTGGATGGTTAAAGAGAAAGAATAAAAAATCATGAGTAAAAATGAACGGATAAAAAGAAGCTTAAACATGTTTTGTATTTTATTTAAGCTGGGCTTTTTTACATTTGGGGGAGGCTTTAGTTTGCTGGCCCAGATGCAGGTTGAGTTTGTAGAAAAAAGGAACTGGATGAGGGAAGAAGACCTGATTAATATTACGTCAATGGCACGCTCTGTTCCGGGAATTATGATTGCAAATGCCACCGTAATGGTGGGGTATCAGATCGGAGGGGCGGTCTGCGCCGTTCTTTCTCTTATGGGAATGGTCATTCCGTCCATTATCGTTATGACATTCATAACCTTGCTGTATAAGCAGTTTCACAGCAATCTTTATGTTTCCAGAGCTCTTTCCGGAATTCAATGCGCCGTAATTCCGATTATGGGCAGCGCCGCATTGTCCTTTAAAAGGTCTGCATTAAAAACAGGGACATCTTACCTGATTTTTTTGACCGCCTTAGGGCTTAGCGTATTTACAGGTACGAATCTTGTGTTTGTGGTGATCTTGGGAGGACTTTTGGGATTTGTCTCCAGCCATCTGGAAGAGAGGAAAGGAAAAAAATGATATATCTTACCTTGTTCTGGATTTTTTTGAAAATTGGAATCACCAGCTTTGGGGGTATGTCCATGATTCCCTTAATCAGTGATGAAATGATCTCTCATGGCTGGATGACCCTTGAGGAGGTGGCAAACATTGTGGCCATTGCCCAGTCAACGCCCGGGTCCCTAGGCGTCAACTGTGCGACCTTTGCCGGAATAAGAACGGCAGGAGTTGGAGGAGCCGTCTGCGCCACCCTTGGAGTTCTCACCCCGTCTTTAAGCCTGGGCATTCTTGCGGCTCATTATCTCAATAAGCTGAAAGAAACTTATTTCATGCAGAAAATCCTGTCCGGCACCCGTCCTACCTGTATTGCATTGATTTTAACAACCATGCTGTCCTTAGCCCAGACTACATATGTATCCGGATCTGCAATCCGCCTTTCTTCTGTTTTTATTACAGGCGTTATTATATTCCTTATGTACAGGAGGAAACTGAACGTTCCCCAAAGCATTTTGCTGGCGGCGGCTCTGGGCTTGATTTTAATACGGAAATAGGGGCTGCCCAATTTTCATCTTGACATTTTCTGTCGAAATCCCTATAATTAATAGCATATATGTATTGGGATTGTGATTACAGGGAATAAGTATTGTAAGTTGCAGCCCTATTTGGCATATTTCCGTTTCACATATGATAATGTATAAAATAATAATAAGAAGAAAGACTTTGATGGAGACAGTAGATTCCTGCGAAATCCAAAGAGAGCCGGGGACGGTGGAAGCCTGGCGAGAGTAGAGGGGATGCGAACATCACTCCGGAGTTTCCGGCTGAAGGCATTGGCACTAGGTCAGGACGTATTCCCGGCGTTAGAGGGGAAGCATATGATGGTATGCGGTAATAGGTGGTATAACGAAGATAAAGTGCAGCTTTCGTCCTGATTACAGGGATGGAAGCTTTTTTATATATCAGGAAATTCCTTTGTAATTCTCCGATATGTAAAAACGCTCCGCTGTGGATGCGCACTCCGCACGGAGGAAATATGGTTGCTGAAGCAACCGCGCTCCGGCGCTGAAATCTGCTTTGCAGATTTTTTATGAAAAAGAAATGGAGGTCGCAAAAGATGTACAAAAAAGTCCCTACAGACTTAAATTTTGTAACGCGAGAGAAAGAAGTTGAAAAATTCTGGGAAGACCATGATATTTTCAAAAAGAGCATGGAAAACCGGGAAGGAAAAGAGAATTATACGTTTTATGACGGTCCGCCGACGGCCAACGGCAAGCCTCACATCGGTCATGTGCTGACCCGTGTCATTAAGGATATGATTCCCAGATACCGGAGCATGAAAGGTTATGATGTTCCCCGTAAGGCAGGCTGGGACACTCATGGGCTTCCGGTAGAGCTGGAAGTAGAAAAGAAGCTGGGCCTTGACGGCAAGGAACAGATTGAGGAATATGGTTTGGAGCCGTTTATCAACCACTGCAAGGAAAGCGTCTGGAAATACAAGGGCATGTGGGAGGATTTTTCAAAGACCGTAGGCTTCTGGGCCGATATGGATAACCCATATGTAACCTATGAGAACTCCTTTATTGAATCCGAGTGGTGGGCCTTAAAGCAGATCTGGGAAAAGGGGCTTTTGTATAAAGGCTTTAAGATCGTTCCCTACTGCCCGCGGTGCGGCACCCCCTTATCCAGCCATGAGGTAGCCCAGGGCTATAAGGATGTGAAAGAACGCTCCGCCATCGCGAGGTTTAAGGTAAAGGGAGAGGAAGCCTATATTCTGGCATGGACCACCACACCGTGGACTCTGCCCTCCAACGTGGCTCTCTGCGTGAATCCCGACGAAGCCTATGTAAAGGTGAAAAACGGAGACTATACCTATTATCTGGCAGAGGCTCTTTGTGAAAAGGTTCTGGAAGGGGATTATTCCATTCTGGAAAGATACACCGGAAAGGACTTGGAATACAAGGAATATGAGCCCCTGTTTGATTTTGTTCATCCCGATAAAAAGGCATTTTACGTGACATGCGACAGCTATGTCACATTAACCGACGGTACAGGCGTGGTTCATATTGCCCCGGCCTTTGGTGAGGATGACTCCAAGGTGGGCAAAAAATATGATCTTCCCTTTGTGCAGCTGGTTGACGCAGCCGGAGAGATGACCAAGGAGACCAAATGGGCGGGAACTTTCTGCAAGAAAGCCGATCCACTGGTATTAAAGGATTTGGAGGAGAGAGGGCTTTTATTTTCTGCTCCGCTGTTTGAGCACAGCTATCCTCACTGCTGGAGATGCGACACTCCCCTCATTTACTATGCAAGAGAGTCCTGGTTTATCAAGATGACGGCGGTTAAGGAGGACTTAATCCGCAACAACAACACCATCAACTGGATTCCGGAAAGCATCGGAAAGGGACGTTTCGGTGACTGGCTGGAGAACGTTCAGGACTGGGGTATCAGCAGAAACCGTTACTGGGGAACTCCTCTCAACGTGTGGGAATGTGAGTGCGGCCATCAGCATTCCATCGGAAGCATTGAGGAATTAAAGGCCATGTCCCCTAACTGCCCTGAGGATATCGAGCTTCACCGCCCATATATTGACGGGGTGACCATCACCTGTCCAAAGTGCGGGAAGCAGATGAAACGTGTTCCCGAGGTAATCGACTGCTGGTTTGATTCAGGCTCCATGCCTTTTGCCCAGCATCATTATCCTTTTGAAAATAAAGAAATTTTTGAACAGCAGTTCCCGGCGGACTTTATTTCCGAGGCCGTGGACCAGACGAGAGGCTGGTTTTACTCCCTTTTGGCCATCTCTACCCTGATCTTTAATAAGGCGCCCTATAAAAATGTAATTGTATTGGGCCACGTCCAGGATGAGAACGGGCAGAAGATGAGCAAATCCAAGGGAAATGCCGTAGATCCCTTTGAAGCTTTGGAAACCTATGGAGCTGATGCCATCCGCTGGTATTTTTACATCAACAGCGCGCCATGGCTGCCAAACCGGTTCCAGGGCAAGGCGGTTATGGAAGGCCAGCGCAAATTTATGGGCACACTTTGGAATACCTACGCATTCTTTGTGCTCTACGGGAATATTGATGAATTTGACCCCACAAAATACACCCTGGATTATGAGCAGCTGACCGTTATGGACAAATGGCTTTTATCTAAGCTTAATACCCTGATTAAGGTTGTGGATTCCTCCTTAGACCGGTATCAGATTCCGGAATCCGCCAGAGCGCTTCAGGATTTTGTGGATGACATGAGCAACTGGTATGTGCGCAGAAGCAGAGAGCGTTTCTGGGCAAAGGGCATGGAGCAGGATAAGATCAACGCTTATATGACCCTGTATACGGCTCTTGTGACAGTCAGCAAGCTGGCGGCTCCCTTAATCCCATTTATGACTGAGGAGATTTATCAGAACCTTATCTGCAGTGTGGATAAAAATGCGCCGGAGAGCATCCATCTCTGCGATTATCCGGAGGCCAACGAAGCTTATATTGACGGGCAGCTGGAAGACAACATGGATCAGGTGTTAAAAATCGTGGTCCTGGGCCGGGCAGCCAGAAATACGGCCAATATCAAGAACCGCCAGCCCATCGGACAGATGTTCGTCAAGGCGCCTCACGACCTGACGGCTTTCTATCAGGAGATCATCGAGGAGGAGCTGAATGTAAAGGCAGTGGTATTTACCGGTGATGTGAGAGATTTCACCACCTACAGCTTTAAGCCCCAGTTGAAAACAGTGGGCCCAAAATACGGCAAGCAGCTGGGCAATATTAAAAAGGCCCTGGGAGAGATCGACGGAAATGAGGCCATGGACACCTTGAATGAAAAGGGAGCCCTTACCTTTACCTTTGACGGAACAGAGGTTGTGCTCACAAAGGATGACCTGCTCATCGATACCGCCCAGACAGAGGGCTACGTATCTGAGGGCGACAACCAGTTTACGGTTGTGCTGGACACCAATTTAACGCCTGAGCTTCTGGCGGAAGGCTTTGTGAGGGAGCTCATAAGCAAGATCCAGACCATGCGGAAAGAAGCGGGCTTTGAGGTGATGGACCACATTCGTGTCTACAGCAAGGACAATGAAAAGATCGCCGGCATTTTAAGGGGTCATGAGGAAGAAGTAAAGGGAGAGGTGCTTGCGGAAAGCATTACCCTGGATAAAGCCTCCGGATATGTAAAGGAATGGAACATCAACGGCGAAAATGTAACTTTGGGAGTGGAGAAGGTTCAGTAAACGGCAGGAGGTTGTGGGATATGAGTGTAGGATTTGATAAGGAAACCTTTAAGAAAAGCGTTCTGCTGAATATGAAGAACGTTTACCGGAAAACAGTGGATGAAGCCACTCCGGAGCAGCTGTATCAGGCGGTAGCCTATGCGGTGAAAGATGTAATCATCGACCAGTGGATTGCGACCCATAAGGAGTATGAAAAGCAGGATGTGAAGACCCTGTATTACCTCTCCATGGAGTTTCTCATGGGCCGTGCCCTTGGCAATAACATCATAAGCTTTATGGCCCGGGATGAAGTAAAGGAAGTCCTTAGCGAGCTGGGCTTTGACTTGAATACCATTGAAGACCAGGAGCCGGACCCGGCTCTTGGAAACGGGGGGCTGGGCCGTCTTGCGGCCTGCTTCCTGGATTCTCTGGCTACTCTGGGCTATCCGGCCTACGGCTGCGGCATCCGTTACCGCTATGGCATGTTCAAACAGAAAATTGAAAACGGTTTTCAGATTGAAGTGCCCGATGACTGGTTAAAGAACGGTTATCCCTTTGAAATACGCCGTGCGGAATACGCTACCGAGGTGAAATTCGGCGGCTACGTAAAGACCGTATGGGAGGATGGAAAGGAACGCTTCGTACAGGAAGGCTACCAGTCCGTCCGCGCAGTTCCCTATGATATGCCCATTGTAGGCTATGGAAACAACGTGGTAAACACCCTGCGCATCTGGGACGCGGAAGCCATCAATACATTCAGCCTGGATTCCTTTGACAGAGGCGATTACCAGAAAGCCGTGGAGCAGGAAAATCTGGCAAAGACCATTGTTGAGGTATTATACCCTAACGACAATCACTATGCGGGCAAGGAGCTGCGCTTAAAGCAGCAGTATTTCTTCATATCCGCCAGCGTCCAGAGAGCCGTAATGAAGTACATGGAAAAACACGAGGACATACATAAGTTCTACGAGAAGACCGTTTTCCAGTTAAACGATACCCACCCTACGGTGGCGGTCCCGGAGCTTATGAGAATCCTTTTGGATGAATACGGCTTAAGCTGGGAGGAAGCGTGGGAAATCACCGCAAAGACCTGTGCCTATACCAACCACACCATCATGTCCGAAGCCCTGGAGAAATGGCCCATTGAGCTGTTTTCCAGACTGCTTCCCAGAATTTACCAGATTGTGGAAGAGATCAACCGCCGTTTCCAGCAGAAGGTCATGGAAATGTATCCCGGCAATCAGGAAAAACTTAAGAGCATGTCCGTCATTTACGACGGCCAGGTCCGCATGGCTAACTTAGCCATTGTGGGCGGCTTCTCCGTCAACGGCGTGGCCCGGCTTCACACAGAGATTTTAAAGAATCAGGAATTAAAGGATTTCTATCAGATGATGCCGGAAAAATTCAACAACAAGACCAACGGTATTACCCAAAGGCGGTTCCTGCTTCACGGAAATCCCCTGCTGGCTGACTGGGTGACAAAAAAAATCGGGGATGACTGGATCACCAGCCTGCCCCATATCCACCGGCTGGCCGTTTACGTCGAGGACCCTAAATGCCGTCAGGAGTTCATGGACATCAAGTACCGGAACAAGGTCCGTCTGGCAAAATATATCAAGGAGCACAACGGCATTGACGTAGATCCCAGGTCCATGTTTGACGTGCAGGTGAAAAGGCTTCACGAATATAAGCGCCAGCTTATGAACATTCTTCATGTCATGCATTTATATAACCAGCTAAAGGATAACCCCAATCTGGATATGGTTCCCAGAACCTTTATCTTCGGGGCAAAGGCGGCCGCCGGCTACAAGCGGGCAAAGCTGACCATTAAGCTGATCAATGCGGTGGCTGATGTGATTAATAACGACAGAAGCATAAACGGCAAGCTCAAGGTGGTATTTATTGAGGACTATAAAGTATCCAATGCGGAAATCATTTTTGCGGCGGCTGACGTCAGCGAACAGATTTCCACAGCCAGCAAGGAGGCCTCCGGCACCGGAAACATGAAATTTATGCTCAACGGAGCCCTGACTCTTGGAACCATGGATGGGGCCAATGTGGAGATCGTGGAAGAGGTGGGAGCAGAAAACGCCTTTATCTTCGGCTTGTCCTCCGATGATGTGATCCGTTATGAGAAGGACGGCACCTACAACCCCATGGATATTTTCAATAATAACTACGAAATACGCAGGGTTTTGATGCAGCTTATAAACGGATATTATTCCCCTCAGGATCCGGAGCTTTTCCGGGATATCTATAATTCCCTGTTAAATACCCAGAGCAGCGACAGGGCGGATACCTATTTTATATTGAAGGATTTCCCCTCCTATGCGGATGCCCAGCGCCGGATCGACCAGGCCTACAGGGATGAAAACTGGTGGGCAAAGGCGGCCATCTTAAATGTGGCCGGCAGCGGCAAGTTTACCTCTGACAGAACCATTGAGGAATATGTAAGGGATATCTGGCACTTAGAAAAGGTGAAAGTAGAGCTGGAACCGGAACTGCTTTAAGAAAACAACCTCATATCATAAAACGCTTCGGAAGTGATTCCGGGGCGTTTTTTTGCATATACTGATATGAAAAAAGGAGGTGTGTCCAGATGTATGCTTCATTGGTGAGAAAAGCAATTATTGTGTCTGTTTTAACGCTGTTGTTTCCATATATCATTACCCTGGCCTGGACCGGAAAAATTGAGGAGCAAAAAAAGGTACCTATGATGAACAGCGGAAAAAAGATCATTCTGGACCGGAAAGGCTCCCAGACCTATATGGATGTGGAAGAATATCTGCCCGGCGTGGTGGCAAAGCAGATGCCTGCGGATTATGGAAAGGAAGCTCTGCGGGTGCAGGCGATCATTGCCCGGACATACATATACGGAAAAATGAACGGTCAGAATGAGGTGAAGGAGTCGGAGCTTCATATGGAGTATTTAGAAGAAAAGGAGATGGAGAAGCTGTGGGGGAGCGAAGCCTTTGTAGCCAGCTATCAGTCTGTGGAGGATGCGGTCCGGTCTACGGCCAGAATGGTCATGATGTATGACGGAAAGCTCATTGATCCCCTGTTTCACAGGGCAAGCACGGGAAAGACCAGAAACGGGGATGACACCCACCCCTATTTGCAGTCCGTTGACTCCGGGCGGGATGTGGAGGCAGAAGGCTTTCTCACCATGACGGTCTGGAGCAAGGATGAATTTGCGGATAAGATCAATCAGATTGCCGGGGAGACGCCGGTAAAGGCGGATCAGGTGCCGGGAACCATACAGATCATTCTCCGGGATGACAGCGGATACGTGGAACAGCTTCAGATCGGAACCAGGACCTATACGGGAGAAGAGGTTCAGTACGCTTTGGGACTTCCCTCCGCTGCCTATGGGTTTGAAGAATACGAGGGAGGAGTCCGCGCCGTCTGCCAGGGAATCGGCCACGGATACGGCATGAGCCAGTACGGGGCAAAGTGCAAGGCAGAGGAGGGATGGACAGCTGAAAAAATTCTCCCTTATTTTTATAAAAATATTGTTTTGATTTCTGAATAACTCTTTCACTCTTGGTAAGAATATTATCGAGGTGATAAACGTGAAAGAGAAAATCAGTCAATTGTTCAAGGATAAAGTATTCCTTGTCCTGTTGGTTCTAGGCCTGCTGACTATAGTAGCTGCAGCAGGAGTCATTACCGTTCAAAGAGGAAATGGTGGAGGAGAAAGCCCTTATCTGCAGGTGCCCGATCAAAGCAATATGATCGTTGAAGAGACCATCCCCCAGGAAACACAAGTAGCGATTGCAGGAAATTCCAATGCAGCCCAAAATGAAGAGGAAATGCAGGCGGCGGATTCCACAAAGGCCTCTGCACAGCAGGAAACACAGGCGCCGGCAGTGAAAGCCGGGACAGACAAGAGCGCGGCCCAGTCCCTGGTACTTAATTTTAACGATGCCACCAGAATGGCCTGGCCAGTGCGCGGAAATGTGATCTTGGACTACAGCATGGACACAACTATCTATTTCCCTACATTGGACCAGTATAAATGTAATCCTGGTCTGGTCATTCAGGGGGATGTAAGCACTCCGGTTGTGGCTCCTGCCAATGCCAAGGTGCAGGAAATCGGCACCAATGAAGAAATAGGAAGCTACGTTGTCTTAAATTTAGGCAACAATTATACGGCCATCTGCGGCCAGTTAAAGGAACTGCAAGTTACGGAGAACGAGTATATTAAGGAAGGCCAGGTGTTAGGCTATGTGGAGGAACCCACTAAATACTATTCCGTAGAAGGCGCCAATATATTCTTTGAACTGAAACACGAAGATAAGGCTATTGATCCTCTCGACTACATGCAGTAAACTAAGACATGCAGAAATATTTGCGGAATTCCGGGCCAGGGAGCTTGTTCCCGGGCCCGGAATTTTGTAAATATTTCTATAGGGCGCAGCCCGTCATTCATAATTTGGCGCCAATACATATATTTTTCAAAAATAAACCCAGCCGCCAAATTATGAATGCCCATGGCTGGACCAAAGCCATAAGCTTTTCGTCAGGCGGCTTGGGAAAAAGTTATAAAAAAATAATAAATTATTCATAAGTGATTAAGAGTCATCTGCTATACTTGGAATTATAAATATACGGGGAGTGTGGCTATGAACATATTGTTTTTCTTAACACCTAAGAATGAAGTGGCTTATATTTATGAGGACGAAACTCTGCGCCAGGCGCTGGAAAAGATGGAACATCACAAATACTCCGCGGTTCCTGTTATCAACAAGCGGGGCAAATATGTGGGAACCATAACGGAAGGGGACATGCTTTGGGGGATCAAGAACAAATTTAATTTAAGTCTGAAGGAAGCAGAACATGAAACGGTGGAGGCCATCGACAGAAGGTCGGACAACCGTCCCGTATATGCGGATTCCAACATGGAGGACTTGATCGACAAGGCATTGAGCCAGAATTTCGTTCCAGTGGTGGATGACCAGAAGAATTTTATCGGAATCATTACCCGGAGAGACATTATCCGGTATTTCTACAACAAGTCTGAGGAGCAGCAGACAACAGGCTGCCGGGTTGTTGCAGGTAACTAAAATCTGAATAAAAAGTGCGCTTTGATCCGGCTTTTATAAATAATAAGCCGTTTCAAAGCGCACTTTATTTCTATAATATTTATTTCTAAAATATTTCTTTCTATGATATTTCCCCGCGCCGATTGGGACTTTTGCTATCAGCTCCGCTTCACTTTCTCCTTTTCCCTTGCCAGAATAGGAAGAGAATCCTCAAGGGACGCGCCCAGAACCTTTAAAAGGGTTTCTTTTTCCAGGGTGGGAGAATAGTAAAAGCCCTGCTGGAAGCTGCAGCCGGCCTGTGTCAGGATCTGTACCTGATTTTCCGTTTCCACTCCCTCAGCAATAATATTTAAGTCAAGATCCCTTGCCATATGGATCAGCCCTTCTATGAGATGGCGGGATTTTGGATTTGTTTCCAGCTGCCAGACAAACAGACGCTCAAGCTTTAAGGTGTCCACCGGCAGATCCAGAATGGTGGAGACCCCGGAATAGCCGGAACCGAATTCATTGAGGATGATTTCCACTCCCATTTCCTGCAATTGCTGCAGCATGATGTTGATGTTTAAATATGCCATGGTCAGGGCGCTTTCCTGGATTTCCAGAGCCAGCTTCCCCTTTGGAATATGATAGGTGTCCAGAACTTTCTTTACCTCATCAAGGAAATCCTCCTGCAAAAAGAGGACAGGAGAAATGGGAAGGGCGATGGATTCAAATTCTCTGCCGGCTTCCAGCGATTCGGAGATGCAGCGGGCCGCATTGTCTAAGGCAAAGTATTCAATGGCCCGGATTTGGCCGGAATCCTCTGCCACAGGCAGAACCTCCTTGGCCCCGATAAGGCCCAGTCCTTTGATGAAGATCCGCATATAGAGCTCCGCACGGGTAAATGTTCCGGCAGCAGCATTTATGGTAGGACGGTAAAGGATTTCCACCTCTTCCTTTTCTAGGGCTGTTTTTAAGTAAAGGGCAATGGTCTGGCGGCGAAGCAGCTGGCTTTGCAGGGCGCTGTCAAATACCACCGCCTGGTTGGGTCCGGCTTCCTCTGCTTTTAAAACAGCCAGGTCCAGGCATTTTAACATCTGGTCAGGGCCGGCAGCGTGGCCGGGATAGGAGCAGATGCCCATGAGCACTGAGCAGAGACAGTCTGTGCCGTCTACCTTCCAGGCATGGTCAAATCTTTCCGCAATCTCCTCTGCAAGCTCCAGAGCCTGGCCCTGGGTATACTTGTCCAGAATGATGATGTACTCCACCCCTATATAATGATAAACGTTTTTTTCCGTATGTTCTTTTAAATAGGTCAGAATCTGGTCCAGAAGGTTTTCACAGTAATCATAGCCGAATACCTGATTCAGACGCTTGAAATTTTCAATGTAGAGCTTTAATACCGCTCCGTGATCCGGTGAACTCATGACCAGATTCAAATGCTCCAGGCATTCCTCCCGTTCCAGCTTGCTTTTAATCCCTTTTCCCTCTTCTTTAAAGCTCTCTGTTTCCGCCTGCGGGGCCGGGGCTGTTTTCTTGTTAAACCAACTCATAGGAATTACCTCCTGTTTTTCGGCTGTATGTTTTTATTGTATTATAAAAACAGGGTGAAATCAAGAAATAATTGGAAGAAGAGTAAAAGGCATTATTCTGGAAATAGAGAGAATAATAATAGTAATGCAAACATTGACCAAGGATTGAAGCACTTAAATGAAGAGGTGTAAAGAATGAAATCGATATGGACAGAAACAACCCTCATCCCCCGCAGGAATCCATTAAGCGGAAATAAGCGGACCGAGGTGGTTGTCATAGGAGCTGGAATGGCAGGAATACTGACGGCTTTTTATCTGCAAAGGCACGGGATTCACGTGGTAGTTCTGGAAGCGGACCGGATCGGAAGCGGCCAGACCGGCTTTACTACGGCTAAAATCACCTCCCAGCATAACCTGATTTATCAGAAGCTGGAGCGTACGGTGGGGGAAGAGACGGCAAGGCTGTACGGAAAGGCAAACCAGCTGGCTGTGGAGGAATACAAAAAGCTGATCCGGCGCTATTCCATCCAGTGCCATTACGAGGATACCAATGCCTACCTGTATTCCGTTCAGGAATCCCAGATTCTTCTTAAGGAGGCGGAGTGCGCTTCCAGACTTGGACTGCCGGCGGCCTTTGTCCAGGAGACAGGTCTGCCCTTTCCTGTGCACGGGGCAGTTCGTTTCACCGGGCAGGCCCAGTTTCATCCTCTGGAATTTTTGAGAGATATGTCCGCCGGGCTTACGGTTTATGAAAGGACCAGGGTCACAAAGGTCCAGGGTCATGAGGTGGTGACGGACAGGGGAGTAGTAAAGGCGGAAAAGGTGGTATTCGCCTGCCATTATCCCTTTGTCAATATTCCCGGGCTGTATTTTGCAAAAATGTATCAGGAAAAAAGCTATGTGCTGGCCCTGGAGCCTGTGCCGTCTCTGAAAGGAATGTATCTGGGAATCGATTCCAAATCCTATTCTTTCCGGAATGCCGGAGACAGGCTGCTGCTGGGGTACGGAAGTCACAGGACCGGAAAGGCGCCGAAGGAGAATCCCTTTACCGCCATGAAACGGGCGGGAGAGCACATGTTTCCGGAGGCTGCGGAAGTGGGGAGATGGGCTGCGCAGGACTGCATGACCCTGGACGGAATTCCCTATATAGGAACCTTTTCTTCATTAAGGCCGGACTGGTATGTTGCCACCGGCTTTGGAAAGTGGGGCATGAGCACTTCCATGGTTGCGGCTAAAATATTAAGCGCCCAGATTACAGGTAAAAAAACGCCCTATGACGGGGTTTTCTCTCCTCAAAGGCATAACATCCGGGCCTCCGCCGGAACCCTGGCCTCCCATGGCTTACAGTCGGTAAAAGGCCTTTCTGCCGGAACCATGCCAGGAGCGGTAAACTGCCCCCATATGGGCTGCCGCCTGATCTGGAACCGGTATGATAAGCGGTGGGAGTGTCCGTGCCATGGATCATCCTTTGAAATTAACGGAAAAATTTCTTGTGGCCCTGCACAACGAAGTATTCCTTTCATAGATTGATATTAGAAACTTTTCAATAATGAAAGGAGTCACATATCCTATGGATTGTTATACGAAGCAAATGTACCCTGACATTCCGAGCGGTGCTGTTGTACCGGGCAGGGCGTCAGTCATGGGTCTTGATATGTCCATGACCCCGGGTACAGTGATCCGTCCTGATATGCCCCTTGGTTCAGGTCCCGCCAGGGGTTCGGGAATCAGGGTGGAACCCATGTCCATGCGGTGTCCGGAAAGATCCTCCTGCTCCTGCGGGGAGAAACCAGCGGAAACCAAGTCCATGAAATGCCCGGAAAGATCCTCCTGTTCCTGCGGGGAGAAACCGGCGGAGATTAAACCCATGAAGTGTCCGGAAAGACCGGCCTGCTCCTGCGGCGAGAAGCCTGCAGAAGTTAAGCCCATGAAATGTCCTGGAATGCCGACAGAAATCAAGCCCATGAAGTGTCCGTCTATGGAAAAACCGGCAGAAATCAAGCCCATAAAGTGCCCGGAAAGGCCAGCCTGCCCTTCAGCAGAAAAACCTGCGGAGACTGGCTGCATGAAATGCCCGGATTGGTCCACGGGAACTTCGCCCGCCTGGTGCGGCAACACGCCCTGGATGCCGGCTGTTACTGCCCCAGCTGAAAATATTGATCAGTTCCCGATCGCAATGGCCTATGTGCCCTGGCAGCAATGGAGGCAGATTTATTCCATGGATGCAGCTTTGGGCAGAGGCACTATTTTCCAGGAACTGGATAAACCATTTATTATGGGGGGGTGCCGGTGATGACAGGTTCTGCGAATTGTGATTTATTGTTGAAGCAGGTATATGAAGCCAGCTTTGCCATGGATGATGTGGTTTTATATCTTGATACCCATCCGGATGATCAGGAAGCTTTAAACTATTTTTACTGCGTATTGACCCTGCGGCAGCAGGCAGTGCAGGCTTATGAGGAACAGTGTGGTCCCCTGACGGTTGAAGGAGTCATGGATGAAAATTACTGGTCCTGGCTGTCAGATCCATGGCCTTGGGAAGGAGAGTGCGTCTGATGTGGAGATATGAAAAGAGATTACAGTATCCGGTAAATATAACCACTCCGAATCCCCAGGCTGCTTTGTTTATTATGAGCCAGTATGGCGGCCCGGATGGAGAAATGGGAGCGTCCATGCGCTATCTTTCTCAGCGTTACGCTATGCCTTATAAGGAGTGCAAAGGACTTCTCACGGACATTGGCACGGAAGAACTGGCGCACCTTGAGATCGTTGCAACTATTGTTCACCAGCTGACCAGAAACTTAACGGCGGAGCAGATTGCGGACTCGGGATTTGGACCCTATTACATTGATCATACCACAGGCATCTGGCCTCAGTCAGCAGGAGGAATTCCGTTCAATGCCTGCGAATTCCAGTCAGCAGGAGATCCGATTACCGACCTGATGGAGGATATGGCTGCGGAGCAAAAAGCCAGAAAGACTTATGACAATATTCTGCGCGTAATAACCGATCCAGAAATCTGTGACCCCATCCGTTACTTAAGGGAGAGGGAAATCGTCCATTTCCAGAGATTTGGGGAAGCCTTACGAATTACCCAGGATAATCTGGACAGCAAGAATTTCTATGCGTTTAATCCCAGCTTTGATATTAAGAATCAATGCTGAGAAATGTTTCACTAGATTGGTCCGCAGGAAAATCCATGATTTCATAAATCTGTTCATGGTGAAAAGGCCCGGGAGCTGTTTTATAATGCTCCCGGGCTTTTTATGTATTATCAGATCCTGAAGAAGTAAAAAGCATGGCTAAGTCTGAGAGGGATAACAGATGGACGAACTGGCCGGACAGCTTACAAATGGGAGAAAAAATTCCGGAATACCCCTTACATACGGCGCGATGTCGTATTGCTGGTAATAAATCACGATTCCGCCCGGGCTTAAATAGAAGCTGTTTATATTAAAATTGTCTCGCAGGAGCGTGGCATAATTGTCAAAGAAGGTGGAAGGCTGGTCTTTTTCCTCGGCCGCTATCTGCTGCTCCACGGCCTTGAAAATACTTTCTGTAAACTGGGGGTTATCAGGAAAAAAGTCGCTCAGGCTCAGCTGGTTTCCGGTGCTGAAATCCCATGTGCGGGACTCCCTGACGGTATTTCCATGAGCGCCTCCCAGGTAGCTGTACTGGTCTGTATAAAGGCTGGTGATGCACCGTCTGTTGTATGTGATCCGGTAGACATATAGAAATTCATAGTTGTGAAAAGGGAACTGATTTTTTTTCGCGTATTTTGCCTGCTCCAATGCTTCCTGGTAAATCACGGTGCGGCAGTAAAGCTCTGCCTTTCTGGCCTGAAACTCATAAAACCGGTTGATGCTTCTGGCTGCATCCTGGCTGCAGGTGGTGGCAAAGACAGGGTAATGTATGGTGTAAGTGAGAATGGGAACGTCCTTATGGAACATGATATCAGACAGTGTTTTCCGGGTGATTGTCTGCATGGGAGCCTCATAAAGGGGAATTTTTACAATATATGGCGGAATCCGGGAAAATATGAGTTTTCCGCTTATATCCGCTTCTCACTTAGAAAAGTCTGGAAAGAGAAATGAAATATTTCCTCTTGACTTTATTTATTAAGTTCTATATAATACAGCTAATTACATGTGACAAGACACATGACTTTACAATGTAAAGAGTATTGAACTTACTTTAAAAACCAAGACTGAGGGAGAATCCGATGAACAGTAAGAATCCAATTCAAAAAATGACAATCGCAGCATCACTGTCGGCAATCGGCATAGTAATACCAATGTTTGCACCCAAATTTATTTTGGAACCCGCTTCCTACACGCTGGCAAGTCATGTGCCCATATTTATCGCAATGTTTATTTCCCCTTATGTTGCTATATCCGTTACGCTCATTTCTGCCCTGGGATTTTTACTGGCAGGTATGTTCCCGATTGTGGTGGTATTAAGAGCTCTGTCCCATATTGTATTTGTTGTTATCGGCTCCTTTATGCTTAAGAAGAATCCAAAGCTGTTAAGCACGCCAAAAGGAATTACGCTGTTCAGTCTTCTGATGGCTGTGATTCACGCGGTCTGTGAAGTTACGGTGGTCACGCTGTTTTACTGGGGAAATAATATGTCCAGCGCATATTATGATAAAGGCTACCTTTTCTCCGTCGTCTTTTTAGTAGGGGCAGGGACTGTCATTCACAGCATGATTGATTTTTCAATCGCTTATGCAGTATGGAAGCCCATTCAGAAGGTAGTAAATATCCCGGTAAGTGTTGGCGGAAAAAGGGCTCAGAGAAGTTAAACGGGGTAAATACAGATGAGTCTGCATATCCTGAAACTCCAGCGGTTCATTGTTCAACAGTCTCAAACAGCATCAAGGTACAGGCTTCCTGGTTCGCAGGCCCCGGTTGGGATTTTCCCGCCGGGGCCTGTTTTTTTCGGAAAAGTTTCCTTTATCCGATTGACGGTGGAAGTATATACTAGTAGAATAAAGACAAATACACAAGAGATTGGGGCATTATTTATGGATAACAAAAATAGCATTTTGACAGACACACTTCCGGATCAGGCTATTTTCGCCCTGGATATCGGAACCCGAAGCATCATCGGTATGGTGGGGATGCCTGATGGAGACAGAATTCATATCGTTGCCATAGAGAGAGCCGAGCATACAAAACGGGCGATGATTGACGGTCAGATTGAAGACATTGACCAGGTCGCCAAAATTGCAGGACAGGTCAAGGAGAAGCTGGAGAAAAAGCTGGGCTGCAGGCTGGATCGGGTCTGTGTGGCGGCGGCTGGAAGAGCCCTGCGCACGGAGAGCGTTACATATGAAATGGAGCTTCCCAGAGCCCAGAAGATCGATGCCGAATCTGTAAGCCGTTTGGAAGCCGGAGCCATCAGCGAGGCGGAAAAGGTATTTATGAACCGGGAGGGAAGAGAATCCGACCGGCAGTTTTATCTTGTGGGCTATACGGTAAGCAGATATTACCTGGACAATTATATTATTTCCAATCTGCTGGACCATCATGGGCGGGCCTTAAAAGCAGATATTATCGCCACGTTTCTTCCCACGGAGGTGGTGGAAAGCCTTTACGCGGCCATGCATAAAATCGGCCTGGAGGTGGAAAGCCTCACTCTGGAGCCTATTGCCGCCATCAATGCGGCCATCCCTCAAAACATTCGCCTGCTGAATCTGGCTATGGTGGACATTGGGGCCGGCACCTCGGACATTGCGGTCTGCCGTGACGGAAGCGTGACCGGTTATACCATGGCAATTCTGGCCGGAGACGAGATCACGGAAACCATTATGAAAGAGTATCTGGTGGATTTCGATACGGCGGAGAAAGTGAAATCAGGGATTGATGAGGCGGAAGAGATTCATTTTACCGATATCCTTGGATTTGAGCATTCCATTACCAGAGAGGCTGTTTTTGACAGCATAAAAGAGGCCTCTTCCAGGCTTTGCGAAGAAATTTCTTCAAAGATTTTAGAGGTCAACGGCGGAATGCCGTCAGCGGTATTTCTGGCGGGAGGGGGCAGCAGGCTTTCCGGCTTAAAAGAGGGAATCGTGGAGCATTTGAAAATAGATCCCAAGCGCGTTGCCATTGCCGGCAATAACTTTAAAATCAACGCCTATTCCGACGAATACGACCTTGAGAACCCGGAATATGCAACGCCTCTTGGAATTGTCATATCAGCAGGATTTAAAATCGTAAACGACGGCTTCCGCGTCATTTTAAATGACAAGCCGGCCAAGCTGTTCCGGGGCGGAAGCTTTACCGTAATGGATGTTCTTATGATGAACGGCTACAACTATCAGGATATGATCGGGCGGTCCGGACAGAATCTGGTGGTGAGCGTCAATGGAAAAAGGACTGTCTTTTATGGAGAAAAGGCGGAGCCATCCATCTTGACACGCAATGGGGAAGCCGCCCAGCTTTCCGATCCTGTGAATGCGGAGGACCGGATCGATTTTATCCCTGCGAGCCATGGAAAGAACGCCGCGGCCAAGGTTTCCGATGTTGCGGAAATCGGAACGGGCAGGCGGGTGCTGGTAAACGGAGAAGCGGTGAGCGGGGATACACCTTTAAAGAACGGAGACAGCATCATTATCCAGGAGGTACTGGAGGAAATACCTGAAGAACCACAGTATGAAGAGGAATGGAGCTGCCTGGATGAAGAAGATCAGATAGAGCAGGAGGAATGGGAGAGCCGGCCGGAGCGAAAGAAAGCGGCATATACAGCCCAGCCGGAACAGGCAGTGAAAGCAGAACCTGCCCCGCAGCCGGCGCAGGTATCTCATGCCCCGGGCATATCCGGCGGAAATTATGGCAGTGCCGGCTTCATACAGCCGGTGGCAGGAATCCGGCCAGGCCCGTCAGAGATTTTCTCAACAAATATAAACATAGGCCAGGCACGTGCAGCTGTCGAAGCAGCTGCACCCTCGGAAACAGCCCCCCTCCCCCGGGGCGGCAAAGGAGAGATCACGTTCTTTTTAAACGACAGGCCTCTGACCCTCCCCCTAAAGCCGGATAACCAGCCATATTATCTTATGGACATGCTGGAACACTCCGGTCTGGATTTCAAGAACCTGACCGGCCGGGTGGTGCTGGAGGTCAACGGGGAAAGCGGATATTTCCAGCAGCAGCTGCAGAGCAGGGACCGTATTATGATTTATCAGGTAAAGTAAAATCGTATTCTAAGGAGAAAAAGGGTCATGCGAAAGGTCATAAAAAGAGATGGCGCTGTAGCCGATTTTGATCTGTCAAAGATCGAGGAAGCCATGAAAAAGGCATTTACAGCCACAGGAAAATATTATACGGACAGCATTGTGGAGCTGCTTGCATTAAGAGTGGTTTCTGATTTTAAGGATAAGGCCAAGGGAGAGCAGATTTCCGTTGAGGATATTCAGGACAGCGTGGAAAAGGTGTTGGAGGAAACCGGCTATACGGATGTGGCAAAGGCCTATATGCTGTACCGGAAGCAGAGGGAGAGAATCAGGAACCTGGGGACAACCACCCTGGATTATAAGGACGTTGTAGACAATTATGTGAAGGTGGAGGACTGGCGTGTAAAAGAAAACTCTACCGTAACCTATTCCGTCGGGGGTCTGATCCTCAACAACTCCGGAGCCGTAACCGCAAATTACTGGCTTTCCGAAATCTATGACAAGGAAATTGCCGACGCCTATAATCAGGGAGATATTCATATCCACGACCTTTCCATGCTTACGGGATACAGCTGCGGCTGGTCCTTAAAAAGGCTTCTGCTGGACGGTCTTGGCGGCATCGCGGGAAAGATCACAGCGTCTCCTGCCAAGCACCTGGCCACCCTGTGCAACCAGATGGTCAACTTCCTTGGCATCATGCAGAATGAATGGGCGGCGTCCCAGTCCTTTTCCTCCTTTGATACATACCTTGCGCCATTTGTAAAGACAGATAGCCTTTCCTATGATAAGGTAAAGAAATGCATGGAGGCCTTTGTATTTGGCGTAAACACTCCCAGCCGCTGGGGAACCCAGGCGCCCTTTTCCCACATTTCCCTGGACTGGACAGTGCCCCAGGATATGAAATCGGAAAAAGCCATTGTGGGCGGGAAGCGGATGGATTTTACCTACGGCGACTGCCAGACAGAGATGGACATGATAAACCGGGCGTTTCTGGAAACCATGCTGGCCGGAGATGCGGGAGGTATGGGCTTTCAGTATCCTATCCCCATTTATGGTCTGACGAAGGACTTAGACTGGTCGGACGAGTCAAATAACCGGCTTTTGTTTTCCCTGGCCTCCCATTACGGGACGCCGTACTTTGCCAATTATATCAGGGGCGGTCTGACTCCCGGCGATGTGAGGATTTCCTACCATGGAGTGAAACCGGATTTGACCAGCCTGCGGAAAAAGGCGGGCGGATTTTTCGGGTATGGAGAAGATACGGGCTCCATCGGCGTAGTCACCATCAATCTGCCCCGCATCAGCTATTTGTCTGAAAATGAAGAGGACTTTTACAAGCGCCTGGATCATGTGGCGGATATTGCGGCAAGGTCCTTGAAAATCAAGCGGGACGTAATTACAACACTGTTGAAAAACGGTCTCTATCCATATACGTCATGCTATCTGGGAAGCTTTGACAATCATTTTTCCTCCATTGGGGTGATCGGAATGAATGAAGCCGGACTGAATGCTTCGTGGCTGAAGGCCGGGATGGAATCGGAAAGAACCAGGGATTTTGCGGCAAAGGTGCTGACCCATTTAAAGGAAAAGCTGATCGGCTATCAGCTGGAATACGGAAGCCTGTACTGTCTGGAGGCCACTCCTGCGGAATCGGCGGCTTACCGTTTGGCTATGCTTGATAAGGACGAATTTCCCAAGCTGCAGACAGCCGGGAAAGAGGGAGATGTTCCATATTATACAAACAGCACCAAGCTTCCGGCAGACTTTGGCGGGACGCTCAAGGAAGACCTTGACAATCAGGAGACGGTCCAGCCCCTTTACACGGCGGGAACCCTGTTTTCCGTATTTATGGAGAGGGAAGCAGAGGACTGGAAAAAGCTCCGTGATTTGCTGAAGAAAATATGTGAGAATTATGACCTGCCCTATATGACATTTACGCCCATGTATTCCGTCTGTCAGACCTGCGGCTACCTTTCCGGGAAAGAGGAGGTCTGCCCCAAGTGCGGGAAAGAGGCAGATGTCTACAGCCGGATCGCCGGATATTACCGCCCGGTTCACGACTGGAATGAAGGAAAGGCCCAGGAATTTGAGAACCGGAAAATGGTGGAGCCGGAAATATAAAACCATATAAATTCCCCATAGCATGTGAAGCTGCTGTAAAATAAATCTGTAATGGCAGCCTGCACAAATAAATCATATACAAAACAGAAAGATGCGCATTGAAACGGTTTTCAAGCCCGTTTAATGTGCATTTTTTTGTGATATTTTTCACAGAATCCGGGTTGCAGCACCCTGATTTTCCATGGCTTTCCGCTCACTTTTGGGTCCGCCCATTATTTGGAAAATTATAACTAAATAAAAACTTTTTGTTTGGTAAATATGTACATTGAAAAAGTAATTCCAATGTGGTAGCATATATACAAGTCATTAAGTTTGTATACAAATTATAGAGTTTGGATACAATCTGAAAAATAATGACGCGATAACTGACCAATAAAAATTAAGTAAAGGAGAAATCAAATCATGAATATGGACTACTTATCAAAACAGTTTTCCCTTGACGGAAAAGTTGCATTAGTTACAGGCGCTTCCTACGGCATCGGCTTTGCCATTGCAAAGGGTCTTGCTGCAGCAGGTGCGACCATCGTTTTTAATGATATCAAGCAGGAATTAGTGGATAAGGGAATGGCCGCTTACAAGGAAGAGGGAATCGACGCTCATGGCTATGTATGCGACGTTACCAATGAAGAAGCTGTAAACGCCATGGTTGCCCAGATCGAGAAAGAGGTAGGCGTTATTGACATTCTGTTTAACAATGCCGGCATCATCAAGCGTATCCCCATGTGCGATATGACTGCAGAGCAGTTCAGACAGGTTATTGATGTTGACTTAAATGCTCCGTTTATCGTAGCCAAGGCAGTTATCCCGTCTATGATCAAGAAGGGCCATGGAAAGATCATCAACATCTGCTCCATGATGTCCGAGCTTGGCCGTGAGACTGTTTCCGCATACGCTGCAGCAAAGGGCGGACTTAAGATGCTGACCAAGAACATTGCCTCTGAGTACGGCGAGTTCAACATCCAGTGCAACGGCATTGGACCTGGCTACATCGCTACCCCCCAGACAGCACCTCTGCGCGAGGTTCAGGCGGACGGTTCCAGACATCCCTTTGACCAGTTCATCATCGCAAAGACACCGGCAGGCCGCTGGGGAGAAGCAGAGGATCTGGCAGCTCCTGCAGTATTCCTTTCCTCCGACGCTTCCAACTTTATCAACGGACATATCCTGTATGTGGACGGCGGCATTTTAGCTTATATCGGAAAGCAGCCCCAGTAATCCTGAACAGGAGTCAGATATCCCGCAGCAGCCGGCCAGGCTAAGCTAAGAATTATCCCGGCCCGCTGCTTTTCGGGAATAAATATGGCCATGGCGTCTGCTTTCAAGGCGGAGGCCATGGTATATTTTTTATATGTTAATATAGAGGACGGAGAGGGTTCCATGGAAGAAAAAACCAAGAACAAAAACCGGGGCGAGCTGGTGTTTGAAACCCTGAAGCAGGAGATTCTGGACCTGGAGCTAAAGCCCGGACAGATGATAAGCGAAAACGAAATCTGTGAACGCTTCGGCGTATCCCGCACCCCTGTCAGGGAAGCGGTGAGAAGGCTGCAGGAGCAGGGATTTGTCATTTCTGTACCATATTCCGGCACACAGGTAACGCTTTTGAATCTGGATACCATTAAACAGATGATTTACATGCGGGTGGCGGTGGAGACCATGGTCATGCGGGATTTTATGGATATGGCGACGCCTCTGTGGATGGAAGAGGTCCGCTATATGGTCCGCAAGCAGCAGGCCCTGATCCAGGAAAAGGGATTTGAGCCGGAGCAGTTTTACCGCATTGATGCGGAAATGCACGCCATTTGGTTCCGGGCTACCGGGAAGCAGAAGCTTTGGGATATGATACAGGCCCAGCAGCTGCATTACACCAGATTCCGCATGCTGGATTTTGTAACAGAAACCGATTTTACCAGAATCATCAGAGAGCATAAAGAGCTTTTCGACCTGCTGGAGAAAAAGGACATCACCGGCCTGGAACGGTCCCTCCGGGAGCATCTGTATTACAGCATGCAGCGAATGAAATATCAGATTGAAGTGGAATATAAGGATTATTTTGAACAGGAAAGACAGGAGGACTGATTATGGCTCATATATCGATTTCCGTAAAAGGCCGGGATGGAGGCGTGAAAGCTTCTGCCCAGGGAGAGGATCAGGTAATTTTCCCGTGGACGGGCGGATACGAGGAAGGGGATATCATTACCTTTGAAACGGATGAAACCGGCGCACATTATGCGGTGCGCATCGATGACTGCATGGATGAGGCCCTTGTTTATATAACAAGCCCCCAGGTGGTTTACGATATACCCTTTGGAGAGAAGAAGGTTTCCTATAATCCCAAGGCATTTACCGGAGAGAAGCATTATCTCGCCATGAGAAAGGCCTGGGACCATGAGATTTCCGCTTACCGGAATTTAGCGGTCAATGTGATGGACCAGCACGGGGACAGGGGATGCTTTCCTCATGCCTCTGCCAACGTGGAGACGAGAGGCGAATCCGTATTTGCGGCCCGCAATGCCATTGACGGCGTTCTTGCCAATGAATCCCATGGGGAGTGGCCTTATGAATCCTGGGGCATCAACCGTCAGGACGATGCGGAAATAACCCTGGATTTTGGACGTCCCGTGGATTTTGATAAAATCCTTTTGTATACCCGCGCAGACTTCCCTCACGACAACTGGTGGGTGAAAGCGGACTTCACCTTTTCCGACGGAACCAGAGAGACGGTGGAAATGGAAAAGAGCGTAAAACCCCATGTATTTTTACTGGAAAGAAAGAACATCACCTGGCTGAAATTAAGCAATTTAATAAAGGCCGATGATCCGTCCCCATTCCCGGCCCTGACCCAGATTGAAGTGTACGGCAAAGACTCGGAAAAATAAAGGTAAAAACATGCTCCAATATGATATGTGTTTCCCCGGCGGGCAGCTTTATTATATAAGCTTCCTGCCGGGGAGGGCATATCTTTTTTTTATCCCCGGATTTTCATAAAAAAACAGAAATACTGCTTTTCCTTTTTCCTATATTCAGGTAAAATATAGAGAGCGAGTAAAATTACTGCATAAGGAGGAAGACAGATGGAACTTTTGTTTCTGGAGCCTGTATTTAAAGAGGCCATCTGGGGAGGCGTCAGGCTTCGGGAGGTATTCGGCTACGAAATACCAAGCGATACCACCGGAGAATGCTGGGCGATCAGCGCCCACAAAAACGGAGCATGCCGGATTGGGGGAGGTATATACGACGGAAAGCTGCTCGGCAGCCTGTGGAGAGAAGAGCCGGGGCTGTTCGGCAATTATCCGGGGGACCAGTTCCCGCTTTTAGTCAAGATCATTGATGCCAAGGAGGATTTAAGCATCCAGGTCCATCCGGATGACAGCTATGCAGGGGTCCATGAAAATGGTTCCCTTGGAAAGACAGAATGCTGGTATGTTCTGGACTGTGAACCTGGGACAGAAATTGTGATCGGCCATCATGGGAAAGACCGGGAAGAGGTGGAGGCCATGATCCGGGATGAACGCTGGGAAGAATTTATCCGAAAGATTCCGGTGAAAAAGGGCGACTTTTTCCAGATAGAGCCCGGCTGTGTCCATGCCATCAAGGGTGGAACCCTGATTCTGGAAACACAGCAGAGCAGTGATATTACCTACCGGGTTTATGACTACGGCCGCCTGTCCGATGGAAAGCCAAGACAGCTCCATGTAGAACAGAGCATCGACGTCATAAGCGCTCCCTTTAAAGAAAACGAAATCCATCCTGTGTCGGAAAGGCTGCCGGGGGCAGTGCACACCCATTTGGTCACCTGTAAATTCTATACCGTGGATAAGTATGATATCGACGGTGTATTCACCAAAGAGTTTAAAAAATATTTTACCAATGTAAGTGTTATAAGCGGAAAAGGCTCTGTAAACGGAATCTCTCTGGAGGCCGGGCAGCATTTCATTGTGCCGGCAAAGAGCGGAGAGTGCAGGTTTGAAGGAAAGATGTCTGTCATCTGTTCCAATCCCGAATAATATTATCAATATGCCCAGGGAGAATGGGCAGGAAAGAGGAAAAATATATGAGACTTGGAGCGTTAGAAGCAGGCGGCACAAAAATGGTTTGTGCCATTGGAAATGAAAACGGCGAAATTTTCGAGCGGATTTCCATTCCTACGGAAACTCCGGAGATCACCGTACCGAAGCTGATTGAATATTTTTCAGACAAGAAAATCGAAGCCCTTGGAATTGGCTGTTTCGGTCCCATTGACTTAAACAGGAATTCGGATACATACGGCTATATTACCACCACCCCCAAGCTGGTCTGGGCCAACTATGATATTGTGGGAGCCTTTAAAAGAGCCCTAAATATCCCTGTAGGCTTTGATACGGATGTGAACGGATCTGCTTTGGGAGAAGCTACCTGGGGCATTACAAAAGGTCTGGAAAACAGCATGTACATCACCATTGGAACAGGAATCGGAGCTGGAATCATTTCCAATGGGAAGCTCCTTCACGGAATGCTTCATCCTGAGGGAGGCCATGTGCTTTTAGCAAAGCATCCCGACGATGCTTATGAGGGCAAGTGCCCCTACCACAAGAGCTGCCTGGAAGGCCTTGCTTCAGGTCCTGCCATAGAGGCCCGCTGGGGAAAGAAGGGCATAGAGCTGGCGGATAAGAAAGAGGTCTGGGAGCTGGAAGCCTATTACATCGGTCAGGCCCTGGTAGACTATATCATGGTCCTGTCCCCCCAGCGCATTGTCCTTGGAGGAGGCGTCATGCATCAGGAGCATATGATGCCCATGGTAAGGGAAGAAGTGAAGCGCCAGATGGCCGGATATATCAGGACAAAAGAGCTTGAAGACCTGGAAAATTATATTGTTCTTCCAAGCTTAAATGACAACCAGGGCATTATGGGAGCCTTGCAGCTGGGGCTCAATGAGTATCAGCTGGAAAATAGAGGGTAATTGCCATTTTTCTCCTAGTGAAATTCCATTTCCTGTATGTTATGATACATTTTGTAACAGAAATGTAATAATTGCGTAACAAATAAGGAGGATATTACCATGAGAAAATTACCAGTATTCGTTTTAGCAGCAGCAACCGCACTTACTGTAGCAGGTGTTCCTATGACCGCTCAGGCAGCAACCTGCCCAGTGTCATCAGGTAATTGCTTTAACCTTTCCAATTGCTTTGGACAGTCTGGGGATATTAACAGCATCTTAAGCAAGCTTGGCTGCAGCAACGGTACGGACTGTTTCACTGGTTCCAACTGCTCCAATGGTTCCAACTGCTCTAACGGTTCCTCTTGCACTAAGGGAGCTACCTGTTCCGGCGGTAACTGCTCTAGCAGCAAGAACAGCAGCTCTTGTTCCAAGACCAAGGGTGCAACCACAAACAATGGCCGTCAGTGCAAATCATCTTACGGAAATTGGAGATAATTATTTTTACGTTTTTTAATGGGTCGGATCCTATGTGTCCGGCCCCTTTTCTATGGGAAGATTCTTAATATTTTGCATCAAAAAACAGCCATAAGGCCAATCTCGGCTTGTGACTGTTTTTTTGGGGAAAATAATTAACTCCCTTCGTTTACAATCTCCTCCAAAACATGGATTAAATCGTAAATGGTGTTAATTTGTACGTTTCGCTCCAGGATTTCATTTTTTAAGTCGATGGAAAGAGTCTCGAATTTAGCCTGGACTGCAGGAGCTATATATGACATATTCATCACCTCATTTTTATAATGCACAGCAGTGGAATGTATTATGCGTGAAAACGCTGTTTTTACATAAATCTTATATCGTCAGACCATACTATTGCAGAGGTGATGGAAATGGAGAAGAATAAACAGGAAAAGCTTTCCCCGAAAAATAAAAATAAAAATGAAATGAATCACGGCATGTCAGAAAAGGGCAAGCCGGAAAATCAGAATCAGACACACAATTCCCGCCGGGAAGGCATGGGACCAAATACAAAAAGAAGGTCAGATTAATCTTAAAAGGGGTGGAAACCAGATGCCTTGGTTTCCTCCCCTTTGAGGTTTCATATTTATGATCGGGCAGTTTTACAGGACTTCCTATCAGAAGCATTAGAAAAGAAGACATAACCAAAATGAGTTATCTGTCATTGGT